>NZ_VMQU01000004.1 GCF_007714205.1 Mycobacterium helveticum | reverse complement strand
CATGCTCGTCTGCGGGCCGGTCACCCTCGAGCTCCCATACCACACATGAGGTCATCCACATTCATGGCAATAGAGCCTCATTTCGGGCGGGTGAACATCTACCCGCAAGAAGCTGAAGATCTGCTGATCACCCATCCCAAGGCGCTCGACGCGGCGGTGTTCGGTATTCCGGACGACGAGATGGGTCAAGCCGTCAAAGGTGTGGTGCAGACAGTCGATCCGGCCGATGCCAACGGCGGTTTCGCCGCGGAGCTCTTGGAATGGCTACGAAACCGGTTGGCGCACTACAAATGTCCGCCGTCGCTCTCGTCCGAGGCGCACCTGCCTCGGACACAGGCAAGCTGTACTAACAGGAACTCGTCAAGAAATACTCGCGCGGCGACTAGCTCAGCCCAGCTTCAGCGGCACGCGTTCCAGCGAGAAGGTCTGCGCAGGGAACACGATGTGCGGTTCGTAGCCGGCCTCCACCGAGAACTCGGGGATGCGTTTGAGCCATTCGTCGAGGACGAGCGTGAGCTCCATGCGTGCCAGGTGAGAGCCGAGGCAGCGGTGCGGCCCTCCACCAAAGCCCCAGTGCCGGTGAACCGTTCCATCCATCACCACGTCGTCGGTCGAGGTCTCGTCGCTGTCGTCACGATTGATCGCGGCGATGCACAGCCGCACCTGGGTATCCGGGGGAAGGGTGATGTCGCCGATGGTGACCTCCGCGGTGGTGACCCGGGGCAACATCGGTGCGGGCGGCTCCAACCTGACGATCTCCTCGACGAACACGCTCATCTGGTTGGGATCCTCGCGCAGTGTGGTGCGGAGCAAAGGCTTGCGGGCCAGTTCCAGCAGCGCCGTGCTCATCGCCGCCGTGACGGTGTCCAGCCCGGCGAGCACGAATAGAAAACTCAGCCCCATCACCTCGGCATCGTCGAGGGCGTCCTCGCCGGTGAGCACTTGGGACAGGATGTCCGGTCCGGGGTTGGCCCTTCGTTCGTTGATCGCCTCGGAGACGTAGGCGAGCAATTCCATTGCGGGGGTTAGGTCAGCGCCTTCCAGCGTCGGTGACTCTGCAAGCGCGATGACTGAGTCCTTCCATGCGATGAGCCGGTCGCGATCTTCCAGCGGCAGTCCGAACAACGTCAGGAACACCTGTGACGGGTAGGGAATCGCCAGGTCGGCTACGACTTCGCACTCACCCTTCTTGGCGATGTCGTCGACGATGTCGATCGCCTGTCTCTGAAGGGAGGGCAGGAGTTCCTTTAAAGTGTGCGGGCTGAAGAAGGGCTGCAGGATCTTGCGGAATCGCGTGTGCTCGGGCGGGTCGAAGGAGATGGGTACCAACGGCAGCGGGGCGCCGAGCACGTCGAAGGCCTTCTTTGACGAGAACAACTCCGGATTGCGCAGCGCGGCAAGCACGTCCTCGCGGTGCGCTAGGTAGTACCAGCCGTCGATGAACACCACCCGCCCGGCGTCGCGCACGGTCTTCCATCCCACCCCACGGTCCGCCGCCATAGGCAGACCTGCGAAGGAGAGTTCCGGTACGGCATGGGTTTTCACGTGTGTTCTCCTAGCGTCAGAACGCCGAGCGATGCAAGCCACCGTCGACTTCGATCCAACTGCCGGTGACGTATCCAGCAGGGGCTGAGCACAAGTAGGCGATGAGTGAGGCGATCTCGCGAGGCTTCCCCATCCGTGCCGCCGGTACGCGGGCCTGGGTGAGCATGAAGTCGCGGCGCTCCTGCTCGGTGCTCGCGCCGAGGTGTTGATCCAGATAGGCCAGCGCGTTCTCGGTCTCGATCCAGCCGGGGGCGACGGTGTTGACGGTGATTCCGTATCGGGCGTACTCGTCGGAGACGGTCTTGAGTAGTCCGACCGTCGACGGACGGCTGGTATTGGCCACCGCGTGATGGATGTTGCCCGCGGGTTCCTTCGCTGTGGCTGATCCGATGTGGACGAAGCGGCCCCAACCCGCTTCCTTCATCGCGGGCAGCACCGCATGCAGGAGCAGGATCTGGCTCGTGGTGTGCATGTCGAAGGACTCGCGGTAGATGCTCACGTCGGTGATGTCGGCGAAGTCGCCGGGTTTCTGGTATTTGGCTTGACCGATGACGATGAGCGGCGGTCCATGCTCGGTGGTCACTTCTCGCACCGCATTCTGAAGCTGCTCGGCGCTGCTGACGTCGGCGGTGACGCCGATCGCGGTGCCGCCCTCGCTACGAATCGATTCGGCGGCGGCGGCGACGTCGGACTTGGTGCGGGCCAGTACCGCAACCCGCGCACCCTCTGCGGCAAGCAGTTTCGCGGCTTCGAAGCCGATTCCCTTACTGCCGCCGACGATCAGCGCCGATCGGCGGTCGATTCCGTAGTCCATCGCAAAATCCCGGTCAGCGCCGTACGTCCATGCCGGCGTCCACCTTCAGCATGCTTCCGGTGAATGAGCGGCCCGCGTCGCTGATCAGGAAGAGGATCGCGTTGCTCACGTCGCGTGGCTCGATCAGCGGCAGGTCCGGCAGCGCGGTCTGGACTGCGTTGACCATGCGAGGGTTGTCCTCGATCACTTTGAACAGCGCCGGGTTGTCGGTGATCATCGGGGTCGCGCAATTCGTCGGCGCCACCGCATTAACGCGAATGCGGTCGGGGGCAAGCATGGCCGCGTACGCGCGGACCAGACCGACGACGGCGACCTTGGACATCAGGTAGGCGTCGCTGCCGCCGCGCCCGTCGGTCAGGTCCAGTAGGGCGATCATTGAGCTCGTCGCGATCAGGTTGCCACCCTCGCCACGTTCCTTCATGTGCGGGATCGCCACCTGGAAGGCGTTCCACACCCCGATGAGCATGATGTCGAGCCCTAGCCGCAGCGCCTCTGATGCGTCGCGCTCGTCGGCGTTGGTGAGCACGACCCCGGCGTTGGCGAGCACCGTGTCGACGTGGCCGAACTCGTTGACGCCCGCGTCGAACGCATCCTGCAGCGCAGCGAAGTCTCGAACGTCGGCCTTGCGGGTGATCATCTTCCTGCCGGTTTTCTCTACCAGGCGGGCCGTCTCCTCGAGATCGTCTTCGGTGCCCAGGGCATAGGGCACGATGTCGAGGTTCTCGCAGATGTCGACACCGATGATGTCGGCACCTTGCTCGGCGCACATCACCGCGTGCGAACGGCCTTGCCCGCGAGCGGCTCCGGTGATGAAGACGACCCTGCCGTCCAGTGAACCCATTCGTATGCCTCCAGTAGCTCGCAATCGGCCGCGCTCAGCGGGATGGTGGGGCGCGACGCAGTGACGTACGCCACGTCGAGGATGCTACGCCGGAGAATTGGAATCATACAACTATTTCGCTACTTTGGTTTCGGCGAAACAATCACGTTCTGGAAGGGAATTCCACATGTCCGATGGCCTCAATGGCGGTCCCCGTCCTCCCAATGGTGACTGGTTGGGCACCCCGTTCCTGCGGTTTGAACGCGACGGGGCGTTCGCCATCTGCACCCTGGACCGTCCCAAGGCGCGCAACGCAATGACGCCAGCGATGTATTTCGGTATCCGGTACGCGATTAGCCGGGTCAACGCCGATCCTGATCTCGCAGGCCTGCTCATCACCGGAACCGGTGACGTGTTCGCGCCGGGCGGCGATCTGGGCCAGTCCGCCGAGGACAACTGGATGGACTTCGCCGCGACCATGGGAATGGACGCAACGCCCTTCGACGTCTTGCGGCAGTCGCCCAAGCCCGTCGTGGCAGCGGTCAACGGCCTGGCTCAGGGCGGTGGTCTGCAAATCGCCATGTGCAGCGACCTCGCGGTGGTCAGCGATCGGGCCACCTTCCGGGTGCCCGAGTTGTTCCGAGGCATCGCCGACACCTATTACAGCCAGGTGTTGGCGCGCTTGATCGGCCCGGTCCGTACCAAAGACCTGATGTTCACCGGGCGGACGCTGACCGCGCAGGAGGCCCTCGACTGGGGCATGGTGACCAGGGTGGTTCCGCACGACGACCTGCTGGACGTGGCCAAAGAACTTCTCTCCCAATGCTGTCGAACCGCGCCGGCGGCGCGCGGCGTGGTCAAGGCCAGCCTGGACAACTACCTGGGCTTGTTCGACCGAATCGGCATGCAGGCCAGCATGTTCGGCCCCGAGGCACGCGAGGGTTTCCGCGCGTTCAAGGAGAAGAACTCGCCGTCGTGGGTGCACCCCGAGCTTCAGCTGGACGGCCGACTGTAGCGCCGTCGCGCCTACTTCGGCGTGAACCGCTGGGCGCCGTCGAGGCGCATTACCTCGC
Organism: Mycobacterium helveticum; assembly: GCF_007714205.1. Lineage (GTDB taxonomy): Bacteria > Actinomycetota > Actinomycetes > Mycobacteriales > Mycobacteriaceae > Mycobacterium > Mycobacterium helveticum. The sequence goes on along the minus strand of NZ_VMQU01000004.1, from coordinate 96,785 downwards.
CGTTGACGTAGCCGTTGGACAGCAGAAACGTCGCGGCGTCGGCGTACTCGGCTGGAGTGCCCAGTCGCTTCGGGAACGGGATGTTGGCAGCGAACTTCGCGATAGCCTCCTCGCCGACCGACTCCATGATCGGCGTCTTCATCGTTCCAGGGGCGATGGTGTTGACCCGGATGCCCACCGAACTGAGGTCGCGAGCGGCAGCGATGGTCAACCCGATGACACCGGCTTTCGCTGCGGCATAAGCGGTCTGGCCGATTTGACCCTCATAGCCCGCAACCGAGGCTGTCATCACGATGGCACCCCGTTCGCCGTCCTCGCGGGGTTCGGCGGCGGCTACCGTAGCCGCTACTAGCCGTGTCAGGTTGTAGGTGCCGGTGAGATACAGGTTGATGGTCTTGGTGAAACCGGCCATGTCGGCCGGGCTGCCGTCGCGCTGCACGATCCGCTGGGCCACCCCGAAGCCGCCGTGTGCAACGACCGCGTAGCGCAGCTGACCGAGCTGGTTGGCCTGCTCGATGGCACCCTGCACGCTGTCGTCGCTCGTTACGTCGGTGCTGACGAACAGTGCCCGGCTACCCAGCTCGTCGGCCAGCGCCTTGCCCTTGTCGGCGGCGAGATCGGCGATCACCACGCCAAGTCCTTCGGCATGGAGCCGACGGACCGTCGCCTCGCCCAGGCCACCGGCTCCTCCGCTGACAATCGCCGAGGCGCCCTCGAATTGCTGCACTGTCACTAGTTCTCCCTTATCTACTGTTGTTTTCCAATTGAGTCAGATCCCCCGTCACCAAACTCCACGGGTCCTCGCCGGCCAGGACAAGCCGGCCGAGTCGCCGCGCGAAGTGCGTGGTAGTGCCGTAATCGCTGGTCCAGCTCTGAGCGCGCAAGGTGAACAGCCATAGCGGATGCTCACTGGTGACGCCGATCGCGCCGTGCAGCTGGTGGGCAACGCTGGTGACCGGCCCGACGGCCCGGCCGACCGCCACCTTGGCGACGGTGACAGCGTAGTCGGTGTGAGGCGACGCGAAGCCGTGCTCGGCAGCGGCGGCAACGGCCAATTCCGCAGCAGCACGGGCTCTTTCGATCTCTCCGGCCATGCCGGCCAGTGACTGCTGCACGGACTGGAAAGCGCTGAGCGGACGACCGAACTGGACGCGCTGGCGGGTGTGCTCCACCGACAGCGCTGCGGCGGCATCCAACACTGCGATGGTCTGCACACAGCGTGACCATGCGCCGCGCCGAGCCAGCTCGGTGCCCACCGTCGGGTCTACGGCGTGCAACTGGTCGGCCGACACGTCAAAGGCAATCGAGTCGCGGGGTTCGCCTGCCAGGTTGTGACCTTCTCGCAGCTCACCGGGCGTCACGTCGATCACGCCGACCTGAAGTCCAGCGGGCGTGCTGACGGCCAGTACGGCGGCGGTGCACGCTCTTGCCCATGGCACTGCGTGCGCGGTGCCGGTGACCCGGCCGTTGTCGGTTTCGGCATCGGCGATCGCGACGCTCAGCGGGCCGGCGGGTAGCTCGATGCCAGCCTGCTGGCCGAGCCACCCCGCAAGCGCGTCGGTTTCGGCCAACGGCACCGCGCCGGCGTGGCGGGCCACGCCGTAGAGCGCAACGGCCAACTCGCGCGGGCCGGCTCCCATGTCCGACGTGCTCGCCAGCCTGGCCAGCCCGGTGTCCTCGAGGTTGCGCCAGAGCTCGGCGTCGAACTGGTCTGGGACGCCGCGGTGGCCCAGCCCCGCGTCGTAGGCGCGCTGCCCAAGGTCGTCGACGAGTTGACGCAGCTCCGCATCGTCGTCCCTGGTGTCGGTCGCGGCGAATACCCCGCCGGCCAGAGCGCTCACCGCAGCCCCATTCCGCGGGCGATCACGCCGCGCAGCACCTCGTTGGTGCCGCCGCGCAAGGTAAACATGGGCTTGTGCAGCCACGCGGTGTTCAGCATCGTCTCCAGTTCAGAATTCGGCGGTGCCGCCTCGAGCAGATCGGCGATCAACCCCACTGATTCCGCTTCGAAACGCGTGCCGAGGTCCTTCACCAGCGCCGCCTGATTGGCGGCATCGCCGCCGTCGGTGAGCGTGCGGGCCACCGACAACGACAGCTGCCGCAGCGAGATCAACCGCGCCATCAGGTCGCCGATGTCGGCTGCGGTGCGGTCATCGGGCGCAGGCCCACGGCCGAGTGCGCGGATGGCGGCGAACAGCAGGGGACCGGTGGACAGGATCCGTTCGGGTCCGCTGCGTTCGAACGACAACTCTGAGGTGACCTGGTGCCAGCCGTTGCCGACTTCGCCGAGCACGTCAGCATCGGAAACGAAGACCTGATCGAGCAGCACCTCGTTGAAGTGGTGTGCCCCCGACATCAAGATGATGGGCTCGATGCAGACGCCTTCGGCATTGCACGGCACCAAGAACTGGCTGAAACCGGCATGCCGGTGTTCGGGGTCTGGCGGGCTGGTGCGGGCCAGCACGACGACCTGATGCGCATGGTGGGCCCCGCTGGTCCACACCTTGCTACCGGAGAGCAGCCAGCCGCCGTCGGCGCGCACCGCCTTGGTTTGCACAGCAGCAAGATCGGATCCGGCGCCGTGCTCGCTCATGCCAATCGACGAATAGAGCTGGCCCGCAACGATCTTCGGTAACAGTCGTTCGCGCTGCTCCTCGGTGCCGTAGGTCAACAGGCCCGGCGCGACCTGGCGATCGGCGGTCCAGTGCGCCGCCACAGGCGCACCCGCCGCTATCAGCTCCTCGGTCACCACGTATCGGTGCAGGTGCCCCAGCCCGTGGCCGCCGTACCGCTTCGGGATAGTCAGGCCGGTGAATCCGGCGGCGCCCAACCGGGCGGAGAACTCCTCGTCCCATCCGGCCAACCACGAGTCGACGCCGGGCTGCCACCCGAATTCAGCGCGGTCGGACTGTAAGAAGTCCCGCACGGTGAGCCGCAGCTTGACCAACTCGGGCTCACGGGCGCTCAACGCGTCAAACGAATTCACCACAGCCGCTTCCTAAACCGTGGGCACCGGGGCCGACAGGAGATAGAAGTTGGGCGTCAGGTCCTCCTCGCTCGGGGCCAATAGGTAGCCCGACAGGTCCTCGCGGCCTTCTTCCCGCAGGATCTGCTCGTCCGTGTAGAAATGGCCGCTGCACGCCGCGGCGGGTCGGGTGACGAGCGCGTGCACCGCCTCGGCCATGATCTGTGGGCTACGGGCATGCGCGCGTACCGCTGCCTCTCCCATTGCGACCATCATTCCGGTGCTGGCGATCGTGGTGGCCGGCCACAGCGAGTTCACTGCGATCGGCACCGAGGCGAACTCTTCGGCCCAGCCCAGGGTGAGCAGGCTTTCGGCGTACTTGCCCACGGTGTGCCCCACGTGGGCGCCTACCCATCTGGGGTCCATGTTCAGCGGGGGAGAGACGTTGACGACGTGCGCGTTGTCCGACCGGCGCAGGTGCGGAAGTGCGGCCTGCACCACCGCGAACGGCCCTTCCACATTGATTTCCAGCAGCCGGCGCAGGTTCTTAGGCGGCAACTGCGCGGTCGGCCGGAGATCCAGGGCCCCGGCGTTGTTGACGATGACGTCGATGCCGCCGAACTTCTCGGCCACCGAAGCGATCGCCGACGCCACCGCGCCCGCGTCCCGGACGTCGCAGGTCAGCGGGAGCGCCCGGCCACCCGCACGTTGCACAGCGTCCGCGGTCTCGGCAAGGGTGCCCGCGATCTTGGGATGCGGCGCCTCAGTCTTGGCCAGTAATGCCACGGCCGCACCGTCTTCGGCGATCCGCTCGGCGATGGCGGCGCCGATGCCGCGGCTGGCGCCGGTTATCACCACGACGCGATCGTCCAGAGTGCGAGGATGGGGATTGCCCACGGTTCGTTGACCCTTCCGTCGGTCGCTAGAGTATGCGGTCGAATGCTATAACTATATAGATCATTAGTTGCGCGATGTAACGCGCAGTCATCCACAAAAGCGGGGATTTATGACTCGGGTCTTTTCGGTCGGCACCTATCTGCCGCCCTGGGCTGTGCGCGACCGGCGGGTCAAGGGTCCCGACGAGGACGCGCTGACGATGGCCGTCGCCGCCGGCCGCGCGGCCGATCCCGGCGCCACGGCGCAACGGGTGGTGCTGGTGTCTCGCGATTTTCCGCTGTTGGAAGGTGGCAACGGCGCGGTGCTATTGGCGGCGTTGTCGCTGCCGGCCGACACCGCCGTGACGGAGGTGCTGGGCGGCGCACCCGCGGTGTTGGACCAAATCGTCAGCGCCGGCGAAAGGACCCTGGTGATCGCCGCCGACGACAACGATCTCGCGGCCGGGGCGGGCGCGGTGCTCACGGGCGATGACGGCGCCATCGTGACCCCGCTGGCACGCCAGACGCGCAGCCTGCCGTTGATCGCCCGTGGTGCCGACGGCGCCCGCCACGCCTACGTCGACCCCCGGCTGCAACGCGAGGTCGGGGTGCGCTCCACCCTGACCCGATTGGGCCTGACCGGAACTCCGACGCTGGCCGCGGTGACAGGCGTGCCCTTGGCGCATGTCGCGGGCGACTTCGATACGACGCACGCCGTTGCGGACTCCGCTGTCTCCAGCGCGGCGATCATCCTGCTGTTGGCCGATGCGATTGAGGCGGGCATCGAGGGCCTGTTGCTCGCGGTCGAGCAGTCCAGCATCAGCGCGGCCAACCTCGCATCCGCGGAAACCGCGACCCGGATCGCCCGCGACGAGTTTCCGGCCCAGGAATTACCGAAGGCCCGCGTCGCCGACGGTGTCGGCATCCCGATCTCGATGCCCGCATATGCGCGCGCTTTCGAGCCGAAAATCCGTTGGGAAGCAGCGGTTTTCGAGGACAGTCCGGGCATCGACGCCGCGCCGCAGTTCCCGCCGCGGCTGCGAGTCGACAACGCCGGACGGTTGGCCACCGAATACCGGCTCAAGCCGCTGCCACGCACCGGCACCGTCTATACCCACACCACAGTGCGGATCCCGGTGCCCGACCTGCCCAGCCCGTACTCACTGGCCGTCGTTCAGCTCGACGACAGCCCCGTGCGGGTGCTGCTCAAGGTCACCGGTGTGCCCGCCGGCGAGGCGACCATCGGACAGCCGGGCTCAGTGGTGTTGCGCAGGATCGCCATTCGCGCCGGCATCCCCGATTACGGCTATGCATTCTGGCCGGGGCGGACGCTGGAAGGAGCCGCTGCATGAGAAACGTTGCCATCGTCGGTGCGGGGATGACGCCCTTTGCCGAACACTTCGCCCTTGGCGTCAAGGACCTGATCCCGATGGCCTACGCCGAAGCGGTCGCAAAGGTAGACAAGGGCATCGAGAAATCCGATATCGAAGCCGCGTGGTTCGGTGAGCTTTCGACGACCGACGGGTTCCCGTCCGGCATTTTGGCCGACACCCTCGACCTCACCGAGATTCCGGTGACCCGCGTCGAAAACGCCTGCGCGACGGGCAATGATGCGATTCGAAACGGCACCCTCGCCATCGCCTCCGGCCTCTACGACGTGGTGCTCGTGGTCGGGGCCGACAAGGTCCGCGAAACCTCATCGAACACCACGTTCTGGGACTGGGCGGCGATGACCCGCGACAACGCCTGGGACTACCCCTTGGGACTGGTTGCGCCGGCCAACTTCGCGCTGCACGTGATGCGATACCTGCACGAATCGCCGGCGACGAAGGAACACATGGCGATGGTGGCGGTGAAGAACCATTTCCACGCGGTGAAGAACCCGAAAGCTCAACTGCGCTACGAGATCACCGTTGAGCAGGCGCTGGCCGCGCCGATCGTGGTCGAACCGTTCGGCCTCTACGACTGCACCCCGCAGAGCGATGGCGCGGCCGCGGTGATCTTGGCCGCCGAGGAGGTCGTCGACCGCTACACCGACCGTCCGGTCTGGGTTCGCGGCGTCGGGCTGGGCATGGACCGGGTGATGCACCAGCACAAGGGCGACATGACGACCTTCCCGCCGACGGTGCGCGCCGCCAAGGCAGCAATGAAGATGGCCGGCGTGACGCCGCGCGACATCGACGTCGCCGAGGTCCACGACTGCTTCACCGGCGTCGAGTTGATCAGCTACGAGGATTTGGGGTTCGCCCATCGTTACGAGGCCTACAAGCTGGTCGAGGGCCGTGAACATTACGTCGGCGGGTCGATTCCGATCAATCCGAGCGGCGGGTTGAAGGCGAAGGGGCACCCGCCGGGTGCCACGGGCGTGGCACAGTGCTACGAACTGTTCAATCAGCTTCGCGGTGAAGCAGAGAATCAGGTCGACGGTGCGCGAGTCGCGTTGGCCCACAATATCGGTGGGCCGACCGCGGTCTCCGCGGTCACCGTCCTTTCCAACGAGAAGAACTGACGGGACCATCACATGACCACTTCCGAGATCGCTACTCTGCCTGGCTACGAAGGATTTGCGCCGTGGCTACTGGTGGAGAAGCGCGGCAACGTCCACGTCGTGAGCATCAACCGGCCGGAGGCGTTCAACGCCGTCAACGAGCAGGTCCACCACGCGTTCGCCACGATCTGGCGGGTACTGACTGCCGACGACGACGTGCGGGCGGTGGTGACGACCGGTATCGGCAAGGCGTTCTCAGCCGGCGGCGACATGGTGATGTTCGGACGTCTGATCGACGACGCGGTGGCCCGCCAGTTCCAGATCGCCGAGGCCCGCACGGTTTTCCTGGAGGTGATCAACTTCCCCAAGCCGCTGGTGTCGGCGGTCAACGGCCCGGCTGTCGGTCTGGGTTGTTCGATCGCGTTGCTGAGTGACTTCCTGGTGATGGGGGAGAGCAGCTATCTGGCCGACCCGCACGTCGCGGTCGGGTTGGTGGCCGGCGACGGCGGCGCGGCAATGCTGCCGCTGCTGATCGGTCTGATGAAGGCCAAAGAGTATGTGCTGCTGGGGGATCGGATCACTCCGGCAATTGCGGACAAGCTGAACCTTGTCACCAAAGTGGCCACCGATGACACTGTGCTGGACGAGGCGCTCGCGATAGGGGAGCGGTTGGCCGGTCTGCCGCCCCAGGCACTGCGCGCCAGCAAGGTTGCGATGAACATGCACCTGTCGCGAGCCGCGCTCGGTGTGCTGGAGTACGCGCTGGCCGAGGAGTACACGTCGTTCTCCACCCCGGAATTCAAGGAGCGGGTGGCCGCGTTCCGGGCACGCTCGAAGAAGTAGGGGCTCGTCGGCCCCTGGGGCGCAACGCCGTTCGAGCGGTGACCGCGTCACACGTCGGATCGGTTACGTGCGACGGGTGCGCGAATGCGAGGTCTTGGCGGCGCGTCGGCCACCGATCGCGCCGAGGCGAGCGAGGATGTCGAAGGCCTCCCCGAAGGATCGCACGAGGTCGTCGGCCCGGCCGGAGGACCACTGGTCCAATGCCGCGATCAGCGCGTTGCGCACAGCCCCTGCGACGATGATCGGACGCAGGTCCGTCGCCGGGTCGACGCCGAGCCGCTCGGCGTTGGTCCGCACGAATCGCTCGGTGAGTTCGGCGTCGCCGTTGATCGTGTCGACGAGGTCCGGGCTGTCGCGGACGAGCACCTTGAGCTGCTCGATCAGGGCGAGATCGACCTCGTCACCACCGAGGACACCGATGGCGGCCGCTCGCCACGAGGTCAGGAGGTCCTCGTTTGCGGCGCGCTGGTCCACCGCGTCGCACAGGACGACGAGGCTGCGGCGCGGGACCGCGAGGAGCACGTCCCGCTTCGTAGCGAAGTACCGGAAGAACGTCCGTGCGGAGATGTTGCATGCCCGGGCGATGTCGTCGGTCGTGACGTTGTCGTATCCCTGTTCGGCGAACAACCGGAGCGCGACCTGCTCGATCTCGCCCGCGACGAGGCGACGGCGACGATCCCAGACCCCTTCCTCGGCAAGCGGGGATGGCGCGGCGGCCTTGGTTATCACGACACGACTCTAGACAACGTATGGCAGTGAGTGCCAGAGTTGGCAGACACCCGCAACTATTTACGCCCAGCGGGCGGCGTAGTGGCGGCGATGCGACTGCGGGGAGGCATCGATGACCGAGACTGGCCGGCGTTCCGAGATCGGAAACGGCACGATCGACGTTGCAGGATACGTGTCGACGGACGGGTTCTTCGGTACGCCGTACGTGGACGTCGACGAGGAGCGATCGGAACCGATCGCGCATCGTTACGTCCACGGTGGGTTCGCGGACACCGCCACTCGCTGGGCGTTCTGGTTCCCGACCGACGGGCAGTACCGCGGACGGATCCTTCAGCCGCTCGAGGGCGCTCACGGTGGCCACGAGAACGCCTTCGACAACGGCCTGATGGCGGATTTCCTTGGTGGGCTGCGGATGTGCGCCCGCCTCGGTGGTTGCATGGTGGAGTCCAACCAGGGTCATATCGGCGACGACCTCGACCCCCGAAGGGGCGACGACCCGACGCTCTACGGACACCGCGCCAGCGCCGAGACGGCCCGACTGGCCAAGTTCGTCGCCGCGCAGGTCTATGGCGAGGTGCCCCGCCACGCCTACGTCTGGGGAGGGTCGGGCGGAGGGCGGCGGTCGCCCCTGTGCCTCGAGAACGCGCCCGACGCTTGGGACGGCGCGCTGCCGTTCATGGGCGGCGGGCCGATCGTGGAGCATGGCAGCACGGAGAAGATCGAGGGCGCCCAGGTGATGTCGTTCGCCACGATGTTCAACTGCCAGCGCCTGCTCGGCGACAAGACGGACGCGATCGCCGACGCTATGGCCCCCGGCGGGCATGGCGATCCCTTCGTCGGGTTGACCACCCACCAGCGCGAGGAGCTGGCCAGCCTGTACCGGCAGGGCTTCCCGCGTGGCGACGAGTACATGATCGGCAAGCCCCTCGGCCAGATGTGGCTCTGGACCTCGATGGCCACATCGCTGCTCGAGCAGGACCCCGCCTACTTCGAGGATTTCTGGACCAAGCCCGGCTACGTCGGCTTCGACCAGCCGGGCCTCGTCGAGCGCGACATCCTGAACGAACGAGCCACAGTGGCGAAAGTGCTCACCGGCGCCGACGTCCTGGCGGATCCGCGCTTCCTCGAGCCCCGGCACCAGAACTTCCGCCTGCTGATCCTGGTCTTCTCAAGCCTTGGCGGAGATCCGTCGCTGCCCATGGTGGTCGAGCTCGAAGGCCTCGGGGAGACGGGCTATCGGCTCGGCGCGAGCGTCACCGTGCTCACCGGAGCGGCGGCCGGGCGGCGGCTCTACTGCGGAGCCCACGCCGACGACGTCTTTTACTGCGACGGCGTGGGCGAGGCTAACCTGCTCCGGTTCAGCGACGTGCTACCCGGCGACGAGGTACAGGTCGACAACCGCGACTTCCTGGCCTTCCATTACTTCGCCCGGCACCACCTGATGAGCGATCCACAGTTCGATTCCCTGCGCGTGGATGATCGACCCGTGTACCCGCAGCACCCCGTTCCGCGGCAGTCGGCCCTCATGGGCGTTGGCTACTCTGGGCTCTACAGCGGCAAGCTCATCTGGGTCCACCACACCAAGGACTCGTCGCTATGGCCCCCGCAGGGAATCATCTATCGCGAAGCCGTGCTGCGGGCGCAGGGGGAGGAGGGCGCCAAGGAGCGGTTCCGGCTCCGCTGGGTCGAGAACGCCGAGCACGGCCCGTCGATGATGGTGCCCTCACTACCCAACCGGGCCAGCAACACCTGGCTGATCGACTACATGCCGTACATCGAGCAATCGCTGGCTGATCTGATCGCGTGGGTGGAGGACGGCATCGAGCCCGTCGACACCGCCTTCGGCTTCGCCGAGAACAAGGTGATCCTGTCCCCGGACGCCGCCGAGCGCCGCGGGATCCAAGCCGTCATCGCGGTCACCGCCAACGGCGGCGAGCGAGCGGAGGTGGGGGTGGGCGAAGCGGTCGAGCTGAAGCTTCGAGCGACGGTGCCTCCGGGCGCCGGCACGATCGTGTCCGCCGACTGGGATTTCGACGGCACCGGCCTCTTCCCGTTCAGCCACGACGGCGTCGACGGATCGGCGGCGTCCGTCACCCTCTCCACCAAGCACGCGTTCGATCGGCCAGGCGAGTATTTCGTGACCGGCAGAGTCCATTCGCATCGAGATGGTGACCTTGCCGCGAGCTCGTGCCGAATTGCCAACGTCGCGCAGGTCCGTGTGGTCGTCTCGTGCGCGATCGACCTCAGCGGTAGGCGGTCACCCGCGCGGTGATCGCCACTTTGCCGTCGTCGCCGATGGCCTGCGCATCGCCCACGCCGGTGTTGCGACCTACGCGTAGCGGCGTGCCCTCATAGCGGGATTTAGTGCCGGCGAAGAACGGACGCAGAAAGTTCACTCGCAGCGACGCGGTCTGCAGCAGACCGTCGGAACGGTCCCGGTTCAGGGCCGCCGATGCCGCGAGCTCCAAGCCGGCGGTGGCCACGCCCCCATGCACGATGTCAATGTCGTTGTTCAGGTTGCGGTCGACGCGCTGCGCCAGCACCGTTGCCGGACCATCCTCGGCGACGTGCACCGCCATCAGTTCGGCGAACGTGGTCTCAGCCGACCTGCGCAGGGTCTCCGGCCGTTGCTGGGGGACAACGTCATCGGCGTCGATGAAGAACGACCGCACCGTGCCGCCGCCGATCACCGTTCCGCGGTAGGTCAGCGTGCAGATCCCGAGCGAAGTCGTACCGAGCGGACCAAGTGTGTGCGCGGTGGCCAGCACGGGACCGTCGAGGTCCCCAATGCCGTCCAGGCCAAGATCCATCGACAACTCGCTCGATACCGTCCACTGGCCGGGCCGACGCCGATAGTGGTTGACGATGCCGGCCGCCGCGTCCACGAGGATGGCCAACGGGCCGATCGTCGGCGCTCCCGTGAAAGGATTGCGACACCTTTCCATCGGCATGGTCAGCGCGGCAATGGCTTCCGCCGGGCGCGATTCGACGTACTCGATACCGAATCGGACTTGTATCGAGTCGGGTGTCTCGAGATCGTGCTGGTTTACCTGCTCGTCGACACCTGTCATTCGAGAAGGTCTACGACAGTGGACAATTCGGCGCCGGTCAGGACGAACTCCTCTGCCTTCTGCAGATGGCGCTTCCAGAGCTGGCCGGCCTTCTCGGCGTCGCCATCCTTGATCATGTCCAGCACCATCCGGTGGGTTTTCGCTGAGCGACGGACCGCCTGCTCGGCGCGCGTGCCTTTGGTGGGCTGGAGCGACCGGTTGGCCTTCTCGATGATGTGATGCAGCATGTCGCTGACGATTTGCAGGGTGCTGTTGCCAGACAACCGTGCGATCGCGGCGTGAAAGTCAGTGAGCTGATCGACCGCTTCGCTGCCGGGCTTCAGCTGCGACTCACGTTCGACGATCTGCTCGAGTTCGGCGATCACCTTGGGGTTGCGGTCCTTGGCCAACTGCTCGACCATCGGAACTTCCAGAGTCACCCGGGCGTCGTAGACGTCCTTGACCGTGACGCCTTCGTATTCGAGGATCAAGCCGGCGTAGCGGGCGAGTGTCTCGCGCCGGGGTCGAGTGACGCGGGCCCCGCCGCGCACGCCTCGCTGGACCTGAATCAGCGACTCGGACTCGAGCACGCGGAACGCTTCCCGCAGTGTCGGCCGGGACACGCCGAAACGCTCCATCAGCTCTGATTCCGGGGGGAGCATGGTGCCCTCGGCGATTTCGCCGCGGATAAACATCCGCCGCAACACCGTGGCCACCCGATCGGCCATCTTCGGTTCCCGAAGACTGGTGACCTCCATTGCAACCTCCACCGCTATGCAAATTTGCGAATCAAATAACCGTTTAGAAGGTTAGCCGAACCAGCCGGTCGATCCAGCGATTGGCGCCAGTCAGTAAGCAACGTCACCCCTAGTACCCCATCGCCCGTCCCATGAGATCCTTCATGATCTCGGTGGTGCCGGCGTAGAGCCGCTGCACCCGCGAATCCCGCCAGAGCCTCGCCACTTCGTACTCGTTGATATAGCCGTAGCCGCCGTACATCTGTAGGCAGCGGTCGATGATCTCCCACTGAACTTCTGAGGTCCACCATTTAAGGCCTGCGGCATCCTGATCGGACAATGTGCCGTCGTTGACCGACAGCACGCATTGGTCGAGGTAGGTCTGAGCGGCATCGAGTTTGGTCTGCATTTCGGCGAGGAAGTGCCTGTTGACCTGAAACTTGCCGATCGGCTGACCGAACGCGGTGCGTTCGAGCGCATACGCCTTGGTCAGGTCCAGTGCTCGACGAGCGGCGGGCAGCGCGTAACAGGCCACGCCGACCCGCTCGCTGGGCAGATTGGAGACCAGATGGTAAAAGCCGCGGTTGAGCTCGCCGACCAAGTTCTCCTTGGGCACCTTGACATCCTCGAAGAACAACTCCGCCGTATCGGCGGAGTACTGGCCGATCTTGTCGAGCTTGCGGCCGCGGGTGAAGCCCTCCATGCCATCCTCGATCATCAGCAGGCTGATGCCCTTGTGCCTGGCGGTCGGGTCGGTCTTCACGGCAGTCAGCACCAGCTTGGACAGCAGGCCGTTGCTGATGAACGTCTTCTGGCCGTTGACAACCCAGTGGTCGCCCTCGTCACGTGCGGTGGTCTTGATGCCCGCCAGGTCGGATCCGGCCGCAGGCTCTGACATCGCGATCGAGCCGATGTAGTCACCGGAGACGAACTTGGGCAGCCAGCGGGCCTTCTGTTCGTCGGTGGTGAGGTGGTTGAGGTAGGGCACCAGGATGTCGTTCTGGACGCCAAGACCGATGCCCACCGATCCGGTCAGGAACATCTCCTCGGAGATGATCTGGTTGAACCGGAAATCCTTGACCCCAAGGCCGCCGTACTTTTCGTCGAACTCCCACCCGATAAGGCCGGCGGCCCCCGCGGCCAGCCACGCCTCGCGACTGACTTTGCCGTCGCGTTCCCACTTCTCAATGTTCGGCACGCATTCCCGCTCGAAGAACTCGCGAGCGCTGGCTCGGAAGTCGTCGTGGATCTCGTCGAAGATGTTGCGGCGCATGGACTCCCTTTGCTCGGCTTTCTTCTAGTCAGACCACGTGACGATGGCGGGCAATGCACGGCCCGGAGCGTAGATCTCGAACAGCTGTTCGCCGAGCAGCGCTTCGAGGTGATCGTGCGACCCACAGAGAGCATCAACCTGGAAGCCACGCGTGACGTAACGGTGCAGGTCGTGCTCGGCGGTCAGGCCGATCGCGCCGCACACCTGCAACGCCACGTCGCTGACCGCGCGGTGTGCCCGCCCGGCCGCGGCCTTGGCGGTTACGGCCGATAGCCGGCCGCCGTAGCGCCAGGACTCGCCGAGCAGCGCCCGCGCGCCGGCCAGCACCGCCGACGCATCGGCCAGCGCGTGGCGCGGCGATTGGAACGACCCGATGGGGGCGCCGAATTGCATGCGCACGCTGACGTGTTCGACCGCGATGCGCAACACCTGCTCGGCTAGCGCCACCAATTCGGTGGCCAGCGCCCGGCGTGCCGCGGCCATCGCCCGGTCCCATTCGGTGGACGCTTCGACGAGGCTGGCGTCCAGCGGACCACTGACCCGAGTCCAGCACGCCGACGCGTCGAAGGTGTCCATGCGCTCGCCGTCGAGCCGCGACGAGTCGACCACACCCACGGACACCGCCCCCATCGGCCTCGACACCGGAACGACCAACCGACCCTCGAGTGGGCCGAGCACGATGCCCGACACCCGACCGTCATCGGAACCCGGAATATGTCCAGGGCTCAGCCCGGGCAGCAGAACGTGGTCGGCGGGTTCGTCGAGCAGTTCGGCGAGCTCGGCCAACATGACGCGATCAAGGCAGTCAGTGAGGGCCAGCGATCGCCCCTGGGCGCGGAACAGCAGCTCGCACGCCTCGACGGGATACTCGGCTTCGATATCCGACCAGCCCAGCTCGGCCAGACGCGGACCGATCGCCACGTGTTCCGCCGAGCCCGATGTCGCTGCGGGGACGGCACCGTTGCCGGACTTGCCTGCCAGTTCTTCAAAGAGACGGAACACGGCTTCCTCGACCATTGGCCACGACTCGTCGATCGGCTGACCTTCCTGGCTCATGGGCGCGGCTCCTCGGGCCGCCAAGCGGCCCGCATCGTCGCGGGCGCGGCTCATCTTCTCTCCTTGGGCAACCCGAGGAGGTGGTCGGCGATGATGCCGCGCTGGACTTCGGCTGTGCCGCCCATGATCGTGGCGGCCCGCGAGTACCACCACTCGGCGCGCGCGGTGTTCAGTGCCGCGCCGCCGCGACCGGTTCCGGCCAGCATCCGCTCCCTGCCGATCTCGAGGACCAGGTCGTTCACCTGTTTTTCGGCCCGGCCGAAGAGGAGTTTGTCGATGCTGCTGTCCGCGCCGACCGATTCACCCGCGGCCAGTCGCCGGACGGTGGTGGCGGTCCGGGCCTGGGCGGCAACCACGTCGACGTAGACCTGGGCGAAGCGCTGGCGCTGCGCGTCGGTCGCACCGGCGATCGCCATGTCCTCCCGCAGCCGGCTCAGCTCGGTGAGCACTTTGTTGAGGACGGCGTAGCCGTACATGCCACGTTCGTACTGCATCAGGTGCATCGCCACCGCCCAGCCACCGTCGACGTCGCCGATCACCCGTTCGCGGTCGACCCTGACATCGTCGAAGAACACTTCGGCCAGTTCGCGACGGCCACTTGCCAGCGCGATCGGCCGGATGGTGACCCCTGGTGCGTCGGCGTCGACCATGAGCATCGTCAGTCCGCGGTGGCGGCTCTCGGGCGTTCCGGTGCGCACCAGCGCGAGCAGCCGGGTGGCCGTCGGGCCCTGGCTCGTCCAGATCTTCTGGCCGTTGATGACGAAGCCGCCGTCGCCATCAGCGACCGCGCGGGTGCGCAGCGTGGCGAGGTCGCTGCCGGACTCGGGTTCGGAGAAGCTCTGGCCCCACCATTCGGCGCCGCTGAGGTAGCCGGGCAGGTAGGCCGCGGCCAGCCCGGGAGCGAACTTGAGCAGGGCGGGGCCCAGGGTCTCCAGCGTCCAGTGTTGGGCCGGTATCGGCAGCATCGCGTAGCCGAGTTCCTCGTAGTACACGGCCCGGTGGATTTCGTTTCCACCGAGACCCCCGGCCGCCTCCGGCCAGCCATACCGGTTCCAGCCGTCGGAGTGCAGCCGTGCCATCACTTGAGCGTCGTGGGCCAGGCCGTCCTCGGCGCTGGTGAATGCGGCCGAGCGCCAATCGTCGGCTGTTTCCAGGTCACGGAGGTAACGCCTGAAGTCTTGGCGGTACGACGCGACGTCGGCCGCATATTCGAGTCGGCCACTGCTGTCAATGGCGCTGTCGACAGGGACGGACAACCGACCCCCCCTTCATGGACGCCGGACCCTGACGCATGCCAGAATCAGCTAAACAGTTATCTATAAGAGGCTACAATAACTCATGCCCACACTTCAGTGAGAGGGATCGCCAATGACGGCTTCACCCATCGCCGCCGCCACTGTCAACTTCAATCCCGAGGCCAGACTGTTTATCGACGGGCGGCTGCGGGATTCGTCGACGGGGAAGACCGTCGACAACATCAATCCGGCGAATGAGGAAGTGCTCGGGCACGCCACCGACGCCAGCGCAGAGGACATGCAGGAGGCCATCGCCGCCGCCCGCCGTGCGTTCGACACCACCGACTGGTCGACCAACCACGAGTTCCGGCAACGCTGCCTGATGCAGTTGCACGAAGCGCTGCAGGAGGAAAAAGAGGACATCCGTGCTGAGCTGATCGCCGAAGTCGGCGCGACGGTGGGGATGACCTACATCGCGCAGCTGGAATGGCCGCTCGCCGACGCTATCCGGTATCCGGCCCAGCTGATCTCGACCTTCCAGTGGGAGCGGATGCTCGACGAGGACGCCAAGATGGGCGTGCCGTACAACCGCGTCGTGGTCAAGGAACCAATGGGTGTCGTCGGCGCCATCACGCCGTGGAATTTCCCGTTCGAGATCATCAGCAACAAAGTGGGCCAGATCCTGGCCACTGGGAACACGATGGTGCTCAAGCCGGCCGTCGAGACGCCGTGGAGTGCGTTGCGGTGGGGCCGGATCATCGCCGAGAAGACCGACATCCCGGCCGGTGTCGTCAACATCGTGCCGGCGTCGGACAATGACATCGCCCAGGTGCTCGCCACCGACCCGCGGATTGACATGGTGTCCTTCACGGGATCAACCGCGGTCGGCAAGCTGATCCAGCGGCTGTCGGCCGACACCATGAAGCGCAACATGCTTGAGCTCGGCGGGAAGTCCGCGTATCTGGTGCTCGACGACGCCGACATGGGCATGGCGTTGCCCGGTTGCATTGGCGCGCTGATGCATTCCGGTCAGGGCTGTGCGTTGGCCACCAGGATGCTCGTGCCGCGCTCGCACTATGACCAGGCCGTCGAGGTCGCCAGCGCCACCTTCGGCTCCCTCACGGTCGGCGACCCCTCGGACCCGAATACTTTCTGCGGGCCGCTGGTGTCGGCTAAGCAGCAGGCCCGGGTGTTGAACTACATCGAGACCGCCAAGCGTGAGGGAGGCCGCGTCACCGCCGGCGGCGGGGTGCCGGAGGACCTGGACCGCGGATATTTCGTGGCGCCGACCGTCGTCGCCGACGTCGTCCCGGACCACACGATCTTCCAGGAGGAGATTTTCGGGCCGGTGCTGTCCATCACGCCGTACGACGGCGGCGACGACGGCGCCGTCGAGATGGCCAACAACTCCACCTACGGCCTGGCGGGCGGAATCATGGGCTCCGACGAGCGGGCCATGGCCGTCGCGCGCCGCATCCGAACCGGCTCACTGATGATCAACAGCGGCATGTACTACGGCGCCGACGCGCCGTTCGGTGGGTACAAGATGAGCGGCATCGGCAGGCAGAACGGCATCGAAGGCTTCGAGCAACATCTGCAGACCAAGACGATCGGATACCCCCTGTGAGCGACATTCTCAGCGGAATCCGCGTCGTCGAACTCGCCGCGTGGACGTTCGTCCCCGCCGCCGGTGCCGTCCTCGCCGACTGGGGCGCCGACGTCATCAAGATCGAGCACCCCGAAACCGGTGATCCGCAGCGTGGCCTGATCAGCTCCGGAATTGTCACCGCCGCCGGGGGAGTGAATCACTTCATCGAGCAGCCCAACCGGGGCAAGCGCAGCATCGGGCTGGACACCTCTACCCCCGACGGGTTGGAGCTGCTGATGAAGCTGCTCGAAACCGCGGACGTCTTCGTCACCAACTTGCTGCCGGATTCGCGCCAGCGGATGGGGATCGACGTCGAGCAGGTACGTGCGCGCAACCCCAAGATCATCTATGCCCGCGGGCACGGCTACGGCACCCGCGGCGACCTCGCCTCGCAGGGCGGCTTCGACCTGGCTGCGTACTGGGCCCGAGGCGGAATCGGCGACGCCTACGCGGCGGGTGACGGTTCGTACCCGCCCATCCAGCGGCCGGCGTTCGGCGACTCCTACGGCGGGCTGGCGATCGCGGGCGGAATCGCTGCGGCGCTGGTGAAGCGCGAGCGCACCGGAGAACCGTCGGTGGTCGACGTGTCGCTGCTCAACGCCGCGATCTGGCAGTTGGGTCCGGACATCGTCGGATCAGGCGCCACCGGTCAGGACATCCCGAAGTTCAACCTGGACGAGATGCCCAACCCGGTAGCCAGCATCTATAAGACCCGCGACAACCGGTTCATCGCCTTCGTGCTGCTGCAGGCCGACCGATTCTGGGCGGACTTCTGCGCCCGGCTGGGCCGCACCGACCTGATCGATGACGAGCGCTTCGCTTCGGCGATGGTGAGATTCGGCAACCGCAAGGAGTGCATCGCGGAACTGCGCCGGACCTTTGAGTCGCATGACCTTTCCCATTGGGAGAAGGCTTTCGGCGGTTTCGAGGGGGTGTGGGACGTGATGCGCACCGCCCGCGAGGTACACGAGGACCCGCAGACGATCGCCAACGGGTATCTGCCGCGAGCCACCAATGCCAGTGGCAATGAGTTCGCGCTGGCGGCCAGCCCGGTGCAGTTCGACGAGGTGCCGCTGGACCTGACGTGTGCGCCCGGGCACGGTGAACATACCGACGCGTTGCTGGCCGAGCTCGGCTTCAGTGAGGACGAAATCATCGAGTTCAAGATCAACTCGGTGGTGCTGTAGTGGGTTCGGAGGACCTCGCGCGGCGCTTCCTGCACGTCAATCTCAATTGCGAATCGCTGGGCCGCATGGAGTACGTCTACGGGGACATACTGGGTCTGAGGGCACGTATGCGTACCGACCCGAAAATCGCCACCGACGGCACCATTCTCGGCCTCGACGGTGAAACATATTGCGCCACCGCATTTCTCTACGACGCGCGTGGCGGTCGCGCAGGCTGTGCGTTGGAGGCGATCGAATACCGCTCGCCTACGTTGAGTCGCGACCTGAGTCGCGACCCGGTGCGCCCCGGAATTCGGTCGGTGCAACTGGCGGTCGCTGACCTCGACGGCGCCGTGACCGCGTTGCGCGACGGGGGACTGACGGTGGGCGATCCGGTCGACGGCCTCATCGATGACGGAAAGTCGGTCCTCGCGCTGGACCCTGACGGCGTGGTGATCGAGGTGGTCGAGTCACCGGTTGATGCCGGGGGCGCGAATGGCGCGTTATTCACACTGTTCAATGGGATCAGGATCGCCGCGATCGACGCGGCCGCGACTGGCGAGTTTCTCACCGCCATCGGGTTCGAAGAGGTGGATGCGCCGCGGGTGATGCGGGTCGCCGGTGCGCAGCTCAGCCCGGACGGCACGGGTGAAACCGATTGCGTGGTAGCGCGTTACGCGCTTGCCGAGGATGGCAATCAGTTCGCACTGGTGGTGGTGCAACATCCTGGAACCGCGCATACCCCGGTGCCCTGGGCCGGTAACCGCCAGGGCCTCTACCGTTGCGCGCTTCGGGTGGAGAATGTGCGCGAGGCACTGGCGCAGGTGCCCGATTCGATTGAGCGGATGGGTGATCCAGTGTGGTGTCCGCTGCCGGGAACCAAGATCGAGGGCCTGCACATCGCATTTCTACGGTCGCCCGACGGCGTGGTGTTCGAGTTCGTCGAGCGGCCGCTCAGTCACTTCAGCCCCTCCACGGGAAGGAGCTGACGGGTGCATCTCCAGATGGAGGGAAAAGGATATCTCGTCGTCGGCGGAACGGCCGGTATGGGGCTGGCGGCAGCACGGGCGCTGGCTCGCGAAAGCGCGTCCGTCGTCGTGGTCGGGCGCGACGAGGCCAAAGCCAAGGGCGCGACGGCCCAGATCGCCGAATCAGGCGCTGCCGCGGCGCACGGCTTGACCTTTGATGTGAGTCAACCCGGCGCGGCGGTCGCCGCCGTCGAGGAAGCCGTCAACATCCTGGGCCGACTCGACGGCATCGCCGTCACCATGGGCACCGCGGGGATGATGCCCATCGACTCGGACGACGACGCATGGGACACCGCGTTTCACGACGTCCTTCTGGCGACCACTCGTAGCGTGCAAGCTGCATTGCCGCACCTCGCGGTCAACGGAGGCGCGATCGTGACCACCGCCGCGTACTCGGCCCGCTCACCGCACGAGCCTCGGCTGCCGTATGCGAGCCTTAAGGCAGCCGTCGCCACGTTCACCCGTGGCGTCGCGCGCACCCACGGGAAATCGGGTATCCGGGCGAACAGCGTTGCCCCCGGCGCCGTGGAAACTGATGCCCTGCACGCCATCCGCGGATATGTCGCCGAAAGTAAGGGCTATCCCTACGATGAGGCACTCGAGCGGGCGCTAGTGGAAGACTTCGGGTTCGACGCCGCCCTCGGTCGGCCCGGACAGCCTGACGAGATCGGCGCGCTGATCGCCTTCCTGCTCTCGGACATGTGTGCCTTCATCACCGGACAAACCATCTACGCCGATGGCGGGGCGCCGTAGTCCGTGAGGAGTTCAGGCCGTCGGTAGCGGTCCGGCGAGCCCGCGGGGAGAGGTGCCGTAGAGCCAGCTGACAGCCTGCCCGATCTCCGAAAATGTCAGCGAGACACCGTCTTTGGCATAATAGGCGCCGGGCGCCTCGGCAAAGCCCTCGATGCGGGTCAGCTTGTCACCGTTGATGCGCAGGATCTGCCCGGTCAGCCAGGACGACTGCGCGGACTGCAGCCAGGCCACCACGGCGGAGCTGCGGGCGGGATCCAGCGCTGGGTCGTCGGCGCGGCCACCGAACACCTCGGCCGTCATCCGCGACCTCGCCAGCGGGGAAATCGCGTTGACCGCAACACCGTAACGCTGCGCCTCCATTGCGGTAACGACCGTCAGGTTGGCGATCGCGGCCTTGGCCGCGCCATAGGCACTCTGCCCGACATTGCCCCACAACCCCGCGCCGGAAACCGTGTTGACTATGTGGGCATCGATCGGGTTGCCCGCTTTGAACTGCGCACGCCAGTACTCGCAGGCATGTCGGGTGACCGCGAAGGTGCCTTTCAGATGTACCGCGATGACGGCGTCCCAATCGGCCTCGCTGGAGGCGGCGACCATGGAATCACGCAGGATGCCCGCATTGTTCACCACGCCGGTGAGGGTACCGAAGGTGTCGACGGCGGTGGAGATCATGTGGGCGACGTCATCCCACGCCGACACCGAACCCGTATGTGCGACAGCCTTGCCGCCGGACGCCTCGATTTCGGCGACGACGTCGGCCGCGGGGCCTTCCCCGTTGCCGCTTGAGCCATCCCTGTTGACACCTGGATCATTCACCACGACGGCTGCGCCCTGCTTGGCCAACTCGAGGCAGTGGGCTCGGCCGATTCCCCGGCCGCCGCCCGTCACCAAAACGACCTTGCCGGTCAGCGGACCTTCAGGCATTGCTCGTTATCCCCTTCACTTCGAGAACAATTCGGTGATGAGTTGCCGGCGTTGCGACCAGTCTGCTGCGCGCAGGTCGACGTATCCGGACTCGGTGACGATCGCGTCCACGTCGTGGGCGGACGTGGAGGCGGGACGGCTGAGCTGCTCGACGAGCGGTGAGCGCCCGTCGTTCCTCGTAGGAACGGCAATGATCGACAGTCCGCCGCTGCTCATTCGGGCGGCGGCGCAATAGTCGGGATGCCCGCCGATCCCACCGATCACCTTGTCGCCCAAGCCCTCGACGTTGATCTGCCCGTACGGGTCGATTTCGATGGCGGTGTTCACTGCGACCAGCGGTGACCCGCGGGACAGCCGAGTGAGGTCGTGGGTGTAGTCGAGCCCGCGCAGGATCCGGCGCCCGTCGGCCCAGTCGTAGAGCGCGTCGCTGCCCAGCAGATACGTCGCTGACGGTGTACCCACCAGAAGGCCGCGGTTGTCGAGCTCGACGACGGCGTCGGTGAGTAACCCGGTGTCGATGTGCAACGGCACCTGTGTCCGGCGCAGCAGCGCGGTGCCGAGCTGGCCTGGGCCGTACTGGATCCGGGCATCTTCAGGGAGCAACTTCAGTACCGCGTCGGCGAGCGCGTCGTGTATCGGCTCGGGGTCGCGGTTCGGTACTCGCAGCGGTCCGGCCGCGACCGTGCCGAGCACCTCGACGCGTGACGGGTCGAGTGGAGGCCCGACATCCGCCGCGGGCGCCGAGGTGTCGATGACCGCGAGAGTCTTTGCGCCGCTGTCGATTACCGCGCGCTGCCAGGACACCTCGGTGCCGAACTGCAGCAATCCGTCCCGACGTACCAGCCGGGTGAGCAGCACGTCGGGCCGCAGCACGTCAGCTAGCAGCGCGGGAATCGCCGCCAGCCGCGTCGGTAGGAAACGCGCCTTCGGGCTTCGCAGTACCTCGCGCACGCCCCATCCGGGCATCAACGCAACCACGTCGGCGAATGCGTCTGCGTCGAGGCCGTCGATCGGGGCGGCCAGCCAGCCCAGCACCAGGCGCACCGCGCCGACCTCGCTGGCGGCGAGGCTCAGCGCCGCGCCGACCGATGCTCCGTCGTCGAGGCAGCGCAGCGCGCCCACCCCGTCGCCGAGGGCAACCGTCATTCCGGGACGCAGCGCGGCGCGCAGCGCTGAGGTGAAGTCGGCCGCGGTCAAACTTGCTGTCATCGTGGTTCTTTGGGGAGCCCGAGTACCCGCTCACCGAGAATGTTGCGCTGAATCTCGCTGGTTCCGCCCAGGATCGTCTGTGCTCGTCCGACCAGCATGTGGTGTACCAGGCCGTCGTCCTCGGGGTCTGCGCACGCGTCCGAACCGAGCACTTCGGTGGCCATGTCACCCAGGTCCTGGTCCGTTTCCGACGTCATCAGCTTGAGCACCGAGAAGGCCGGCGACGTCAGGTCACCCGAGTCGATGGCGCGCTGCCAGGTGTAGCGGAGCAGCCACATCCTGGCCCAAAGCCGGGTCATCGACCTCGACAGCACCGGGTCGAGCAGGTCGTGGTCGCGGGCCGCATCGACCATGCGCTCGTGCAACCGGAACATCGATACTGCCTGCGAACCCAACGTCAGGCGCTCACGGCCCAGCGTCACCATCGCCACCGTCCAGCCCTGACCAACCTCACCGATAAGGGCGCCTTCGTCGAGTTCGGCGCCGTCGAAGAAGACTTCGTTGAACTTGCTCTCGCCGTCCATCTGCGTCAGCGGGCGCACCGTGACCCCCGGGATGTCCATGGGCACGACGAACATCGACAAGTCGCGGTGCTTGGCCGGCCCCGTTCGGGCGAGCAGCAGCCCGAAGCGGGCCGAGGCGGCCGCCGAACTCCACACCTTCTGACCATCGATTCGCCAGCCCGTGGCAGTGCGCCCGGCCCGCGTGCGAACACCGGCGAGGTCTGAGCCGGCGCCGGGCTCGGAGAAGAGCTGACACCAGACATCGTCGCCCAGCCGGATCGGTTCCAGGTAGCGATCCTTCTGCTGCTGGCTGCCGAACTTGATCAGCACCGGTCCGACCAAGTCGGCACCGGTGATGTTGAGCTGGCGGGGCACGTCGGCTCGCGCGCACTCCTCGGCGAAGACGGCCTGATACGTCACTGTTGCTGCGGCACCGCCGAACTCGCGCGGCCAGTGCAAGCAGGCGTAGCCGTGGTCGGCGAGGTAGCGGTGCCAGATCCGGCCAGGTTCGACGTCGTCCGCGGTGGGCGTGGGCCCGTAGTTCCGTAGACCGGGGGGCCTCGGTGCGTTGTGCAGAAATGAGCGGATCTCCGCGCGTATTGCGCCGACGTCGTTGGGCTCTTTCGTCACTTCTGGCGAAGCCGGCAGCTGAGTCGACGGCTCCAGCGTCGATAGCCGGTCCCAGTGCTGGCCCGGGGTGCCGAGTATCACCTCGTCCGTGCGGGCGCGCCGGAAGTACAGGTGTGCGGAATCCTCCCAGGTAAAGCCGATGCCGCCGTGAATCTGGACGTTTGCCTTGGTCGCGTTGCGCAGCGCCTCTGAGCAGACCGCCTTGGCCATGCTCGCCCGCCAGCCCGCTTCGCCGGCGGCAGCGGAGTCCGGATCGTCGAGAGCCTCCAGGGCCGCCTGGGATGCCGAGCGCGCCCACTCGAGATCGACGAGCATGTCGGCGCACTTGTGCTTGATGGCCTGAAAGCTGCCGATCTGCCGTCCGAACTGCTCCCGCGTGCGGGCATAGTCGGTGGCGATCTCGAGCACCCGCTCGCAGGCGCCGACCTGTTCGGCCGACAGCACCGCCAGCGCAATGTCGACGTTGCGGTCGACGACGTCACCAAGGGGTGCGTCGCCGGAGAGCCGCAGTGCCGGCGCCGAGCTGAGCGTGATGGTGGCCATCGGCCTGGTGTGGTCGAGCACGCGTTCGGCCTCCGCGACGACGCTGTCGATAGTCGGGTCGAGCAGGAACACCGCCGGCTCGCCATCTTCGTCGATGGCGACCACGACGAGGTCGTCGGCAACGGAGCCGCCCAGCACGTGGCGCATCGTGCCGTCGAGGTTCCAACCATCCCCGGCGCGGGTGGCGCTCAGCGTCACCGCGGACCGTCGCCACAACCCGCCGTCGCTGGTAAGGGCGGCGGCGGCGGTGCGGCGACCTTCGATGAGCCCGGTGAGTCGCTTATCGGCATCCGGGTCGTGCTCGGTCAAGTCGAGCAGCAGGCCGGTGGCCAGCACCGTGGAGCTGACGAATGGCACCGGGGCCAGCGCGCGACCGAGTTCGTGGGCGACCACGCCCAGCGCGGACGCGCCGTAACCGGCGCCGCCCAGGTGTTCAGGCAGCGCGATGGCGGCTATCCCCACCTGGTTGCACAGCACGTCCCACAGCACCGTGTCGAAGCCGGAACGTCCGGCTACGCCGCCCCGGTCGACCTCGCCGTATGCAACCGCGCGCACTCGTTCCTCGGATGCCAGTCGCTCACAGGCGGAACGCACCGACTGCGCGAGTTCCTGACGTTCGTCAGCGGACAACGTCGTCATCGGGTTCCTCCTGCGATCTGCCGGGCCAGCTCGGACTTGGCGACCTTGCCGAGCCCCGTCAGCGGGAACTCGTCGACGAGGACGAGCCGCTCGGGCCACTTCTGCTTCATCAGCCCGCGTTCGTCGAGGAACGTGCAGAGTTCGTCGAGGGTGACGTCGCGATGGCGTGGCGAACGACGCACGACCGCGCACACCAGCTCACCGCGCAGTTCGTCGGGCTGGCCGAGGACGGCGATTTCGTCGACCAGGGGGTGGGCCAGCAGTTCGTTCTCGATCTCGTCAGGGGCGACGTTCTCGCCCTTGCGAATGATCAAATCCTTGGTGCGACCGGTGACCACGATGCGGCCGTCCGGGCGAAGGTGGCCCCGGTCGCCGCTGCGGAACCACCCGTCCGCGGTGATCGCGTCGGCCCACTGGTCGTGCTGCAGATATCCGGGTGTCAGGTTGTCGCCGCGCAGCTCGATCTCGCCGTTCGCTGCGATCCGCACCTGCGATCCGGGGATGGGCCGGCCCGCGCTGTTGGCCAGTTGTTCGTCGGTGTCGGTGGCCTCGCTGACGCAGATCATCGGTGCCTCGGTCATTCCGTAGGCATGCACGACCGGAACGCGTAGGTGTTCACGCACCTGTCTGTGCACCTCGGGGGGACACGCGGCACCCCCGCCGATTAGCATCCGCAGCGACGGCATCAACAATTCCGTTGTGGGCGCGGCCATTTGGGCGGCCAGCAGCATCTGGTAGAAGGCGGTGCTCGCTCCGGTCACCGTCACCTGGCGTTCCGCGAGCACCCGGGGCAGGTCGGCTGCGGAAACCTTGGGGATGAGCACCACCGGAAAGTCGCCGAACAGAGCGGTGGCGAGGTAGACCATGCCGCCGATGTGGGCGATGGGGAACGCGATGGTGCCAACTTCCCGCGGATGACTGCCCACACCGAGATGAGCGACATAACCGCGGGCCGCGCTGAGCAACGTGCCGTCGGTGTGGCGCACGGCTTTCGGGCGCCCGGTGGTGCCCGACGTGAAGTACACCCAGCGCGGCTCCGCTGCGCCGTGAGGCGCTTCGTACTCGGCGCCCGCGGCCGGCGACGTCTGGAGCCGACGGACAAGGTCGGCAGGAACCGTGATTGTCGGTAGCCCGGGCGCCGCATTGGCGGCCGTCGACTCGTCGACCAGCAGGATGTCCGCGCGCGCGACGTCGACCGCCGCGCACACCTCGCGGCACCGATAGAGGTGCAATACCGGGGCCTGCGTAACGGGCATGCGGGCAAGGGCCAGCATTACCACTGCGGCGTTGACGTGTGAGGGCAGCTGCCAGGCGACCGTTATGCCGGGGCGCACACCGGCATCTGCCAACCATCCCGCGGCGGCCGACGCCAGCGCGGCTACCTGCGAGATGGTGAGTGTCTCGCCGTCGACGTCGCGCAGCAGCGGACGATCCGGTCGGCTGGCGGCGCACTCATCCAGCAGCCCGGCGATGGTGCCAGCCGTCACCGTGTTCTCCCGTCCCGGCCGGCCGTCAACCCACCCGCGGCCCGGGCGTGAAACGGACCGGCAGTTCGCGCACGGCGTACACCTCGCCCGCGTCCTCGAACAGTTTCGGATTACCGGCCAACTCGAAGTCGGGTAGCCGCTTGAGCACCTGGGTGATCATCACGTCGAACATCAGCTTGGCATAGTGCGAACCCAGGCAGCGGTGCATGCCCACACCGAACGCCATGTGCTTCTTGGCATTTGGGCGATCGAGGTCGAGTTCGTCAGGGTCCTCGAACATTGCGGGGTCTCGGTTGGCCGCTGCCCACATCAGGATCGCCCGGTCGCCCTGGCACAGCCGCTGGCCGTGGAAGTCGGCGTCGCGCGAGACGGTGCGCGCCAAACCGAGTGTCGGCGTGTACAGGCGCAGCAGCTCGTCGGTGGACTTCTTCACCAGGCTCGGATCGGCTTTGAACTTGGCCCGCAGATCGTCGTCCTTGCACAGCCGCAACAGCACATTGCCGGTGAAGCCGCTGGTGGTATCCATGCCGCCGAGCATCATCAGCACCGTGTACATGGTGATCTGACCGTCGTCCAGCGGTTCGCCGTTCAGCGTTCCGCGCAGGATGTCACTGAACAGGTCGTCGCCGAGCCCTTCGGCGCGCCGCTGCGCCATGTGCTTGCCAATCTCGCCGAACATCTCCATGCCGGCGATTGCGGCCTTCTCCGGGTCGTGAGCACGGTCGTGCACGGTGGTGTGCACCCAGCCGACCCAGTCCATGAAACGCGACTCGTCGAAGTTCAACAGCCGCAGAATCAACCGGGCCGGCAGCGGCGTCGTCAGCTCACCGACCAGGTCGCACTCGCCGCGCTCGATGAAGGCATCGATCGCCTCGTTGGTCATCTCGATGGCTGACTCGCGGAATCGCTCCGCCGATCCCGGGGAGAAGCGTTTGAGGGTGACCTCGCGCAACTCCTGGGTCTCTGGTGGATCCGACTCGATCGGCAGGATCGGCAGTGGCAGCTCACTGGCCGGCACCCCCACCGACGGATAGGAGTTGAACAGGTCGTCGTCGCGGGCCGCTTCGAAGACCGATGCGTAGTCGACCAGCGCCCAGAAGCCTTCGTAGTGATCGGAATGTGCGACCGGACAGCCTGATTCGCGCATCTCGCGGAACCGGCCATACGGGTCCTCGCGGAACTCGGGTGAGTGGTGGTCGAGGTCGACCTCGGCGCGTGGGCGCGACTCCGCCTGGGTGTCGGTCATCGGCAGTACTCCCTTCGGGATGGCGGCTACTTGGACAAGATGGCGACGGCTGCGGTTCCGGGTGCCCCATACAACTGGGCCAGCCCGACCTGCGGATCGTTCGGCACCTGACGGTCACCCGCGGTACCGCGCAATTGATGGACGAGCTCGTAGACCTGGCGAAGACCGGATGCGCCGACCGGTTCACCGTTTGCCAGCAGGCCACCGTCGGTGTTGATAGGCAGCCGGCCACCGATTTTGGTGGCGCCGTCGGCGAGCAGTGCCTCCTGTTCGCCGTCCTTGCACAGGCCGGTCTCGGCCATGTGGATGATCTCGGACCCGGAGTCGGTGTCTTGCAGTTGCGCGACGTCGACGTCCTCGGGCCCTATCCCGGCCAACTCGTAGGCGGCGCGGGCGGCCTCCGCGGTGGTGCCGGGCACGATGGGCAGCTCAATCGAGGTACGAAGGAGCTCGTAGGCGCCCTCGCGGCGGCTTCGCAACGCGGTTGAGCGCAGGTAGATCGGACTGTCGGTGTATAGCTTGGCCGCCTCGGCGCGGCACACCACCACGGCGGCGGCGCCTTCGTTTGGGTTGCAGTACATGTATTGGCGCAGTGGAGCGTTCACGATCGGAGAGCTCAGGATCGCGTCGACGCTCATCGGCTTGCGGCGCCACGCGTGTGGCGCCAGCGCCCCATTTTCGAAGTTCTTGGCCGCCACCCGGGCCAGGGTCTCCTCGGTGATGCCGTGATCGTGCATGTATCGCATGATCTTGGTGCCGAAGTAATGCGTGGTCAGGAACATGCCCTGGTCGCCGTACCACTGGGGCAGCCCGGACACCGACGGGTCGGCGCCGAACGCGCCCCGCGGATGCTTGTCCAGCCCCACGCCTACCGCAATGTCGGCTTCGCCGAGTTGGACGTCTCGCGCGGCCAGGGTCAACAGCGAGTTGCCGGTCGCGCAGCCGCTCAGCGTGGCCCGCGCCGGCAGGCCGGTCATCCCGACCAACCCCGTCACCGCCTCGGGATTGGACACCTCGAGGCTGCCCGCATAAAGACTGCCCACGTCCGACCATTGCACCCCCGCATCGCGCAGTGCCCTACTGATCGCTACGGCGCCCATTTCCAGCGCCGACCGGTCCTCGTGTCGACCGAACGGGTGAAGTCCGACGCCGATGATGGCGATGTCGGGCGTGCTGCTCATGGTGTTCCTTCCGGCAGGCGGCAACGTGCAGCCCCGGGAGCGTGCTTTGACGGGGACGCCTCTAAGCCTATAACTATATAGCTGATTCTAAAAAGGGGCCCTACAATCTGGGTATCCGTGAATGAAGGCTGAGGCGTTGAGCATTTCGTTGTTGTTGGAGATGGCGGTCTCGTGCGACCCCGACCGGCTGGCGTTGGTCGACGGCGCCAATCGGTTGACCACCGGCGAGCTCAGTGGGTTGGCTGACGGGGGAGCGGGTGTGATCGCCGCCGCCGGGGTCGAACACGTCGCTTACGTCGGGTCAGGCGGGCTCCTGCAGCCGCTGCTGATTTTCGCCGCGGCTCGCGCAGCGGTTCCGTACACTCCGATCAACTACCGATTGAGCGCCGAGGGTGTCCGGGAGTTGATCGAGCGGCTACCCCATCCGCTGGTGATCGTCGACGACCGTTACCGCGGTTTGGTCGGCGATGCCGGCAAGCGCGTGATGTCCTCCGAGGACTTCTTGGCCGCGGCGCGCACCACCGACGCCGCAGTAGAGTTCGCCGATCCGGACGACATAGCGATCGTGCTGTTCACGTCGGGGACCACCTCCAAGCCGAAGGCGGTCGAGCTGTCCCACGGCAACCTCACCAGTTACATCACCGGCACCGTCGAGTTCGGTTCGGCCGATGACACGGATGCGGCCCTGATCTGCGTGCCTCCTTATCACATCGCCGGGGTCAACGCCGCGATGTCGAACTTGTATGCGGGCCGCAAGATGGTGTACCTGGCCAACTTCGACGCTCGCGAATGGGTGCGTCTTGTCGCCGAGGAGAAGGTGACGACCGCGACCGTGGTGCCCACCATGATGGACCGCATTGTCGCCGCGCTCGAACGGGAGCCCGTCGAACTGCGAACGCTGCGCAACCTGGCCTACGGTGGATCGAAGGTCGCACTCCCGTTGGTGCGCAAGGCACTCGACTTGATGCCGCACGTCGGATTCGTCAATGCCTACGGTCTTACCGAAACCAGTTCGACAATCGCGGTACTCACCCCCGATGACCACCGCGATGCACACGGCAATCCAGACGAGTTGCGCGCCAAGCGACTCGGCTCGGTCGGGCAGCCGGTGCCCGGCATCGAGGTGCAGATCCGTGACGAGAACGGTGCCGTCCTCGGCCCGGGTGAACCGGGTGAGCTCTTCGTCCGCGGCGAACAGGTTTCCGGCAAATACACCGGAATCGGCTCGGTGCTCGACGCCGAGGGCTGGTTCCCCACCAGGGACATCGCGACCCTCGACGAGGACGGCTATCTGTTCATCACCGGTCGTGCCGATGACACCATCATTCGGGGCGGTGAGAACATTGCGCCCGCCGAGCTCGAAGACGTGCTCGTCGAGCATCCCGACGTGCACGAGGTCGCCGTCGTCGGTGTAGAGGATGCCGAGTGGGGGCAGGCCATCGTCGCGGTGGTCGTTCCGGCCGCCGGCGCCGATCCGGATCCGGCCGACCTTCGTGAGTACGTCCGGAAGGCCCTGCGGGGATCACGCACGCCCGACCGGGTCGTCTTTCGTGACGAGCTACCGACTAATGCAACGGGAAAGCTGCTTCGTCGTGAGATCGTGGAAAGCCTCCGGGACGCGATCACCGAAAACTGAGGAAAGGCAACATGATCAAGAACGGAACGCGGCTGCAGAGCCAGGTCTGCAACACTCAGGTCATCGTCGTCAAAGCGGCCGAAAGCCTCGACGATTTGCGTTGCGGGGGCCGACCGATGCTGCCTCTGGATGCCGAGCGGCCCGCCGACGCCACGCCCGACCCGGACTTCGCCGACGGCAGCACGATGGGCAAGCGCTACGTCGACGACGATGGCGCCGAGGTGCTGGTCACCAAGGCCGGCGTGGGCTCACTCAGCGTCGGTGCGACCCCGCTGGTGCTCAAGGAAGCCAAGCCGCTGCCCGCCAGCGACTGACAGGCGAGTGGCCGCCGCCTCGCGGCCAGGCTGTCCACCGGGCGTCCCCGAGAAGGCATTGAATCTTTGACGTCATCGGGCGCCAGTGGGGTCAGCGCAGCCGGCCTTCGACAAAGACACTTTCCGGGACCGCGGCATCGAGGCCCGCGGGGACAGCCCGGTTGCTGGCGGCCATCAGATCCTCTGCGCTGGTCGCAGCCGTGACGGTCCAGCCGTGCGCTTGCAGCCAATCGGCGACTTCGGTTCGTTCTTCTTCGTAAAGCAAGTTGGCGGACTCGGTGATGTCTTTGCCGCCCAGCTTGATTGCGGCCTGCCGATAGCGTTGCGTCTGCTCCTCGCGACGCTTGAAACTTTCCGCGCTGAAGAACTCGTTGGTGAACGCTTCGACGGCAACGCGGCTTCCGGGCGCGCTGAGCGACTGGATCCGGTCGAACAACCGGTCCTGGGCGTCGGCTGTCAGATAAGGCAGCAGGCCCTCTGCCGACCACGCCGTTGGAGCTGATGCGTCAAACCCGGCCTGCACCAGCGCTTTCGGCCAGTCCAGACGCAGGTCGATGCCGACGCTGACGTGGGACGCGATCGGGTCGACCGCATGAGACTCTAGCGTGCCGGTCTTGAATTCCAAGACCTTGGGCTGATCGATCTCGTAGACCACACTCCCTGCCGGCCAGGCGAGCCGCCAGGCGCGCGAGTCCAAACCGGCTGCCAAGATGACGACCTGCCGGATGCCGTCAGCGGCCGCCGCGAGAAAGTAGTCGTCGAAGAACTTCGTCCGGCACGCCGTGTAGCCCAGCATCGCCTGCATCCGGTCCTCGAAATGCGGATCAGCATCGGCCAATTGGGCCGGTAGTTCATCGTCGAGGTAAACCCGCCAGACGCCGTCGCCAGCCGCTTCGAGGAACAGTTTTGCGTAAGGATCGCTGATCAGCGGGTCGGCGCTTGCGGTCTCTTTCGCCCGCCCACCGGCAACCCCCAGCGCGGTAGCACCGACGCTCTCGTTGATGTCCCATGTGTCGTTGTCAGTTCTGGCCATCGGGATCCCTTTCGTGGGTCTCGGCGAATGGGGCTATTCCGAGCTTACACGAAAAGTTAGTCGTGCTTACTAAATGAGCAGTAGCACTGCTGACGTCGCCTCAGGCGTTGGCCAGCGCCGGCGGCTTGACGGCCTCCGGATCGGGGTTGGCGATCGGCAGTCCCATGAAGCGACGTGCGTTGTCTCCCATGAAGTCATACGTACGACGCTTGTCCATGCCCTCGGCGTAGTGCCAGTAACGCTTGGGCTCAGCCAGGCCTTCGGGATGCGGCCAGTCCGAGCCGAACATCACCTTGTCCCACCCGACGGTCTCAACCACGTCGGCGACCGAGCCCTCCCAGAACGGGCTGACCCAGACGTTACGACGAAACACGTCGTGCGGATGTTCCGAGAAGTTCTGCGGCATCTTATGATACGTCGACTGCAGGTCGTCGAACAGCGGCTTGATCCATGCGCTGCCGTTCTCCACGCTGGCGATCCGCAGCTTCGGGAACCGGGTCAACGTGCCGTGGCAGATCAGGCTGGTCAACATGTCAGCGATCTCGCGGTGACCGAGCGCGGTCCACTTGAATGCTGACATCTCGAACGCGCTACTGGTCGACGGCGGTTCCCATCTGTCGATGTATTCCTGCAACGGAGGTTGGCTGGCGTGCAACACAATCGGCAGACCGG
This sequence comes from Mycobacterium helveticum, assembly GCF_007714205.1. GTDB lineage: Bacteria > Actinomycetota > Actinomycetes > Mycobacteriales > Mycobacteriaceae > Mycobacterium > Mycobacterium helveticum. The sequence continues at coordinate 64,922 of NZ_VMQU01000004.1, read as the reverse complement.
CGGCCTCGACGTCACGCCAGAACGGGTCGAACTCGGGCAGTGCGGGGGAGCGCCACCCCTTGTAACCATTCACTGGCGCGGGCTTGATCAGCGCGACCTTCGCGCCGTTGTCCAGGATGTATTCGAGTTCGCGACGCGCTTCGTCCACGAGTCCGAGGGTGAGCACCGGCGTGGAGTAGATCCGGTTGGCATGGCTGAAGCCCCAGTGCTCGAGCATCCACTGGTTCAGGGCATGGATGATCGCCACCGTCAGGTCGGGATCCTGGGCGGCCGAGTGCTCGACCAGATTGGCCAGAGTGGGGTAGTTCAGGCACGAGTCGACGCCCTGGCGGTCGAGTTCGGCAATGCGGTCTTCCGGGTTGCGCGCTCCCGGCGGCGTGTCGATGCCACGGCCCGACATTTCCCGCATCGACAGGCCTTCCGGGTTCTGGCCGGAATAGAACTTCTCGTGCGCGCCGGGAGCCGCGACACGTTCGAATGTCGGGTTCGGCATGTAGTCGGTGATCTTGTTCAGGATCGCGATGCGGGTGTGCCGGCCTATCTGGACGAACTGCACCTTTGAGTGGAATTCCTTCGGCAGGTATCGCGTCAGCGCATCCGGGGTCTCATACATGTGCTGATCGGCGTCGAAGATCGGTGCGTCGGTGAACTGCGTCATCGGTGTGCCTCTCACTGCTCGACTTTGGGCTTGGCTACGAGCTTCGCGCAACTTGACACTTGTGTCAAGTCTGGGCACTTCTGCCTAAGTAATGATCTATGACGTGTATTGATTGCAGTTGACGACACTGTCATATAAGGTCACCGCATGACGGTGACCTCGGCTTCGTCCGCCGAGCGGGAGTTGGACGCCACTCGCGGTGAGCGCACCCGCGCGGCGATCCTGAACGCCAGTCGCCGTCTGTTTCTGGAACGCGGCTACGCGGGCACGCCGATCAATGCGATCACCGAGACGTGTGGCATCTCTCGGGCCGGCTTCTACACTTACTTCAAGGACAAGCGCGAGATCTTCAACGTCCTCGGCAAGAACGCCTACCGCGAAGCCCTCGCCGTCATCGCGGAATGGGCCGAGGCCGACTCAGCGTTCGGCCCGGCCGACATCCGGGCCTGGGTCGGTCACTACTTCGACTACATGGATGACCACGGTGCTTTCGTACTCGCGTCGGCGCACTCGGCGCCCGACGACGACAATTTCCGAAATTCCCGCAACCGCATGGTTTCTCGGGCGTCGTGGAAGCTTGGCCAGGCGATTGCCGGAAACGGCACTCACTCGCCAGACGTCATCGGCGTCGCGGTGATGGGGTTGCTGGACCGCGCCTGGCACACGGTGCACCGGCAGACCGTGGCCGTCGACCGCGACGAGATGATCGCGGTGGTCGCGGACATGATCGTCGCGATGGCAACACCTCTCGCGTCGTGACGCCGCTGTCGCTGGACGCGCCGGATATCGTCGAGTTCATCCGCGCCAACCACCGGGTGTTTCTGTTCTGCCGCGACGGGGCCCGACGTCCGATCGGCTACGCCATGCGTTCGGTCGCCTATCACCCCGCCACCCGTTCCCTCGCCTTCACCACGTATGCCAAGAGTGCCAAGGTCCGACACCTGCAGTCGGCTCCCGAGGTCGCGTGCCTGATCGGCGACGACGAGGGTTGGGTCTCCGTTTCTGGCGTTGCCCACGTCTACCAACCGTCCGCAACCGAGGTCGACGAACTCATCGGCGAACGCTCGCCGGATCAACGCGTGCCCGACGCGGTCGTGACGAAGGTCCGCGACCGCCTGCTCACCGGCAAGCGGTGCGTCATCGGTCTGACGCTCACCGAGGTCCGCGCCGCCGCGATCCCCGATCGACATGCCTAGTCCCGGTAGCGGCGGCCCGGTTCCCATGGCCGAGGACGAACTCGCGGAGTTCTTGGCGCAGGGGCCCGCCGGCGCGATCTGCGTCGTCGACGCCGACGGCGGGTTGCTGGCCCTGCCGGCGCAAGTGGTTGACTTCAGCACGGGGACAATCGATGTCGTCGTCGAGGGCGTGAACGGCGACGTCGCGAAGCACGCTCACATCGAGGCGTGCGTCGTTACCGACACCTTCACCGCCTATCAGGACATTCGCGGCGCAATCATGCAGGGAACAGTGGTCTGGCCACCCGCAGCGGATGACGTGGCCACGCTGACGGTCAGCCGGACGCTGACATTTTCTTTCGTCGATGCTTAGGAGGGTTGGGCGCCGACATTCTGGTTACTCAGTAATACATGTCAGGATTCGATAACAGCCAACCGATCACCGACGAGTTGGCTCTCGAGGACGTCGACGACGAAGCCAAGGCGACCAAGCCTAAAGCGGCAACACCTCCCGCGGAGCCCGAGGAGTTGGGCGACGCGACGCCCGGCCCGCGCTGACGCGCTCAGGCTCCTTTTACGAGGCGTATCAACGCCTCGGCATCGGCGACGCTGCGCAGCAGGTCGTTGAGGTGGGTGCACGTACTGGTGCCGGACAGTTCCTGCCGAACGCGGAAGTGTAAGTCCGGCAACGTCATTCCGGTGATTCGCGTAGCGCTGGCGACGGCTCCCGGGCACTCCTGCCACGGGAGCACTCGAGGCGTCGCCCGCGATTCGACGAGGATCCCGGTCTCGGTGTCCACGACGGCGTCCAGGGTGTACTCGTGGATGATCGTCTCCACTCCGTCGCCGCGCACGTAGGTATCGCGGAACATCGCGTCGATGCCCACCCGCCGAGCGCTCTCTTCGTAGACATCGACACGCCGTCTACGGCGCATGGCATGGCGCGGCAAGGCCGCCACTTCGTGCCAGGCCCAGGGGTCTCCGCCCCCGTGGTCGAGGTCGGGAGCCGCTGGGCCGGTGACGATCACCGGATCGCCCGCCTCGAACGAAGTCATGAGCAGGCCCCCGGTTGCGAAACCCGCACACTGGTCCGCGACCGGCAGGTAGTACCCGGACTTCGCGACGTCACCGAGCAACTTGGACGCCGACAGCGCATGGCCGGATATCAGCGCAGCGACCGGAACGTCATCGAGCAGCGTGTAGCGCAGATCGCGGGCTTGCCGCAGCTCGGGAGCCACCTTGTCGACTGCCGCGCGAAACCCGCTCATCGCGGGGGCTCCCGCCAGCCGGGACACCGCGGCGACGGGTGGCGTCACCTCGAGGTGACGGACAACGCGGGCGATGAGCTCGACGCTGGCCGAAAGTGCCGCGGAGCCGAGTTCGGTCACCGTTTCATCGCCGGCTGTCCACAGATCGCGCGCCCGCCCGCTCAGATACACGGGATCCAGCGAGCCCTCGTCGCGGGTCATGTCGATCGAGGTGGTCCGGCGCGCCGACCGCGGACGACGCGGCGGATTGCCGGTCGTGGGCTCGTGCACGCCGTGCAGTGGATGAAGCCCGAAGGGCGGCGAGCCCAGGTCCGTCACGCCGATGGACTCTAGCTGTTTTCGGCCGGTCGGAACGCGAAGGTCTCCAGTGACCGGCCGTCGGCGGTTTCCAGCGTGGTGGTGGTCGACACCAAGGGTTGGCCGATCCGCAGTTCGGCCGCGGTCGCACCGACGATCAGCGTCTCCACCAGTACACCCTCGGCCAACTCGACGAATCCCACCACATACGGCTGGAACACCTTCGGATCACGATTGCCCTTGTACGGCAACGGCGGCGGGAACTCCTGTGTCGTATAGGTGTAAAGGGTTCCCGCGGTCGACAATTCGATCGGCTCGATGTCGTCCTGGATCTCGGAGTCACCATCGAAGAGCTCGGGTCGTTCGGCGGGGAACTTCACCGCGCCCGACGAACGTCGTCGTGAACCGAAGAGCACCGCGCGGTCGCCGTCGACCCGGAACAGTCCCTCGGTGATCAGTGAGGTCATCTCAGGCCACCTCGATGACCATCGCGGCGCCCATGCCGCCGCCCGCGCACATCGAGAGCACGCCGATACCCCCACCGCGCCTGCGTAATTCGTAGATCGCTGAGGTGACCATCCGGGCACCTGTCGCGGCGATCGGGTGGCCGAGGCTGATCCCCGACCCGTAGACGTTGACGATCTCCTCGTCGAGACCGAGCTCGCGGGCACACGCCACCGCCTGTGCGGCGAACGCTTCGTTGATTTCGAACAGTGCGACATCCTCGAGGTTGCGACCCGCCAACTCGAGCGCCTTCGGGATCGCCTTGATCGGCCCGCTGCCGGTCCGCGTCGGGTCCAGTCCGACCTGCGTCCACGACAGCACGCTTGCCAGCACATTCTGCTGGGTATCCGGACTGGCCAGCGCGACAACTGCCGCGGCATCGTTGATCCCCGAGGAGTTTCCTGCCGTCACGGTGAAGCCTTCGATCTCGGGATGCAGCACCTTCAGCCCGGCGAGCGACTCCATCGAACTGCCGCGCCGGGGATGCTCGTCCTCGGCGAAGGTAATCACGCTGCCGTCGGCCTGGGGCACCTGGAGCGGGATGATCTCGTCGGTGAACGACCCGGCGTCGATGGCCTTGATCGCACGCTGATGGCTGCGCAGCGCCCACTCGTCCTGGTCCTCGCGGGTGATCCCGTACTGAAGATTGCAGTTGTGCGCGACGGTGATGGACATGTCCATAGCGGGCGCTTCAGCGGTCGGCGGGTGCGACTCCGGGGACCACTGCGTGTAGTCCTCGGGCGACTTCCCCGTGGTGAAGAGCTTGCGCTTCTGCATGATTGGGCCGGTCGACAGCGACTCCATGCCGCCGGCCAGGATGGCACGGCTCATACCGGATGCGATCTGACTGGCGCCCACGGCGATGGCCGAGAGGCTTGACGCGCATTGGCGGTTCACGGCGAGCCCCGGAACGTCCAGTAGGCCAAGAGCCACCGCGATGTAGCGGGCGCTGTCGCCACCGCCCTGCATGCTCTCGGCCAGCACCAAGTCGTCGAACTCGGCGGCATCGAAGCCGGACCGATCCACGACGGCCTGTACGACGGGCTTGGCAAGCTCGATCGCGGGCATGTTGGCCAACGTGCCCTTGCGAGCCGTTCCGATCGGCGTGCGGGCAGCGGCCACGATAGCTGCGCGCGAGGTGGTCTTGGCCATGTGTCTCCCAAGATCGTCAGAGTTGACGGGCTGCTTGCCCGACGAGCGAGGTCAGTCTATACCGTTAAATAGATATCGGTATGTCGGCATAGGTGACGTTGGGAGCAGCGGTGAAGGTGATCAGGTCCGTGGACGACGCGCTCGCGACGATCGGCGAGGAACTCGGTGTCAGCCGGTGGGTGGACGTCGACCAGAGCCGGATCGACGCTTTCGCCGACGTGACGATGGATCATCAGTGGATCCACGTCGATGTCGAGAAGGCGAAGGCCGAAAGCCCTTACGGCGCAACCATCGCGCACGGCTTCCTGACGCTCTCACTCATCCCCGGCGTCAGCAAGGACAACTACCGCGTCGAGAATGCCAAGATGGGCATCAACTACGGCCTGAACAAAGTGCGGTTCCTGTCCGCCGTCACGGCGGGCAGCCGCATCCGGGTCAGGTCCGAGCTCGCGGATGCGGCCAAGGTCGCCGACGACACGGTGAACCTGACCGTGCGTCACACCGTGGAGATCGACGGCGTCGACAAACCGGCGGCCGTCGCGGACCTGATCGCGAGGTTCATCTGGTGACCGGTGGTCCGTTCGACGGAAAGGCCGTCCTCACCGGGGCTGGTAAGTCCCAGGTCGGCCGGCGGCTGGGGCGGACGGGCCTGGACCTCACCCTCGAGGCGGTGCTGCGGGCGATCGCCGACGCCGGGCTCAGCGTCGACGAAGTCGACGGCATCGCCAGCTACCCGGGACCAGGCGTGCCGGATGCGGGATTCTCCGGCGCCACCGTCCAGGAGGTTCGCAACGCGCTCGGGCTGCGCTCTCGCTGGTATGTCTCGGCGATGGAGACCGCGGGGCAGATCGGGCCGGTGATCGAGGCCTGTATGGCGGTCACTGTCGGGCTGGCCAACCATGTCGTGGTCTATCGGTCGGTGTGGGAGTCCACCGCCGCGCAGCAGGCCGGCGGCGGGCGCGCCTCGGTCCTGTTCGGAGGCGGGGAATTGCCCCCGCACCTGGAGTGGACGGCGCCCTTCGGAGCCCTGTCTGCGGCGAACTGGCTGGCGATGCCCGCGCAGCGCTACATGCACGACTTCGGGCTGACCCGCGAGCACCTCGGCCGCATCGCGATCAACGCCCGCACCAACGCCGGACTCAATCCTGACGCCATCTATCGCGAACCGATGACGATGGACGACTACCTCGGTGCGCGAATGATCTCCGAGCCGCTGTGCCTCTATGACTGCGATGTGCCCTGCGACGGTGCCACCGCCGTGATCGTGTCGCGCCGTGACGCCGCCAGCGGCCTGCCGCGGCACCCGCTGACGGTGGAATCGGTCGGGCCCGGGATGTTCGAGCGGGCGACCTGGGATCAGCGCCGCGACATCACCACGATGGCCGCCCACGACTCGGCCGCCACGCTGTGGGAGCACACCACGCTGACTCCCGCCGACGTCGACATGGCCCAGCTCTACGACGGCTTCTCTTTCCTGACCGTGATGTGGCTGGAAGCGATGGGCTTCTGCGAGCACGGCAAGGTCGGCGAATTCGTTGACGACGGTTCGCGTATCGCTCTGGACGGTTCGCTTCCGATCAACACCAGCGGCGGTCAACTCTCCGGCGGGCGACTGCATGGCATGGGCTTCCTGCACGAGGCGTGTGTGCAGTTGTGGGGTGAGGGCGGCGATCGCCAGGCACCCCGCACTCCCGAGGTGGTGGCCGTCGGTGTGGGCGGCGGACCGGTGGCCGGGTCGATGCTGGTGAGCAGCCGGTAACTCGATGGCCGCGGTCGACGACTTGACGCTGGGGGACATCGTGACCGACAACGCGGTCCGCTTTCCCGACGTCATCGCCTACCGGCAGGGCAGGCGCGCCGTCACCCACGCACAGTTACGCGACCGGGCAGTCCGGTTGATATCAGCCATGGCCGCGGCCGGGATGAAGCGCCAGGATCGCATTGCGGTATTGAGCCGCAACAGCATCGAGTTCGGCGAACTGAACGCGGCCGCTCAGCTCAGCGGCATCATCATGGCCACCATCAACTTCCGGCTGTCGCCATCGGAGATGGATGATGCGCTGCGCCGCGTCACCCCGTCGATCGTGTTCTGCGCCGAGGAATTCGTGCCGGTGATCACCGATCTCGTCGCGGGTATGGCGTCGGCGCCGATGGTGGTGGCCATCGGGGGAGACGCGCCACCGGGGAGTACCGCCTACGAGCGATTCGTTGCGGGGGGCCTTGGAAAAGACCCCAGCGGAGAGCCGGAACTCGTTGCCCGGCCAGAGGATATCGCGTACCTGCTGTTCACCAGCGGCACCACCGGCGCATCCAAATGCTGCATCCTCGGACAGCGTGAGATGCGCCGGGTCGTCTTCACGATGAACAACGAGATGCGTTGCGGCAGCACCGATCGCGGGCTGATTAACATGCCGATGTTTCACTTCGGCGCGCTCGGGATCCTCGGCGGACTGCATGCCCGCGGCGGAACCTCGGTCTTGCAGCAACGATTCGACCCGGCCGACGCGCTGCGGCTGATCGCCGAGCAGCGGATCACGGTTCTGCACCTGGCGCCGGTCATGCTCAGGGCACTGCTCGATGTGGTGGGCGATCGCTCGGAGGTGGAATCGGTTCGCACGGTGGTCTATTCGGCCGCACCGATGACCGCGGCCACCCTGCGGCGGGCGCTCGCCCTGCTGCCCCACGCGGGTTTCCTCAACCTCTACGGGCAGACCGAGTCATCGTCTCTGGACTGCCCCGCGAACTGCACATCCTCGACGAACCCGGCGCCGCCGAGCGGCTGAGCTCGGTTGGCTTCCCCTTTCCCGATACACGGGTACGTGTGGTCGATGCGGACGGTAGTGCCGTGCCCGTGGGGCGGGCAGGTGAGATCGTGGTGCGGTCCGACTCGATGTTCCGCGGTTACTGGGAGGACGCAGTGGCGACGCAGGCGACGCTGCAGGACGGGTGGTGCCGTACCGGCGACATGGGTCGGCTGGACGAGCGCGGGCTGCTCTATCTGATGGACCGCAAGAAGGACGTGATCATCAGCGGCGGGGAGAACATATATTCGCCCGAGGTCGAGGATGCGGTCTGTGCGGTTGACGGGGTGGCAGCCTGCGCGGTCGTCGGGGTGCCCGACGATAAGTGGGGCGAAGCGGTCTGCGCAATCGTGGTGCCGCGCAGCGGCGCATCACCGACCCTGGCAACGGTGCAAGAAGGCGTGCGGCACCGGCTGGCGCGCTACAAGGTGCCGCGTCGACTGGTGCTGGTCGCCGACCTCCCGGTGCTGCCCAGCGGCAAGGTCGACAAGAAGCGACTGCGCGCCGACTTCAAGAGCGCAGGAGCGAACGGCGCAACAGATTGACCATCAACTCCGCGGCCCGCTCGTCGGTGCCCGGCGCGCCCTCGGCCGTCGGCTCGGACATCCGGCCCAGGACGGCCACGAACACCGCGCACGCCACGTCGGGGTCGATGCCCGCGGGCAGGTCGACTGTGGACAGCAGCGCAGCAACCGCTTGGTGAATCGCGCCGATGCCGTGATCGACATCCGCATCGGAGAGCTGTTCGGCCACGGTGCCGTCGAACCACGCCCGGATCACGCCGCGGTAGGCGCGATGGAATCGGACGTAGCCAAGCATCCACGCGGTCAGTGAACCGGTGGCCATAACCGGCAGGGCCGCGGCGTGCTTCTCGATCTCGGCGACCGCTCGGCGGGTCAGTTCGGCCAGGATCTTGTCCTTGGTACTGAAGTACCGGTACAAGGTCGCGCGGCTGACATCGGCGGCGGCCGCGATCTCCTCCATGCCGACGGCGTAGTAGCCGCGTTCGGCGAACAATGCCGAGCTGACCGACAGCACGTCCTGCGGAATAGGAGAGCCCGACGCCTCGAGGACCGCCGGTGTCGCCGCGGCAGTGTCGAGGGCGGGGTCCGAGGTTCGCGCGGACACATGTGTTACCTGGGGCGCTACCGCCTGAAGCACGTCTGCCGGGGTCTCCGGGAACAGCATCAGCTGCAGCACAACAGTCAACGACCGGGTCACGGTGGCGCGAACGGGCAACGGGAACATGGCGCGGTACCGGTAGAGATGAACCATGTGCGGGATCCGCCCCAGTGCCGCGGCCGCATCGTCGGCTTCCAGATCGCGCAGGAGCGTTCGCCGCAGCCGATCGGTGACTGTCTCATGGAACCGGTCAGCGACGGGGCTGGCATCGATGACGGCCAATCCGGTGGCCGTGCCGATGCCCGGAAATTCGGCGAACACCGCGGCGTGGGTGTCGTAGATGTCCGCCCACTCGACCAGCCAGCGATGCAACGCCTCCACCCCGTCGACCGTAGGGCCAAGTCCACCGAGTTGTTCGCCGTGTGCGAGCACATCGCGCCCGGCCACCGCGCTCAGTTCGCCGAAGATCTCCTCCTTGCCGGCGAAGTATTGATAGACGGTCGCGCGGGAGGTGCGGGCCGCTTTGGCAATGGCGTCAAGCGACGTGGCGTGAAACCCGTTGGCCAGGAAAACCTGCGCGGCGCACCTGAGTATGCGGTCGCGGGTGTGCAGGCCGCGTCGCCCCACACCGGCATTGGTGCCGGGAGCGTAGCCGGGGCGCCGTAGCTTGTCGGGAGTGCGGGCCATGGGGAAAGTATCCCGCGCCGACTGCGTGGTCATCGGGCAGACGGCGTTCCGGGCAGGTTGCGTTTGGCTTTGCCCGGATAGCCGAAGAACTTCTCGAAGTTGGCGTCGTTGATAGGTTGCGCGCTGTTGCGGGAAGCCGCCGACCGTAGCGCATCGAGGCGGGCCTGGGCTTTCTCGAGCTCATCGATCGGCCCGGATCCCGTGAGGCGTTGCACTTCCCTTGCGGCGGCGGCGATCTCGATGCGAAGCCGTTCGCCCGCTTCGCCGAAGGTCAACAGGTCGTGGTCGTCTTCATCGACCTTGTCGCGGCCTGCGCCGTCGGCGGGTCGGTCCGTGGATTCCATGTCGCGCCTCTCAACTGCTAGACGAATGTGGCGTGCATCATATAGTGTGTGAGACGAACCGTCAGAAAACAAGACGGTGCGTCAGAAACGTACGACAGCTCGCCAGATGCGAAGGAGCATCATGCCGCTTCAGGATGACCACCAGATCGTGTCCGTTGACGACCACTTGGTCGAGCACCCAAGGGTGTGGCAGGACCGGTTGCCGCAGAAATACCTCGAACAGGGCCCGCGCATCGTCGAGGAAAACGGCATGCATCTGTGGCACTACGACGGGCAGGTCTTCCCGACCATCGGCCTGAACGCGGTCGCCGGCAAACCGCCGGAGGAGTGGGGCATGGACCCCGTCCGCTACGAGGACATGATCCCGGGCTGCTACGACCCTGTCGCCCGGGTCGCCGACATGGACCTCGACGGTGTGCAGTCGGCGTTGTGCTTCCCGTCGTTCCCCGGATTCGGCGGCGGCACGTTCCAGCGCGCGGACGACAAAGAGCTAGCCCTGCTGTGCGTCAAGGCGTGGAACGACTTCTACATCGACGAGTGGTGCGCGGTGGCCCCTGAGCGCTACATCCCGCTGGCGATCCTGCCGACCTGGGACATCGATGCCTGCATCGCGGAGGCCGAGCGGGTGGCCGCCAAGGGGGCCAGGACCATTTCGTTCCCCGATAGTCCTGTGCCCCTTGGTCTCCCGTCGTTCCACTCAGACCACTGGGACGGACTGTGGCGGGTCTGCTCCGAGGCCAAGATGCCGGTCTCGCTGCACTTCGGCTCCGGCTCCTACGTGCCGGGCTTCTCGTTCTCGTCGGTCAAGCCGATCGCGGGTCAGATCACCGTGCCGGACGCCCCCTTTGCCGTGGCGACGGCGCTGTTCTCGACCAACCTGATGTGGAGCACCGTCGATCTGCTGTTCTCTGGCAAGCTCCAACAATTCCCCGAGCTGCAGATCTCGCTGGCCGAAGGCGGCATCGGTTGGGTGCCCTATATCCTGGAGCGCACCGACTATGTGTGGGAGCGGCACCGCTACTACCAGAAGATCGACTTCGACACCCGTCCGTCGGAGTTGTTCCGCAAGCACTTCTGGGGCTGCTTTATCGACGACGAGCACGGCCTGAAGAACCGGCACAGCATCGGCATCGACCGCATCATGCTCGAGATCGACTTCCCGCACAGCGACTCCAACTGGCCGAATTCGCGCAAGCGGGCCGCCGAGGTGCTCGCGGAGGTGCCCGACGACGAGTGCAGGCTGATCGTCGAGGAGAACGCCCGCCGGATGCTCAACTTCCCGCGGGTGAAAGCGGACGATCGGCAACTCGCCGGCGTCTAGAGTTTGCCTCGCGAGACCAGCTGTGCGGCAATGACGTTGCGTTGGATCTCATTGGTGCCTTCGCCGACGATCATCAGAGGTGCGTCGCGGAAGTAGCGCTCGACGTCGTATTCGGTGGAATAGCCGTAGCCACCGTGGATTCGAACGGCGTTGAGCGCGATTTCCATGGCAGCCTCCGACGCGAAGAGCTTGGCCATCCCGGCCTCCATGTCGCAGCGTTCGCCGCTGTCGTACTTCTCGGCGGCGTAGCGGGTGAGTTGGCGGGCGGCGGTCAGTTTGGTGGCCATGTCGGCCAGGTAGTTTCCGACTGATTGGTGCTTCCAGATCGGCTGCCCAAAACTCTCCCGCTGCTGTGCGTAATTCAGGGCGTCTTCGAGTGCAGCGCGTGCCACCCCTAATGCCCGCGAGGCCACCTGAATACGGCCCGTTTCAAGGCCTTTCATCATCTGCGCGAATCCTCTGCCGGGTTCGTCTCCAAGGATCGCCGAGGCGGGTACGCGGCAATCCTCGAACGACAGTTCGCAACTCTCCACACCCTTGTAGCCCAGCTTGGGCAGGTCGCGGGAGACGGTGAGACCCTGACCGTGTTCGACGAGGACGATCGAAATGCCCTTATGGCGTGGCACGGCCTTTGGATCGGTCTTGCACAGCAGTGCGATCAGGCCGGACTTGCGAGCGTTGCTGATCCAGGTCTTCGCACCGTTGATCACCAGGTCGCTACCCTCGGCTCGGGCGGTGGTCGTCATCGCCTGCAGGTCTGAGCCGCCACCGGGTTCAGTGAGCGCCATCGTGGCACGTATCTCCCCGCTCGCCATGCGTGGCAGGTATTTCTGTTTCTGCTGCTCGGTGCCGTATAACGAAATCAGCTTCGCGACCACGGTGTGTCCGCCCATCGCACCGGCCAGGCTCATCCAGCCGCGGGCCAACTCCTCGGTCACTTGCACATAGCAGGGCATCGATACCGGCGAACCGCCGTATTCCTCGGGCACGGCAAGCCCGAAGATCCCGATGCGTTTCATCTGCTCGATCCACGCTTCCGGGTACTCATTCGCGTGCTCGACTTCGCGGACCGTGGGCCTGACGTCGCGGTCGATGAAGGTTCGTACCGTTTCGACCAGCATGGTCTCTTCCTCAGTGAGCGAAGATGTCATCGCAGTGTCCCTGTACCGGACAGAACCGTCAGAATATGGCGGGCGCGCCGTGATCGTTGGGCTTCAATACGCACTAGGTCAGCATATATGCCCTCTTACAGATTGACACTAATGTCAGAATCAACATTTGTCGTCGGTCGTTCGAAATAGTTAAAGCTTTAGTCTTATGCTGACAGCTGGACGAACCGTCCACCTGGGAAACAGTCGAGCAAAGGGAGGTCGTATGAAAGTCCGCCTCGAACAGTCGAAGTGCGTGGGTCACGCCCAGTGCTACGCCGTCGACCCGGAGTTGTTCCCGATCGACGACTCCGGCTACTCCATCCTCCAGGAGCGCGAGGTGCGGCCAGAAGACGAGCAGGCCACAAAGGACGGGGTCGCCGCATGCCCCGAACTCGCACTCATCCTTGAAGACGGCTGATCGGCGTGCTTGCCAATCGGCCACGCTAACCGGCACACTCAGACATAGTTAACCAAGTTTACTTTGTGGAGTGTCATGCAGACAGCTGATTGGCGTAGCCGGCTCGAATTGCGCCTCACCGACTTCCGTCGTCGGCGGGCGGATGCCGCACGCTCAGGTACCAAGCCTGACCGCATCGAGGTGGCCCGGGCCTGGCACGCCGAACTCGTCGATCACGGGCTGGCCGCCCCGGGGTGGCCGCGCGAGGTCGGTGGGCTGGACCTGCCGCTAGTCGATCAGCTGGACTACTACCGGATGACCACCGATGCGGGTGCACCGCCGCATCCGTGTCCGCTGTCATTCATCCTGGCCCCGACGCTGATCGCGCACGGCACGCAGCAGCAAAAGGATCGATTCCTGACGCCGCTGCTTCGCGCTGATGAGTTCTGGTGCCAAGGGTTTTCCGAGCCCGGAGCCGGCAGTGACCTGTCGTCACTGTCCACCCGCGCGGTCCGCGACGGCGACGTGTACCGGGTGACGGGCCAGAAGGTGTGGACCACCATGGCCGACCGCGCCGACTGGATGTTCGCCCTGGTGCGGACGGGTTCGGGGGACAAGCCCTCCGACGGCATCACCTATCTGCTGATCTCGATGAACAGCCCGGGGATTACGGTGCGTCCACTGCGCGACATCAGCGGCGCCGCGCACTTCACCGAGGTCTTCTTCGACGACGTGGCGGTGCCGGTCGAGAACGTGGTCGGCGAGGAGGGTGCCGGCTGGTCGATCATGCGAACGTCGCTGGGCCACGAGCGGGCGACTGCTTTTCTGGCCGACGAGTTCAAGTACCGACGCACGGTCGACCGGGTGATCGATCTCGTTGTCTCCCAAGGGCTCGACGTCAACCCAATGGTTCGCCAGGACGTCGCGCGGCTGGAATCTGGGGTTCGCACCATCGCCGCCAACAGCGCCCGCGCATTGGCCGCGGTGCTGCGCGGCGAAGATCCTGGCGGGGTGGCATCGGTCAACCGACTGGTGAAGTCGGAGTTCGAGCAGCACATGCACGCGCTCGCCTTGCGCGCAGCGGGTCCTTATGCGGCCCTGGGCAGCCGGGCACCCGACGCCGTCGATAGCGGGCGCTGGACGTTCGGCTACCTGATGAGCCGGGCGACCACGATCGGCGCGGGTACCGCCGAGATTCAGCGCAATACCATCGCCGAGAGTGTGCTCGGGCTGCCGTCGCACCGAGGCGAGGGCAGCCGCGCAGCCGCCATTGCGCCTGGCGCACCACTGGCCGCGCCCGAGGAGGATGAACGCGAGCTGCGCGAGGTATTGGCGGCCGCACTGCAGGCCACGGTGGACGAAGCGGCATTGCTCGACCGCAAGCGTCCCATCGATACAGCAGAGCCCGAAGTGTGGTCGGCACTCACCGAATTCGGTCTACCAGGTCTCTCGGTCGAGGAATCCCTTGGCGGAGCGGGCGCCCGGCCACGTCTGCTGTACGCCGCCATCGAGGAGGCCGCGAGGGCGTTGGCACCTGCGCCGCTCGTTCCGACGGTCATCGCACTCGGCGTCGCGTTGCATTGTGGTGCAAAGGCGATAGTGCAACGGATCACTGCCGGCGCGGCGGCCGCATTCGGCGTGCCCGTCGACGACAGTGGCTGGGTGACCAGCGGTCCCGTTTTACCCGAGTGGGATGGGTCGGGTCTTTCCGGTGTGATCCCGATCGTGGCAGGCGCGCCGAACGTCGAGGTTCTGGTGGTGCTGGCTCGCGTCGCCGACGGCGTCGGTGAGCTTCTAGTGGCGGTCGACGCCACGGCAGAAGGCGTCGACGTGACGGCTCAGCAACCGCTCGATATGACCGCGACCATCGGCTCGGTGACCTTCACCGCGGCCGCGGGTGAGGTGCTCGCCGACGGAAACGACGTGGCTCGAGTGCTGAGCACGGCTCGCCGTCAGGCGGTGTTAGCCGTGGCGGCGGATTCCATTGGTGTTGCTTCGCGCGCGCTAGCGATGGCCGTTCAGTGGGCACGCGAACGGCGACAGTTCGGCCGCGCCATCGGCAGCTTTCAGGCGGTTTCGCACCGATGCGCGGACATGTTAGTCGCGCTCGAAGGCGCCCGCAGCCAAGTGCTCGCAGCCGCCGAAGTTGACCTCGAGAAGTCGGGGTACATCGCGGATTTGGCCGCCGCGGCCGCGCTCGACGCCGGGGTGATGGCCACCGAGGGTGCGTTGCAGATCCACGGCGGCATCGGGTTCACCTGGGAGCATCCCAGTCATCTGCTGCTACGCCGCGCCAAGGCTAACGCCGTGTTGGTCGGCCGTGCCGACGCGCTGCGAGACCACGCCGCCGGCGAACTGCTGGCGCTGAGCCGCTAATACGTCACATCGAACAGGAAGACGGCAACGTGGAATACGGAATGGGTGCCGAAATGGAGGCCTTCCGCGCTGAAGTGCGGGCGTTTATTGCCGAGCATGCACCGCCCATCCCACCACGAGCGGGCGTGCGCAGCGCCGAGAACGAAGCTGAACTCAAGGCACTTCAGGACTGGACGGCGCGCCTGTTCGAAGCCGGTTACGTCGGCGCGGACTGGCCGGGGGAGTTCGGTGGTCGCGACGATCGCTCCGCTGAACACGCCATCGTGGTGAGCGAGGAATTGGCCCGGGCCGCGGTGCCGGGCGTGCCGAACGGCAACGCGCTGGCATCGCATGCGCTGATCCAGTACGGCACCGATGAGCAGCGGCGCAGGCACTTGCCCGAGATCCGCGCGGGTCGACAGCTGTGGTGTCAGTTGTTCAGTGAACCGGGCGCGGGAAGCGACCTGGCGTCGTTGCGCACCCGGGCGGTGCTCGACGGTGATACCTACACCGTCAACGGGCAGAAGGTGTGGACCACCGACGGGCACTGGGCCGATTACGGATATCTGTTGGCGCGCACCGATTCCCACGCCCCCAAGCACAAAGGCATCAGTGCGTTCATCCTCGACATGTCGAGGCCCGGCGTCACGGTTCGGCCATTGCGCGAGTTGACCGGCACTTCTGACTTCAACGAAGTTTTCTTCGATTCCGTCGAGGTACCTGCTGAGGCGATGATCGGAGAACCAGGACAGGGCTGGGCCATCGCGAACGCCACGTTGGGGCACGAACGCACCAGCGTCGGCGCCGCGGTCGTCAAATTGAGGTTGGCCATCGACAGACTGGTCACACTCGCCTCGCAGGTCCACCTCGACGGTCGTCCAGCGATCGACAGCGATCGGGTCCGTGATCGCATCGGCGAGTTCAGCGCTGAAGTGGAGGCGCTGTCGGCGCTGACCTACGCCAACCTCACGCGGTGGCTGCGTGGCACCGAACGCATGCACGACGGCGCGATGGCCAAGTTGATGTTCAGCGAGCT
Source organism: Mycobacterium helveticum (assembly GCF_007714205.1). Taxonomy (GTDB): domain Bacteria; phylum Actinomycetota; class Actinomycetes; order Mycobacteriales; family Mycobacteriaceae; genus Mycobacterium; species Mycobacterium helveticum. The sequence goes on along the minus strand of NZ_VMQU01000004.1, from coordinate 48,654 downwards.
GAATCTCGAGATGGCCAGCTTCGCAGTTGAACTCGGCGGTGAGGCAGGCATCTTGGTGGAGGGCGACCCGGGCGCGCTCGACGGCGGCCGTTGGCAGGACGAGTGGCTGTACGCCCGGGCTTACACGATCGCAGGCGGCAGTTCGGAGATCATGCGCAACCTGATCGCCGAGCGGGGCTTGGCGCTGCCGCGGGATCGGCGCTGAATGTCAGGCGCCGAGCAGTGCCGCGCGGAGTTCTGCGACGCTCCCGTTGAAGGCCTCGTCGACCTTGATCCGGCGCAGGAAGAGATGCAGATCGTGTTCCCAGGTGAATCCGATGCCGCCGTGCACCTGCAGGGCCGTTCCGGCCACCTTCGCGGCAGCGGACTTGGCGTATGCCGCCGCCGCGGACGCGGCCCGGGACCGCGCAGCGACCGGTGCGGTGTCCAGCGCGAGAGCCCCGGCCCACAACGTGGCCCGGCCGGCCTCCACCGCGACGGCCATGTCGGCGCAGTGATGCTTGACGGCCTGGAACGAGCCGATCGGCGTGCCGAACTGTTCCCGCTGGCCGGCGTAAGACACGGTCATATCGAGCAGCCGGGCTGCCGCGCCCAACGCGTCGAACGCCCGGTGCACCGCCAGAGCGTCGCGCAGCAAGGCCAGCGTGCCGGGTGGCAGCGGCTTCCATTCCGCGGTCGTCGTGTCGAGGTCCAGCCGCGCCCAGGAACGGCTCAGGTCAAGCGTCGACATCACCGACAACGTCGGGGCATTGAGGACCGTCACGTATTCGCCATCGCCCAACTGCCCTGCCACCGCGATGAAGTCCATGTCGGCTGCCATCGGCACCGGACGGGTGACGCCTGTCAGCCGCAGCGCATCGCCATCGAGAGCGGCGTCAGGACCGAGCGCCACTCCGGTCAGCTCGCCGTCTTCGGTGGGGCAGTCGATGCCGTCGAGCAGCCACGCGGCAATGGTCAGATCGGCGACCGGCAGCGAGCTCCCCGCGAATCCATGCTGCTCGGTCACGACGGCGAGATCCACATGCGTGCCGCCTATTTCGTGAGTGAGCAGCTCCAGAAGACCCGATTCTGCCGCGTGCGCGACGACCGCGGAATCGACCGTGACCGCAGCCGAGTCCAGCGTTTCGCGGACCCTGGCGATGGGGTCGTGTTTGGTAAGCCAGGCGCGCTCCGCCGCGGCGAGTTGGTCCTGTTCGTCGGTCAAGCCGAAGTCCATCGATGGCCCTTCTACTAAGTTGACCTAGTAAACCATGTCCTCTAGGTTCAGATGACGGGCTTTCGCTGCGAGAGCCGATTCGGAAAGTGACGATGACGAGCATCCACGACGCGCTGGGACGGCTTTGGGACGCCAACGACCACGACCGCATGCTGGAGTGCGACGGACGCTGGACGTCGTGGGGTTCCGTTAGGTCGCTCACCGAGCGGATCGACCAGGAACTGAGTGCCGCGGGGTGTCAGACGGGCGGGCGGGTAGCCGTCGTGCTCTCCAATCGGATGGAGTCGGTCGCGGCGCTCATCGCCATCTTCCGGGGCGGACGCGCGTTGGTAACCATCAGCCCGCTGCAGCCGCCGGACCGGCTGAGCGCCGACCTTGCGGCGTCCGGCGTCTCGTATGTCCTTGCGCCGTCCACGTTGTGGTCCGAGGACGTCTTCAGCCGCACCGTTGCCGATCTCGGGGCGACCGGCTGGAATCTGGACGACGGCGCGATCGCCCTGCACAGCAGGGGCACCCGGGAGGCCGCCGGTGGCGATCCAGCGGTGGCCATCGAGATGCTGACCTCAGGCACAACCGGCGCTCCGAAACGCATTCCTTTGACCCGCGCACAGCTCGAAGCGTCCCTCGCGTCGGCGTTGCAGCACAACGACCGTGCCGACGCCAGGACCAAACCGCCGCTGTCGGGCACCGTGGGCCTGGTGACGTTGCCGATCATGCACATCGGCGGGCTGTGGTCGTTGTTGCAGTCGCTGGTCGCAGCACGCCCGGTCGCGATGCTCGACCGATTCACGGTGCCGGGCTGGCACGCCGTGGTGAAGCAGTATCGGCCCGCGGTGGCAGGACTGCCCCCGGCGGCCATGCAATCGGTGCTCGACTCCAACATCCCGCGCGAGGATTTGGCGAGCATCCGCGCGATCAACGCGGGGACAGCCGCCGTCGACCCGGCACTGGTTGATGCGTTCTTCGAGCGGTACGGCATCCCGATCCTGGTCGTCTACGGCGCGACCGAGTTCTCCGGCGCGGTGGCCGGGTGGACCGTCAAGGACTTCCACGCGCGATGGACCGACAAAAAAGGCAGCGTCGGGCGTGCCTTTCCCGGCGTGCGGTTGCGAGTCGTAGACGAGGACGGCGCCGTCCTTGGCGCCAACGAGGGCGGCAGGCTGCAGGTCGCCACGCCGCAGGCCGGTCAAGCCGGTGACTGGGTCACCACCAGTGACCTGGCGCATCTCGACGAAGACGGTTTCCTCTACATCGACGGTCGCGCGGACGACGTGATCGTGCGGGGCGGTTTCAAGGTGTCACCGGAGACCGTGGTCCGGGCGCTGCGTGCGCACCCGGCCGTCGCAGATGCCGCCATCGCGCCCGTGCCCGATCAGCGGTTGGGCCAGATTCCGGTTGCCGCAGTCGAACTGCGTCCCGGGGCGGCCATCGAAGGCGAGGAGCTGCGCGAGCACTGCCGGGCGACGCTGACGCCCTATGAGGTGCCCGCTCGCGTCTTCGTAGTCGACGAGTTGCCGCGCGGAGCGGCGCTCAAGGTCGACCGGCGCAGGCTGCTCACGATGTTCGACGAGCTCGGCGCGAGCACTGTCCAACCAGCCGGTGCAGGCTGAAACGCCTATCAGGCAACCATCGACTTGGAAAGGAACCGTAGTGACCGAAACTGCGACCGACGTGGCAAGCTTGGCGGCCAGCGTGGAGCTGCGCGGCAACGTCTCGTTGATAACCATCAATCGGCCTGACGCGCGCAACGCCGTCAATGGGGCGGTGAGCACGGCCGTGGGTGACGCGCTCGAGGAGGCGCAGCGCGATCCCGAGGTGCGGGCGGTCGTCATCACCGGTGCCGGCGAGAAGTCATTCTGTGCCGGAGCCGATCTCAAGGCCGTCTCGCGAGGTGAAAACCTCTACCACGCCGAGCATCCCGAATGGGGATTCGCCGGCTACGTGCATCACTTCATCGACAAACCCACGATTGCCGCGGTGAACGGCACGGCGCTCGGCGGTGGCTCCGAGCTCGCTCTGGCCAGTGATCTGGTGATCGCTTGCCAGAGCGCAAGTTTCGGGCTGCCCGAGGTCAAGCGCGGCCTGATCGCAGGGGCGGGCGGCGTGTTCCGGATCGTCGAACAGCTACCTCGCAAGATCGCGCTTGAGCTGGTGTTGACAGGTGAGCCCATGTCCGCGGCCGACGCGCTGCGGTGGGGCCTGATCAACGAGGTCGTACCGGACGGTACCGTCGTGGAAGCCGCCCTGGCACTCGCCGCGCGGATCACCTGCAACGCGCCGTTGTCGGTACAAGCCAGCAAACGAGTCGCCTACGGTGCAGACAACGGGATCATCGGCGCGGAGGAACCCAAGTGGGAGCGCACGACTCGCGAATTCACCGAGTTGTTGAAATCCGAAGACGCCAAGGAGGGCCCGCGGGCCTTCGCTGAAAAGCGTCTCCCTGAATGGAAGGCACGTTGAGCATGGCGGAGAGCGTGGGACGCGTAGCAGGAAAAGTCGTTCTGATCACCGGGGGCGCCCGCGGCCAGGGCCGCAGCCACGCCGTCAAGCTGGCAGAGGAGGGCGCGGACGTCATCCTCTTCGACATCTGTCACGACATCGACACCAACGAGTACCCGCTGGCGACATCGCGCGATCTCGAGGAAGCCGGTCTGGAGGTGGAGAAGACCGGTCGCAAGGCGTATACCGCCGAGGTCGACGTCCGCGACCGCGCGACGCTAAGCCGCGAACTAGCCAACGCGGTGGCCGAATTCGCCAAACTCGACGTAGTCGTCGCCAACGCGGGTATCTGTCCGCTGGGTGCTCATCTGCCGGTTCAGGCCTTCGCCGATGCCTTCGACGTCGACTTCGTCGGCGTGGTCAACACGGTCCACGCCGCGCTGCCGTATCTGAAGTCGGGAGCGTCGATCATCACCACCGGATCGGTCGCCGGACTCATCGCTGCCACACAGCCCCCCGGGGCGGGCGGCCCGCAGGGCCCGGGCGGCGCAGGCTACAGCTACGCCAAGCAGCTGGTGGATTCCTACACTCTGCAGCTCGCCGCGCAACTGGCGCCACAATCCATCCGCGCCAACGTCATTCATCCCACAAACGTGAATACGTCGATGCTCAACAGTGCGCCGATGTACCGGCAGTTCCGGCCGGACCTCGAGGCGCCGAGCCGCGACGACGCCCTGCTGGCGTTCCCCGCCATGCAGGCGATGCCCACCCCGTACGTCGAGGCCTTGGATATCTCGAACGCGGTGTGCTTCCTGGCCTCTGACGAGTCCCGGTACGTGACGGGCCTGCAGTTCAAGGTCGACGCCGGCGCCATGCTGAAGTTCTAGGAGGACCGATGACCACCACAGAAAAGCCCGGTGCCGACGCGGGGGCGAGCGAAGCGACGGGGGATGATCTGGCCGCTGAAGAGGGCCGCATCACCGACGAGGACATCGAACGGGCCAAAGGGCAGATCGGAATTCCCGTTCACCAGCGCGACGAAGCGTGGCACAAGCTGCCGTCAGCCGATGCCATCACGCACTTCGCGTTCGGCTGCGGTGACGACAACCCGCTGTTCTACGATCCGGCCTACGGACCGACCACACGCTGGCACGGACAGATCGCATCGCCGACCTTCCCGATAACGACGGGCCTGGACCAAACCCCGAAGTTCACCGACCCGGAGCGAAAGAAGCTCTTTCGCGGTCTGTTTCGCGGGACCGGGAAGTACTACTCGGGGGTGAAGTGGACGTGGTACCGCCCGATCTATCCGGGTCGGCCGGTGTTAGCGGAGAACTACACCCTCGACGTCCAGGTGAAGGACAGCGAATTCTCCGGCGGGCGTTCGGTCAAGGAAACCTACCGGTACCTCTACGTCGACATCGATGGCAACCCGATCGCGACCCGCGACGAGTCCTACATCAACGCCGAGCGTCACGGCTCGAAGAAGTCCGGCAAGCTCAAAGACATACAGCGCAAGCACTGGACTCCCGAGGAATTCGCCCAAGTCGAGGAAGAGTACGAGGCAGAACGACGGCGAGGCGCCGATCCGCAATGGTGGGAGGACGTCTCGGTCGGCGACGAGCTTCCGGGAATCATCAAGGGGCCGTTGACCGTCGTCGACATCATCTCGATGCACATGGGGTGGGGCTGGGGCGGTTACGGCGTGGGGCCATTGAAGTTTGCCCACCAACTGCGCAAGCGGATGCCCGCCTTCTACCAGCCCGATGAATATGGCGTCCCCGATGTCGTGCAACGACTGCACTGGGATGCCGCACGCGCTCAGGCCCTGGGTATTCCGGCGCCCTACGACTACGGACAGATGCGCGCAGCATGGGTGAGCCATTTGATCACTAACTGGATCGGCGACGATGGTTGGCTGGCCGAGATGGACCTGCAGCTGCGTGGCTTCAACTACCACGGCGACGTGCACCGGTGCACCGGCACGGTCACCGCGAAGGGTGACGGGCCTGATGACCCAGTGTCATTGGACGTCTTCGCCACCAGCCAGCGGAACGAAACCACCACGCGGGGCACCGCCAAGGTGTTGCTGCCGTCCAAGACATCCGGTGCGGTGGTGCTGCCGATCCCGGACGCCGACCTGCGAAGGCGGGGCGCGCAGGTCGTGTCGCGAGTGTCTGGCAAAGTCGGTGAAGAGATGCGACGACTGTATGGAGAGTGAGACCAACACATGAAAAGACTCGTTATGGAGCCCGAGCACGAGGCGTTCCGCGAGACGGTCCGGCAGTTCATCGAACGTGAGCTGGTGCCCAACGCCGAGAAATGGGAGAGTGACCGCCTCGTCGACCGATCGGCGTTCATCGCCGCCGGCAAGTACGGCCTGATCGGGTTCAACATGCCCGAGCAGTACGGCGGCGGGGGAGTCGACGACTTCCGGTTCAACGCGGTCATCGACGAGGAGATCGCCCGCTACGGTGGGCCGGCACCGTCGCTGAGCCTGCAGAACGACGTTGTCGGGCCGTACTTCTCGTCGCTGGCCAACGACGAACAGAAGGAGCGCTGGCTGCCGGGCATCATCAGCGGCGAGTTGATCGTCGCGGTCGCGATGACCGAGCCTGGCGCGGGCAGCGACCTGGCCGGTATCCGCACCTCGGCCGTTCGCGATGGCGACGATTGGATCATCAACGGCGCCAAAACGTTCATCTCCTCGGGTATCAACGCCGACCTGGTGGTGGTGGTGTGTCGTACCGACCCCGACGCCGGCCACAAGGGCTTCACGCTGCTGGTGGTCGAGGCGGGCATGGAGGGTTTCAGCCGCGGCCGCAAGCTCGAGAAGATGGGATTGCACTACCAGGACACCGCCGAGCTGGCCTTCGAAAACGTGCGGGTGCCGTCGGCGAATCTGCTGGGCAAAGAGGGGCGCGGCTTTTATCACCTGATGCACAACCTCCCGTCGGAGCGGTTGTCCATCGCCATCTCAGCCATCGCCGGTGCGCGCGAGACCTGGCGGCAGACATTGCAGTACGCCAAGGACCGCAAAGCCTTCGGCCAGCCGATCGGCAGTTTCCAGCACAACCGGTTCCTGTTGGCCGAGATGGACACCGAGCTCGAGATCGGCGAGCAGTACATCGACCGGTGCCTGCAGGCTGTGGTCGACGGTGAACTGACGGCGGTCGAGGCGTCGAAAGCCAAGTGGTGGTGCACCGAGACCGCCAAGAAGGTCATCGACGGCTGCGTGCAGTTGCACGGCGGATACGGCTATATGACGGAATACCGGGTTGCACGCGACTACCTGGACAACCGCATCATGACGATCTTCGGCGGCACCACCGAGATCATGAAGGACATCATTGGCCGCGACTTGGGCTTGTGATTCTGTTGTGATGAACGGCATCTCGGTCGAGCGCGGCGACGCCGTCCTGCGACTTCGACTGGACCGGCCGGAGAAGCTCAACGCCGTCGACACGCCGATGCTCGATGAGTTGTCGACGCACATCCGCGGCGCCGAGTCGGACGACTCAGTTCGCGCGGTGCTGCTCACCGGCGCCGGCCGAGCGTTCTGTTCCGGTGGCGACCTCACCGGCGGTGATACCGCAGGCGCCGCCGAAGCCGCCAACCGAGTCGTGCGGGCGATCGTCGGGCTGCCCAAGCCCGTGGTTGCCGGCGTCAACGGCGCTGCAGTGGGCTTCGGATGCCCACTCGCGCTGGCCTGTGATCTGGTGGTGGCCGCACCCTCGGCATACTTTCAGTTGGCCTTCACCCGGGTCGGGCTGATGCCGGACGGCGGCGCGTCCGCGCTGCTGCCAGGACTGATCGGGCGAGCACGCACGGCGCGCATGGCGATGACGGCTGAAAAGATAACCGCGGCGACCGCATTCGAGTGGGGGATGCTCTCGCACGTCACCTCCGCGGACCACTACGAGTCGGTGCTGGACGACGTGCTGCGGTCGGTCTCCAGCGGTCCGACGTTGGCGCTCGGCTGGACTAAGCGCGCGTTGGCCGCGGCGACGCTCGGCGCACTCGAGCCGGTGCAAGCGATCGAAGCCGAGGGGCAGTTGGCGTTAATCGGCACCGCTGATTTCAGGGAAGGTGCGCGCGCCTTCCGGGAACGACGGCGCCCCGAGTTTGGCGGACATTGATCACGAGGAGAACCGACGTGACGACCAAGAAGGTACGAGTAGACGGCTTGGACATCGAATACACCGACGCTGGAACGGGTCCGACGATCCTGTTCGTGCACGGCGTCTATGTCACCGGTGCAGTGTGGAACGACGTCGTGGCCGAACTCGGTGCTGGGTTTCGCTGCATCGCGCCGACCTGGCCGCTTGGCGCCCACAGCACACCCACTAACGGCGCCGACCTCGGCGCTGAGGCGGCCGCGCGGCGCGTCGTGCATTTCATGGAAGCGCTCGATCTGACCGACGTCACTGTGGTGGCCAACGACACCGGCGGCGGTCTGGTGCTGGCGTCGCTGGGTGATCCAACGCTGGACACATCCCGGATCGCCCGCTTGCTACTGACCAATTGCGATAGCTACGAACATTTTCCGCCCGGCTCGTTCGCTCAGATCGTCAAACTGTGCCGTTTCAGCTCCCGGGTGGGTGGCGGAATTGTCCGCCTGTTGGCCACCGGACCCGGGCAGGCCTTCTTCCTCAAGGCAGTGTCCAAGCACCCGCCGTCTCGTGAGTGGCAACGGGAGATCTTCGGCGCCTTCGCCACCAGCGGAGCGGCCCGCCGCGACGCCGTCACGGTGACCGCCTCGCTGGATCCGGCCCTCACACTGCGCGCCGCGCCGGCGATCGAGGCGTTCGACAGACCCGTCACCTTGGCGTGGGGCACCGAGGATCAGCTGTTTCCCCTGGGTCACGCTCGACGACTACGCGACGCGTTCCCGCATGCCGCGTTGATCGAGATCCCCGACTGCTCAGCCTTTGTCATGATTGATGCGCCCCGGAAACTTGCAGCAGCGATCCGCAACGGATGACGCCTGCGATGAACGTGCCGGTTGCTCACTCGGAGCGACGCAAGAGGTCGGCGAAATCGGTCAGAGCCTCGATCGCCGTCGTCACCGCGTCCTGCACCTCCATGGTCCGGGAGATGTGTTCGCCTCCCAACCCTTTCGGGGCGGCCAGCCCGGGAATGACGAAGTGGCGAAATCGACGTCGCACCTCGGCCTCGGACCTATCGATCTCCTCGGCGGCGAGGTACGTCTGCTCCACCAGGAAGTCGACCATTTCGTCCGTATCGATGTCGGTGCGTATCTGGCCGCTACGTTGGCCGTCATCCAGCACCGGACCCATCACGTCCATGGCTACCTGGTGCACCCGAGGATCGTGCACGCTGGCTGCACCCTGGGCGATCAGTGCGGAAATCGACGGATCTGACGGTAATTCCTGAGCCGTATACACAAGAGCGGCTTCCAGTTTGGCGAAGACACCGGTCTTCGGAGCCATCAGCGCCTCTACCGCCGCGACGTGTCGGCGGGCTCGCAGCAGCGCGACCTGCACCAGCATCTCCGACACGCTGCCGAGTTGGCGGAATGCGGTGGCTCGGGAGACGCCCGCATTCTTGGCGACCACATCCATCTGCACCGCATTGATGCCGCAGGCGGTGATCTCTGCGTCCGCGGCGCGGATCAACCGATCCTTGACGCTGCCCTTTTCGTCGAGAGCCGTCACTAAAGGGCCGGCCTTAGGTGATGGCACCGGCGATCTTCAATTCGATGAGGCGCTCGTCGTCCACCCCGAGTTCGCGGAGGACGTCGTCGGTGTGTTCGGCAAACTGGGGGGCGCGTTGCAGTTCGGCAGGGTCGTCGTCGAACCGCACCGGATTTGCCACCAAGTGTTGCGGATTTCCCTCGACGTCAACGATGTGGGCGATCCGACCGTTGGCGGTCAGTCCTTCGTCGTGGGCCAATTCCCAGGCGTCCTGGACCGGTGCCCACTGTCCGGTGCCCCGGCTCAGTACCTCCTTGCACTGGGCGAAGGTCAGCTTTGCAATGGTGTCGTGGACGATGCCGTAGGCGAGGTCAGCGTGTTCGGCCATCGCCTGCAGTGATTGGAACCGCGGGTCCTCGATGTATTGGTCCAGGCCCATCAGCCGGCAGAACTCCGGCCAGTACCGGGTGGGCTGCAGCATCGACAGCTGGACGAACCTCCCGTCTGAGGTGCGGTAGGCGCCGGTCAGAGGATTGCCCGGAGCTTGGGTGCGGCGCTCGATCTTCGGCAGCGGTCCGCCCATCAACATCGCCATGTTGACGCTGAACTGGGTAGCCCAAGCGCCGACTGCGAGCAGGGAGACGTCGAGCACCGAGGCCTCACCGGTGACGTGCCGGCCGTACAGTGCCGCTGCCACGCCCCCGGCGATGGTGATGCCGCCGATGTTGTCGCCGTAGGCGCCTGCGGGCATGAACGCCGACTGATCGGCACCTGGTGGATTGAGTCCGTCGGCGCTGCCGCCGCGGGCCCAGAACGCGGTCGCGTCATAGGCGCCGGCGTCGCGGTCGGGTCCGTTCATGCCGAATCCGCTGCCCGCCACGTAGATGATGTCGGGGTTAACCTTTCGGACGTCGGCGACGTCGATGCGCAGCTTCGTCCGTGCTGAAGGAAGGTAGTTGGTGAGGAAGACGTCACTGCGGCGGATCAACTCGTCGAACTCTGGGCGCACGTCGGCGTTGTCCAGTGCCATTCCGACGCTGCGCTTTCCGCGGTTGGGCGCTTCCATGATCGGCGCGAAAGTCGATCCTGGTTTGGTGGCCGCCGCGCCGAGCACCTTGACCAGCCCCCGTTGGGCATCGCCGGTCACGGGATGCTCGATCTTGATGACCTCGGCACCCCAGTCGGCGAGTACGGCTCCGGCGGAGGGGACGTAGGTGAACTGCGCGACCTCAAGCACGCGAACTCCGTCGAGCGGCTTGCGCATCAGATGTCCCAGACCAGCGGCAGGCTTTCCAGTCCCAGCTGGCTGCCGCTTTCGAGCATCTGTGCGTCCGGAGCCACCCGGTAGTTAGGGATCCGCTTGTGCCATTCTTCCAGGGCAATTCTGAGTTCCTGTCGGGCCAGGTGTGAGCCGAGGCATCGGTGCGGGCCCGCGCCGAACCCGATGTGGTTGTTCGGTTTACGGGTGATGTCCACCGACTTCGCATCGGCGAAGGCGGCATCGTCGCGGGTTGCCGCGGCCAGCGGGATGTTCACCATGTCACCGGCCTTCATCGGGCAGCCCTGAATCTCGATGTCCCGCATCACCTTGCGGGCGGGGATCACGATCGCGTAGGCACGGACGAACTCCTCGACCGCGGTGGGGATGACGGCCGGCTCGTTCACGATCCTCTGCCGGTCGTCGTCGTTGCGGGCCAGATGAAGAAACATCCAGCCAAGCGTGACCGAGACGGTGTCCAGGCCCGCCATGAACATCAGCAGGCAGAACGACAGCAGATCCTGGTCGGTGACCGGCTCGCCGTCGATCTCGTAGGTCAGGGCCTTGCTGACGATGTCGTCGCGGGGTTCCTCTCGACGCTCGGCAATAACCGTTGTGAACCGGTCCATCACCGACATCATCGCGGTCATTTGCGTGCGCAGCTTCTCCTCGTCGCTACCGCCGGCGTGCAAGATGTCGTGTTCCCATGCAAGGAACTCGTCGAGTTCCTCGACAGGCAGTCCCATCATTTCCAGAAAGATCGTGGTGGGGAAGTGGGCGGCGAAGTCGGCCATGAAGTCGCAGGAGCCGCGACTGACGAGGCCGTCGATGAGGTCGATCGCGCGCTGGCGCACCGTGGACTCGAGCTTCTCGACTGCGCCAGGGGAGAACAGCGGACCTAGCTGGCGCCGCCACTGCCTGTGCTCGTCCCCGTCCAGCATCTCCGGTATCCACTTGATCGGTGGATTAGGATCCAGCGCGGTGACCACGCTGTTGGAGAAAGCCTCTGGGTTCTGCATGATCTGCAGGATGCCCTCGTAGTTGCAGACCGTCCAGAAGCCGGGCCCGAATTCGTTTCGGTACCAAGGAAATTGAGCGCGCAGCTCATCGTATTTAGCGAACCACGTTCCCTCGGGCTCGGTGGTGGTGTAGTCGAAGGTGACGACCGGCACCGTCGCCGCCTGCTCGCTCGTTGTCACGTTTCCTCCGAGGTCCTGCGATTATCGTTGATTGATGGCGCATTTCTGCGACTGGACGGGTCGAGAGTATCAGGCGCAGTGGTGCTGAGCGAGACCCAGGTCACAGCTGGCTCGGCGTTGGGTCGGCCATCGGATCGGCGCAGTCCAGAACGTCGCGGAGCCGGTGCTGGATGTGTTTCGTTGCGAACGTGTCCCACAGGGCCAATTCGACCGCCAATCATCCTCGGTCAGTCCTGTTTTGGCCTGCCTGTCGCGCGAGCCGCCGCGCAGTGAGGGCCGACGCCAACGGTACATGGTATACTTAGTAATCTACGTTGCTCCAAAACGACAGCAGTCCCCGCTCGCGACGTGCGAGGCCACGAGCGCTCGAGTCGCGACGGTCGCAATTGATCGGATGGCGACAGGGCCAGCCCGTCACCGGGTGGAGAAATCACAGTGGATTGGCCGATGAAAGACGTGCCGGAGGATGACTCGATCGATCCGGATGCGCCCTTCGCAGACCAGCCGAGTGAACGACCTGCTCTCGGGGAAATGATGGACCGTCGCTATCGCTGCGACGCGGCGGCCTTCTCGGTCGGTTCTCGCGATGGCACTATCGGCCGGGTCGATTCCGTCCGCAGCAGCTGGGAGAAGTTGAAGCGACGGCAACCCCGCGAGTTGGCAATCCTCATCGACAGGGCCGCCGCTGTGCGGCTGTGGCTCGACAGAAACGGGTCGGAGCCGCGTGTCATCCTCGAAGATCTCGAAACGGGCGATTATGTGTCGCTGAACGCCGTCGAGTTGTCCGACCTGATCATTGACCGCCGAGAGTACGAGGAGTAGCGCACCCATTCGAACCGGCTCGGCGCGAACGGCGAGGCAGCGTGACGTTTACGGTACCGGGGCCGACGGTAGTGCCCTGCGAGTTTTCGGTGTGGACATCGAGCATAATGAGGCCGATTCCCCTCTTTAACGCGTTTACTCTGTACCCGCGCAACGCTGTTTCGGCTACGGTCGTGAACCGGTCCATCTGGAAGCCTTTGATGCATCTGATAGTGCAGGCATCGCCGAGCCAGTCGCGGACGGTGCATTCCCAAATGCGCAGCAGGATAAGCGCATTGACGTACATGCGGGCGCGCTGGTGGCGCGAGCCTAGTCGGCGGTGTGGTCCGGTCAAAAGGCCGGGTTCGTCAGTCAGGTCCAACGCCCGACAGCCATCCGGAAAGTCATCGTCGCCTCCTATCTGCGGACGGGTGGCGCCGATCTCGGTACCGTCAATGCGCGGTCCACCCGCCGTCCACGGTCAACACCTGTCCGGTCATGTACGTCGAGGCCCGCGACGCCAGATACAGCAGAGCTCCGTCGAGCTCGTCGGGTTCACCCATCCGTCCCATCGGGCATCCCGTGCGTAGATAGCGCCGGCTTGCTTCGTCCTCCAACATCGGAGCCGAGCTTTCGCTGGGGAAGAAGCCCGGCGCCAGAGCGTTGACCCGTATTCCATGTCGTGCCCATTGACAAGCGAGGTCACGGGTGAGACTGACCAGGGCTCCCTTCGAGGAGCTGTACGAGGCGTCCGGGATCGGCCAGGCGGCGACGAGACCGAGGATCGAGGAGACGTTGATGATCGAGCCACTTCCCGTGACGATCATCGGCGCGGCGGCCAGTCTGGCCAGATGAAAGGCGCCGACCAGATTGACCTCCAATGTGCGCCGGAAGGCATCGATAGGTTCTTCAACCGCTGGTAGGGGAGAGCCAAAGCCGGCATTGTTCACAACGATGTCGAGCCGACCGTAGCGCTGCATCGTCTGCGGGACGATCTCCTCGACTGCGCAGTCGTCGGCGAGATCGGCGGTGATCGGGAGCACGCGATCGAGTTCGTCCGCGAGCGCGGCGAGTCGATCCGAGCGCCGGGCCACGGCGACGACCGAGGCACCCGCGGCGTGTAGCACTCGGACGAACCTGTCGCCGAGCCCGCTGGACGCTCCGGTCACGACGGCAACCTGACCGCTCAAATCGAAGAGCTCACCGGGAGTCTGCAGAGACGTCACGCGGACCTCCATGTCAGGCATTGCGCACCTCTGCGACGCGTCGTCGGCCGGACTCTGTGCGGGAAGTAATGGACCTCGACTGAGTTGTGCTTATCTAACCTAGTTCACCATATACTGAGCCGCGCGGATGGCCGATCAGTCCAGCACGCCATCAGCCACCGAATCCCATGAGGTCAGTAGACGTCAGCGTCGGGGCTTAACTCGCTGCAAAGTCCGCTACCTCCTGGGGATCCCAGATTCGACACCGGTGGTACATGCGGCGCCGCTGCGGATACGCACTGCCAAGGACGCTGATCTGGGGAGTCAGGTCGTGGACCAGCGCGTCGGGGCGATACATACCTCCGTTGTCAGGTCCGGCAGCCCGCCTCGCTGGTGACGTTGCCGATCGCAGGTCCCCGCCGAGCCGGTTCTCGGCGATCAGCCGGCTGAGGATCTCAGCAAAGGTCCACGGGGTGTTGAGCACCCACGAGTGATAGGCCTTGGGCAGCGTCACCAACAACGCTCCACTGAGACGTGCCGCATCGACTGCGGACGCGAGAGGGACGATCTTGTCCTGCTCGCCGTGGAAGATGACGACCCGAGTGTCGGCTCTCCGTAGCGCTTTCAGCGCGGTCGCGCTGTCGTCAGCCCGGGCAATTGCTCTCGCCGCGGATGCGAATGTCGCCGGATGGGCGGCCGTGTGGAAGAACAGTTTGCTCAGCGTGCGCACGTAGCGGACCTGATCGCGACGGCGTAAACCCACCCGGTCGACGATTGTGTCGCCGACCGCCGCGGCGAGCGCAGCGCCGGTCCGCATCGGTGATGCGATGCGCGCCCGCGACGCGTCGAAGGCCGCCCCGATCGCGGGATCGATGAGGACTACCGCGAGCGCGCGTTCCGGATGTCGCGCGGCCAGTTCTGCGGCGGTGCGACCGCCCATGCTGTGACCGACGAGAACGGCCCGCTCGACACCGAGCCCTTCCAGAATGCGCTCCGTGACTGCGATTCGGTGAGCAAACGTGTGCTCACCTATTGTGGGCGCGAACGTCTCCCCGTGCCCCGGCGCATCGATGGCGACTACTAGAAATCCCAGCTGGGGAAGCCGGCTGAGCAGCTTCATGTACACGCGCCGGTTCATCCCGATCCCGTGGAAGAAGACCAAGGGGACACCGTGGCCACCGACCGAAACTCCGACGCGCCGACCGTCACCGAGTTCAATGACGTGATGGGCGAACCTGATTCGGGAGTTTGGAGGCACCGGCGTCCGCCCTGTGGCCGCCATCACCATTCGGACAGCTCACACTGGTACATCACTCCCACTGTAGGTGCAGCCAGCGCTGCATTAGTCTCGGTCGAAGCCCGCCGATACGGTCGGCGCGTCCGCGTGCCACCTGAGATCCCGCGCGAGGCAACCCTTCTCGGCGGTTGTCTAAGCGAAGGCGCGCCTCGCCTCAGAACCGTGGCGCGACAGGACAGAAAGGAGACGCCGGTGGTCAATGCGCTTCGCGACGCGCTGGTTCGTCTACTCGTCACCAACGCCGCGACAATCGCAGGCGGGTTTTCCTGGGGGTTGGTGCTCACGCCGTGGCGGCAATTACTGGACGGCCCAGATTTCGTCGGCTGCGGACCCTTAGAGTCGGCCGGTAACGCTACTTCAGCTTTTGATGACACTTGGCGCGCTGCCAACACGGAGGCTCCTTTGTGGGTGTGGTGGACGGACTCGCCGAGCACTAACTCTTGACCTTATTGCGTTGTGCGACAGCAGCATTCGTCTCGCTGAGCGCGGCGAGGCCAGTGCGTTGGTCCGAACCTTGCGCTGAAGCGTTCAGCAGCTCTGACAGATGCCGATGCACGCCCTCGACGATTGTTTCCGGGTCCGGAACGAGGTCGCCCAGCGCGGTGAACCCGAAATCAAGGCTGTCGCCGTAGCTGAGGCAGTGGATGAATAGACCGATGCCTGCCCCCACCATGGTCCGTCCGTACATGTGAGTAATCTCGGCCCCTGCGATATAGAGCTTGTCCCTCGGCCCGGGAATGTTGGACACCACGAAGTTCGCGACGGGCGGGACGGCTTCGACGGCCGGAGAATTCACCAGCTGCCCCAATGCCAGCCAGGCGCCGCTTGGCAGTGCGTCGATCAGCCCCATCACCTGGCTGACGGTGCCCGTGGGTTTGCGACTGGTGCGCCTCGCGGTGGCCCGGGAGCTGGCGGGTGCCTTCCGTTTGGCTGTCAGAGCGGAAACCGTGCGGATGCGTTCTACCGGGTCGGCGATGTCGGGTATCGGCACCATCATGAACGCGAAGTGGTTGCCGCTGGCGGATTCGGCGGCCTCATCGCGAATGTTGACCGGCCCCGCGATGCGCAACGGCTCTCCGGGCAACTCGTCCCGGTCCCGAAGATAGTCTGCGACGGCGGCGCTCGTGATCGACAGCACGACGTCGTTGAGCGTCACCCCGAACCGATCCTTGGCACGCTTCACCTCCGACATCGACAGGGACGTGACGGCAACCGAACGTTTGGGGCTAGAGGTCAAGCGGTTCAGCAAGTTTCGGGAAGCGGCGGGGGACGGCCCGGTGGGCGCCCTCTTCTCCGGAGGAGATGGTTCGTCCACGCCGGGCTTGGTCGCGGATCGGCCCGCCGAGGAGGCGCGGGACACCAGGCCCTTCAACAGCGGGATGGCGATGGGAACCGAGCGCCGAGCAAGCTTGACGGGTGTGAGCATCTGACCCGGAACGGAACGGAGCAACATCTCCGCTTGAGACGGCACCCGCTCCCCGTTGACTTGGTGGGCTGCCAGGTCAGGGTCCATCGGCAGGGGTGTCGTATCGAATAGCTCACTCAGCATCTCTGTGCCGCCGACGCCGTCGATCGCGGCGTGATGCAGTCGGAGCAGGATTGCCGCTGACCCGTCGGCGAGTCCGTCGACGTAGTACATCTGCCAGAGCGGACGGCTTCGGTCCAGTGGTTCATCGGCGAGGGATACTGCCAAGTCGCACAACGCCGACAGATCGTACGGGGCGGGCGCGCCGAGGTGTTTGAGGTGGCGGTCGATGGTGAAGTTCGGATCGACGATCCAGTGTTCGTGGCCGGCGCCGAAGGGTGCGGACACCGCACGACGGGTGAACACAGGGATCTTGGGTAGTCGCGCAGCCATCTCGGTGCGAAACCTGGCGAAATCGTGCCCGTCGGGTGCGGTGGACGGGTCCAGCATCAGGATGCCGAACATGTCCATCGGCAACCTCGCTGTCTCGACGTTGATAAACATCCGGTCGAGTCCATTCATCTGCTTCACGGTGAAATCCCTCCCCTTGCAGCCGCGCCGGCCTGGATTGCCCGTGCCACCAGATGCGCGGGCAGGCGCGCTTGGTCACCTATGCGGCCCAGTAACGTGCTGTGTTCAGCCATATCCAGAATCAGCTGCCGGCGAGCAGCCGCTGTGGGCCCTTCTTCCGCCCTGCCCTCCGAGACCAGCTGCTCGATATCGCGGACGACCCGGTCTACTTCGTCTGCGTAGGTGCGCCGCAACAGGATTGCGCGCAGGGGACCCACACGTTCGGTTGAACCAGGAGATACCCGCCAGGGCAGCGTGACGGTCTTCTTGCCCAAGGAGACCACGCCGTGGGCGGCGCGAGCCATGTCCTCGAGAGCGGCCCTGCTCGACCACGCGCAGGTGAACCCCCACTCGTCGTGGAGTCGGGTGGTGTCGACGATCGGCATGTACAGCAGGCCACCGATTTCGCCGGGCGCCAGCTCGCTGACTCCGAGCTTCCAGGCCGCGCTGATTGCCGTTCGAAGGGCCCGCTCGGGCACCCGGATGAGCGGCCGGTCGATGATGTGTGCGATCTCGCGCATGGTGAGAGTGCCTGTGCCGGTGATGTTGACCGCACCGGTATGGGTGTGCGATACCGCCTCGGCGGTGAATCGCGCAACGTCGTCGGTGTGCACGAACTGTTGGCAACGGTCCGGGTCGGGAACGGGTAAAGCGGGACTGGAGAAGAACCGGAAGATGGTGTTGTCGACGTCGCGTCCGGCGATGATGCCCGCGCGCACTATCACCGCGTCTACCCCGCTGCGGTCGATCAGGTCCTCGGCCCGTTTTTGTGCGCCGCGTAGAGGTGCTCGCGAGGCGGTCGCCGCTCGTCGGTCTCGGTCAGCATCGGTGGATGACCGGGCACGGCTCCGTACGCGAGCACTGACGATGAGAACACCAGCCGTTGACAGCCCGTTGCGGCCATGGCGTCCAATACATTCCGGGTCCCGCCCAGATTGATCTCCTCGGTGGCGGCCTCGGTCTTGAGCGGGGCGACAACCCACGCCAAATGCACGACTGCGTCACATCCAGACACAGCGTCGGCCACCGCACGGGCGTCACGGACGTCGCCGGCCGTGAAGGCGACGCCGTCGACGAGAGTCCGCGGCCGGGTGCGAGCCATGGCGGTGACGTCATGGCTCGCGGTGACCAGGCGGCGACACACGGCACGGCCGAAGGGTCCCGTCGCCCCGGTCACCAGAACTTTCATCTAACGCACTCCGTGAACTCCGGCAGTGCTCAGCGCCGCCTTGTTGCCGGTCGGGTCCGGCCGCACCACGATCGGGGTGCCGATCGGTTCGCCGTCGATGAGCAGGTCGAGAAAGTCCTGGTCGCCCTCAGCGGGGTTGGCCAGGAAGCGGCAGTCGTCCGCATCGAGGCGGCCGACGACGATGCCGACGGGACCGGATTTGGTGTGGCGAACCGTGTACGTCTCGATGCGAGCGTCTCCCTCGGGGACCTGTGCCACCTCGGCGATGGGCCGAGCTTGCAGCTCGGACTGGAGGGCGGCACTTCGGTCGGCTCGCCAAGGACGGGGCGTCGTCGAGTAGATGCCGACCGAATACTTCGACAAGGTCCCACCATTGGCGCCGACCAGCCCGTGCGAACCCGGGCGTTCGCGCATCGCGCGGACCGTCTCGGCGATGGCGTGCATCGAATAGTTGTTGCCTGCGCCGCCGAAGTAGGGCAGCCCACCGGGCAGCGTCAACCCCCGAGGATCATCAGCCGAAAGACCCAGCCCGTCAAGCACATTGGACACGGCGATAGGGAAACAGCTGTACAGGTCGAACGTCGCTATCCCGTCGACGTCGACGTCGGCGACACGCAGCGCTTCCAGCGTCGCCGCCACGGCCGATGGCGCCCGACTCAAATCAGGACGCTCCAGCAGATCTCGTTCGCGTAGGTCTGCGTGTCCGTGCAGGAATACCCAACGATCCTCAGGCACACCGACTTCGGAGGCGGCACTCACCGTCATGACGAGCACTGCGGCACCCTGGTTCACCTGATCGCGCGCCACCATCAACCGCGGGTACGGGTCGGCGGTCATGCGGTTGGACTGGGTGATCGTGGCCAGCTCGGTGCCACTGCGTTCGACCGGCGACGCCGCGAACGGGTTCGTGGCGGCGACGCTGCTGAGCGGAGCGAACAGCTGAGCCATCTGGTGGCGGTACTGCTCACGAGCCAACCCCAGCCGCGCCCGGCGGGCATTCTCCAGCAGTGCGTATTGCGACGCCGCGTCGACCAGCCCGTGGGCGACGAATTCCGCGCCGCTCATGCCTTCCAGTCCGTATCCGCGGTCGTTCAGTTGTCCGTGGACGACTTCGGAGAAATCGGGCTTGTCGTCGGCGGACATGAGATGACGGACAGTGGAGATGGCTTCAGACCCCAACAACAGAACGACGTTCCGCTCGCCGGCGGCGGTGGCTGCCGACATTTCGTTGACGAGGTGTTGGGGGCTCTGGCCGCCCACCACCTCCAGGATGGCGTCGGCGGGACTGGCCCCGATGCGTCGCGCGACGGACCGCGGGTAGTTCGTGGACTTTCCCAACGGCGCCGTCGCCCACGGGGTGGAGATTTCGAACTGGCGGACTCCGGCGATTGTGTCGATCCGGCGAGCGGCAGCGGTCGCGTCGGCACCGCAGTCGCGGAGTGCGGCACGCGCGGCCTCGCTGGCCAGTTCGACCGCCGACAATCCCCGGTAACCGGGATCATCGATCCGTTCGCTGAATTGACCGACACCTACGATCACCGGTGTGTGGGGATCGATGGAACCGCTCATCCCGTTGTGCCTTCGGACAATTCGAGGACGCCCTCCCGAGCAAGCTGATCTACCTCGGTGTCACTGAGTTTCAGCACCGCGTGGCACACCGACCGGGTGTCTTGTGCCATGGTTGGTGCCGGGTTCAATAGCGGTGGCGCGATCGAATCGAAGAGCGCGATGCCGGTCTCGACAGTGAGCGGCTTGTCCCAACCGGGTTGCCGCAGTTGGCCCAGCGCGTGTCGATGCGCAAGCTGCGGATCGTCGAGCAGGTCCTTGACGTGCACAGCGGCGCCGGCCGCGACGCCGACAGCCTGCAGTTGTGCGGCGGCGTCCCGGGGGTCGAGCGGCAACGCCCACTGCCCGACGGCTCGATCGAGTTCCTCGCGGTGAGCCAGCCTGCCGTCGGCTGAGCGCAGGTCGTCGCGACGGGCGAGATCGTCTCTACCGATGGCCGCGGCCAGATTGATCCAATCGGCATCGCCGTCGACCGTCACGACGCAGTAGGCGTCCTCACCGTGGCAGCGATATACCCCGGACGGCGCGTCGAACTCACCGACGTTGCCCCGGGCGGTCATCGTGCCTGGCTGCACCGATTCGCGCAGATAGTCGGTGCACAACTGGACGAAAACCGTCTCCATCTGTGCCACGGTGATTTTCGTGCCCTTGCCGCTGCGTCGGCGGGCCACCAGGGCGGCGATGATGGCTGCCACAGCGACCCGTGCCGCGGCGTGATCGGGGTAGACGGTCATGTCGTCGCCGAACCCTTCGGGTGCGTCGGGGTGCCGCCACAGGGTGGTCAGCCCGACTGCCGCCCGCACCAGCGGGCCGTAACCCATGCGCTTGCTCCACGGTCCGCTGCTGCCGAAGGCACTGCTTTCGACCACGACGATGGCGGGATTCAGCTCGCGCAGGGTGTCGTTGTCGAATCCCAGAGACTCCATCGTGCCGGGCTTGAAGTTCGTCAACAGGACGTCCGAGTTGGCGATCAGGCCGCGCATCAGTTCGGCACCACGCGGATCCCGCAGATTCAGGCCCAAGCTCAGCTTGTTTCGGTTACCTACTGAGAAGGCATGGCTGACCCGTTCCGGGGTGTCGGCCTGGCGCGCCCCATCCATGAACGCCCGGTTCTCGACCTTGATGACCTCGGCCCCCTGGTCGGCGAGCAAGCGTCCCGTTTCGGCGCCTACCACAATCACCCCGAGGTCCAGGACGCGAAGCCCTTCCAGCGGGCGCAGGCTGGGCGCAGGCGAAGGTGAACTCGCAGATCCAGCCGGCACACCGCCACCGACACCGCTGAGCACTTCGTCGGTGTGCTCACCCAAAGTGGGTGCCCGAAAACGGAATCCAGCGCGTTCGCCACCGAATTCCAGGTAACCGTTGGCCATCCGACCGACGAGCCCGGGTGCGACTTCGGCATCGACGAACGCCCTGCGGCTCGTGGCATGATCGCTGGTTGCGGCTTCGGCGGGCGTGTTCACACTTGCGATGGGGATACCGAGTTCGCTTGCCCGCGCGACGATGTGATCGCGAGTCTTGTCGGCGAACAGTTCGGCGATCACTTTGCGGAGTGTGTCCCAGGACGTGAACCGGGTGATGAGTTGCTCGAACGACGGGTCCGCGAACTCCTGGGGCTCTCCAAGCCAGATGAACATCGCCCGCCAATGCTTGGGCGCAAGCATGCACAGCCGTACGTGGCCGTCGGCGCACGCGAAGATCGGGTAGAGCATTCGCGCGTCCGGTCGCCCCGGTGGAAGCTCGGAGATCGGGCGGCCCATGGTGGCGGTGCCGGCCATCCCAAAGCCCGGGTCGAGCCCTTGCACGGTCATGTCGTGCAGGGCGCAGTCGACGTAGTCGCCGAGGCCGGACTCGAGCGCGCGATAATAGGCGATCAGCGCGGCGTACGCCGCCTGCACGGCGCCGGCCTCGGTGGCGAAATCGCCCGGCGGCAACAGGGGCTCGCGATCCGGAGCGCCGGATCGGGTCAAGGCGGACGACATCGCCATCTGCACTGCCTCAGTGCCTCGCCAGTCGCGGTAGGGGCCCGTCTGCCCGAAGGCGGTAATCGACACCACGACGAGTGCGCGGTTGCGCTCTCGCATGACACTGGGCCCCACGCCCAGGCCGTCCAGCGTTCCGGGAGGCAGGGATTCAACGACAATGTCGGCGCGATCCACGAGCGACAGCAGGGCGGCGCGACCCCGGTCGGTGCTCAAGTCGAGGACTACGCCCCGTTTGTTGGCATGTGCGGTGAGAAAAGGAAGTCCGAGACGGTCATGTTGCGGGTGTGCACGTCGTGACGCGAGTCCCTCAGGCGGCTCGACGAGCACCACGTCAGCGCCCAGCTCGGCCAGCAGCCGTGTCGACGAGGCGGCGACACCATCCGTCAGGTCGATGACCCGCGTCCCACTCAGGGGCAACTCGTGCCTCGGACCATCACCCGATGGTGTCGACATCGTCGTTCGTCTCCATGTCGTTGCGCCTCTTTCGGTCTGCGGTCGGAATTTGTCGAACATCTTGACCCGATAGTAGACCTCGACATTGCTTACCTAGTAACCTATGTTGGCACTAGGCGGCGCGGCCAGCAGGACAGAGGTGAACGGATGCAGAAACCGATGACCGGTGTGCGCGTCCTCGAGGTCGCGCAATTCACCTTCGTGCCTTCTGCGGGAGCGGTCCTTGCCGACTGGGGCGCCGACGTCATCAAGGTCGAGAACCCGGTCACGGGAGATGCGCAGCGAGGCCTCGTCACCGTCGCCGGCCATTCCGCCACCACCCCGGGAGTGTCGTTCTCACCCACGGTCGAAGCCCCCAACCGCGGTAAGCGCAGTGTCGGACTATCTCTAGCTTTGAAGCAGACCCGGCCAGTGTTCGAGGAGCTCGTCCGGCGCAGCGACGTCTTCCTGACCAACTTGCTGCCTCAGGCGCGGGCGAAATTACGGATCGACCTGGACGAGGTACGCCGCATTAATCCGTCGATCGTCTACGTTGCGGGCAGTGGATTCGGGAGCGAAGGGCCCGACCGTGAGATGGGCGCGCACGACGCGACGGCGTTCTGGGCACGCGCCGGCAACGCCGACGGGGTCACGCCGACGGAATCCGAGGCGCCGACGGGCATGCCGGCGGGTGCCTTTGGCGACAACATCGGCGGCATCACCATCGCCGGCGCCGTCGCCGCTGCCCTCTACGGAAGGCAGACGACCGGCCAGACGTCCGTCATCGACGTATCGCTGCTGGCGGTCGGGGCGTGGGCCAATCAGTCCAGCGTCAACCTGGCCATGCTCTACGGCTGTCCGCTGCCAAAGATCGACCAGCGTATGCAAGCCCCGGGTAACCCGCTTACCGGCGCCTACCGATGCTCGGACGGCCGCTTCATCCAGCTTTCGATGCTCCAGCCCAGCCGGTACTGGGCATCCGTCTGTCGACTCTTCGGACTCGACGCAGCCGCCGCGGACGAGCGGTTCGCTTCGCTCGAGTCGTTGGCGGCCAACGCCGATGACGCCGCCGCGCTGCTCGCCGACGCGATCGGATCGCGGACCTTCGACGAGTGCACGCGACTGCTGAGCCTTCTCAAGGGCCAGTGGTCTGCGGTGCAGGACGCCTGGGAGGTCGCCCACGACGAGTCGTTGATCGCCAATGGGCGCATCGCCGACCTTCGGGACGCCCAGGGCAATCAGCAACGGCTGGTGGCGAACCCGGTGAAGTTCGATGAGGCGGCGGCCCACCTGACCCGGGCGCCGATGTTCGCCGAGCACACCGATGAGGTGCTGCGGGAACTCGGCATGAACGATCACGACTTGATCGAACTGAAGATCGAGGGCGCCATCACCTGAGCCTGGTCAGCCCAACACTATCGACGGTGGTGGCGTGAATCCCGGGTTCGCCAACGCCGTTGCCATACCGCTGCCGATGGGTCCTTGGTCGTCGAATAGCGTCGCCACGCCGGTGGCGACCCCTGCGTGGCTGTAGTGCGTCATCGACGCCAATCCGATGTAGACGCCTTGCGGCAAGCGACTGAGCGTGACGGTGTAGTCGGCGTTAATGAACTGCAATCCTTCAGTGCCCCAATGGGTTAACGAACTGGTGACGTCCCCGGCCATGACGGCGCGGGTGAAGGGCGACAGTGGCTCGTTGTCGACGAGCAGCTTGGTCTCCCGCAGCCAGACGGACTTCTGCCCATGGTGTCGCCACTCGGTGACTCCGACACCAGGACTGCCCGCGACCGGGTCCCGGCCGAACGAATGCAGCACCATGGGGACATCGTCGGCCAACGCGTCGGGTTCCGCCGGTACCGAGGGCATGCTGATCGGCGACGTCCACACCGTGTCCACGGCATGCTCGCTGCGGCGAAGGAACAACGCACTGGCGCGGGCCACCACCACGTCGTTCTGAGTCATGACCGCGTCGACCGCGCGAAGTCGCCGGCCCTCGCGCACCGCCGACGATTGCATCTGCAGGGGTTGCAGCGCCACCGGCCTCAGCAGATCCACCGTCAGCCGGGCCGGCTGCATGTCGACGTCGTCGACTTCTTGCTCGACCGCTCGCGCCAGCAACCCGCCGATGTAGTTACCGCTGATTGACGGACCCCAGGGTCCTTGCGTCAATCGGGTTGGTAAGTAAGCGTTTCCGTCTGTGACGAAGAAGCAGGTCGGCGCGGAGTGGGCCGGCTTCGCTGATGAGTCCTCCACTTGATCCTTACCCCCGTAACCGGCATCGCTCGATAAGTATCTGCGCCACACGTTCCGGATCGCTGAACATCAATTCGTGGCAGGCATCAACCGGGATGACGGTGTCCACCCCGCCCAGGGCGGCGATGCTTGCATGCTGCGATGCCACGGACAGGGCCCGGTCGCGGGTGGTCAGTATCCAGGTGCGTGGGACGTCGGCGGGTAGTCCGCTACGGTCCACCGGCTCACCGGGTATCCGCGCTGACTCGGCATGCAACTTCGACATCGCCAATCGGCGCTGCGCGGGGGTCATGCCGTTGCAGAACGCCCAGCGTGCCGCAGGCGTTGGAATCTTCATGGGTCTGCCGATACGGGCGGCGCGCCGAGCGAAGACCGCTAGCGGCCCACCGAGTGTGTCCGTTATGGCCGAGCCCTGAGGCGGAACGAATGCCGTTGCCAGGATCATCTCCCGAACTCGGGAGGAACCGAGCTTAGCGACGACGCCGGGGACCGTTACCCCCGCCATCGAGTGGCCCACGATCACGATGTCACCTAGCCGCGCTTCCTCGATGTCGGCGATGACGGAGTCCACCCACTCGGAGATCGTCACGGTTGCGAGGTCACCTGGCTTGTTGCCGTGCCCGGGCAGATCCACCGCGAGAGTGCGCAATCCCGGTTCTCGACGGTGTATTTCGGCGACGACGAGATCCCAACAGTCGCCGGCGTGCTCGCCGCCATGGACGAGCACCAGGTCGGGCAGAGTCATGGTCGGTCCCTCATCGGTCGATCAACCGGGAGCTCAGCGTGTCGATGTCGGTGCGGAAGTCGGTGTAGCTCCTGCTGGCCGGCTCGATGGTGATCCACGTGACGCCCGCCTCGGCGTAGGCGTCCAGCCGGGGCCGCACCGCGGCACAAAACCCGGTGCAGTCACCGCTGGCCAGCAGGTCTGCTTCGAACGGGACGAAGGCGACGTCGGCAGCGTCGCGGCCGGACTCCGCGCGCTGCTTGTTCACTCTCGCGACCCACTCGCCAAGCGTCTCGATGTCTTCCAGGGGCCGGGAGCGGGTGATCGCAGCCATCTCGCCCGACGCGGCCATCGGCATCCAGCCGTCGGCGACCTCGGTGACCCGGCGCTGCGCGGCCGCGCCGTTTCCGCCGATCCAGATCGGCGGACCGCCCGTCGTCAGCGGCGGTGGCAGCGCGACATGTCCGCTGACCCCGAACTCCGGCCCGTCGTGGTCGACCCCCGCCCAGGTCGCCCTCCAGGCGGCGATTGCCTCGTCGAGCAGCGCGCCGCGCCGGTCGAAGTCGGCTCCCAACGCCTGGAATTCGGCCTTGAGATAGCCGGCTCCCGTGCCTAATGTGAACCGGCCACCTGAGAGCAGATCGAAGCTCGCTGCGGCCTTTGCCGTCAGGTAGGGGTTGCGATAACCCGACACCAGGATGTAGGTCATCAATCGGATGCGGGTGGTGGCGGCCGCCGCGAAACTCAGCGACACGAACGGATCGAAAGCGTGGTGGCCGCCGCGAGCCAACCACTCCCGGTCGGGATATGGGTGTTCGGACATCGAAAAGCCGTCGAAGCCTGCGTCTTCCACCAATTGTGCGACATCGCCGATGCCTACGCCCTCGCACCACCTGTTCCAGTGCTTGACGGCCCGCATCGGGAACATCAGGTTGTAGCGCACTTCGGCCCCTTTCAGCTCCATTGTCGCAGCGACTATTTCACCAGTGATCGCGCGATGACTTCGCGCTGCACTTCGGTGGCGCCTTCCCCGAGCCGCTTGACCCGCAGGTCGCGAAACCATCTTTCCAGCGGCAGTTCGGTGGAGATTCCCAGGGCGCCGTGAATCTGGATGCAGCGGTCCAGAACTCGGTAGGCGGCCTCGGTGGCGAACATCTTGGCCGCCGAGGCGTCTACTCGAACGTCGCGGCCGAGGTCGGCGTTCCAGGCGGCCTGGTAGATCAGCAGCCGGGCGGCCCGCAGGTCTACCTCACTGTCCGCAAGCATCCACTTGACGCCCTGCTTATCAGCAAGTCTGCCGCCGAAGACATCCCGGTCCTTGGCCCATTGGCAGGTCATGTCCAGTGCGCTCTGCGCGATGCCGATCGGGCCGGCCCCGTACACGATGCGGCCGTGTACCAGGAACTCGCTCGCCAGCGAAAGACCCTGACCCTCATCACCGATCAGTCGGTCCGCGGGTACCCGCGCATTATCGAAGTGCAACTCATACGGGGCAAACGATGCCATCACAGGGATGCGGCTGAACGTGACGCCCGGGGTGTCCTTCTCGAGAATGAATGCCGAGATACCCTGGCGCCCCTCACCGGTGCGGGCGTACACCACACCCCAATCGGCATCAGGGGCGTGCGAAATCCACATCTTCGAACCGTTGAGCACGTAGCCGTCGCCGTCACGCACCGCCTTGAGTTTGATCGCCCGCGCCGGATCCGACCCACCGGAAGCCTCGGTGATCGCGGTGTACGCCTTGGACATGGTGCCGTCGATGATGGGCTTGGCGTATCTGTCGAACTGCTCCGCAGACGCCTTGAACATGATGTTGGGCGGGTTGCCGCCG
Organism: Mycobacterium helveticum; assembly: GCF_007714205.1. Lineage (GTDB taxonomy): Bacteria > Actinomycetota > Actinomycetes > Mycobacteriales > Mycobacteriaceae > Mycobacterium > Mycobacterium helveticum. Next base: position 21,564 of record NZ_VMQU01000004.1, on the reverse strand, counting down.
AACGCACCGAGGGCCGGAAAGAAGGCTCCCATGCGGCATTTCGCGGCTTCTGCGGCGACCACGACTTGGCCGAGCACGCTGAGCCCGGCGCCGCCGTACTCGGCCGGCGTCTGCAGCGCCCACAGTCCGAGCTCCCTGGCTTTCGCCTGAAACTCCACGAGTTGTTCGCGAGGTAACCCGACCGCGTCGTGTTCCAGCTTCTCTTCGAGTGGATGCACCTGCGCAGCCATGAACCGCCGCACCGTGTCGCGCAGCATCACCAATTCTTCGGGCAGCTGCCACGCGCCAGAAGGCTCTTGGGCCACTAGACCCGTGCCGCAGCGGCAGCCCGCAGGTCCCGCGCGCTCTGCAGCTGCGGCTCGTGATTCGCCTCGTATCGCTCGATCCAGTCGGGTGGCAGTTTGCCCCACGCTTCACCGATCCGCAGCCGCTGCGCGGAGCTGAACACCTCCGCGGCCACGACGTCGCCGACGAAGATGGTGTTCTCGTCATTGTCCAACGATCCGGTGATGCGGCACTCCACGTAGCTGTGGGCATCGAGCAGGATCGGAGCGCCCGTCACACCCGGCTTGGTGCGCAGCTTCGACATCTTGTCGCCATCGCGGCCCGAACTGCCGCCAAGTGTCATCAGGATTTCCATGGACTTGTCGATCTCGTCGGGACCGGCCGACAGCATATGCATCACGAAAATGCCCGAGTTGACCAGCATGTCGTGGGTCTTGTTGTATTTGGTCAGGCTGACCGTAGCGCGTGGCAGTTCGGGCACGATGCTAGCCGAGCCGGCCGACAGCGACATCAGGCCATTCAAGAAAGGGGGGTCAACGCCGTCGTCAATCGTGGTTACTGCCACCGGAAATGGCCGCAGTCCGGCCAGTACCTTGTCGGCGGCCGCGAGGTCTAACGTCATGTCTTTCGTCCCTTTTGTCGTTTCAGCCGAGCGTGAACGGGTCGCGGGTCTCCCCGGACAGCTCGACCCACACCGCCTTTGTCTCGGTGAAGTCCTTGACGGCGTCGATGCCGTTCTCCCGCCCGATGCCGCTGTAGCCTATGCCGCCGAACGGAACGTGCGGCGCGACGACGCGGTACGCATTGATCCACACCGTGCCCGCGCGCAACTTGGCGGCCACCCGGTGCGCGCGGTGAACGTCCTTGCTCCACACCGCGGCGGCCAATCCGAACTCGGTGCTGTTGGCCGCGGCGACGGCCTCGTCCTCGTCGGCGAAGGTCATCACCGCCAGTACGGGTCCGAAGATCTCCTCAGCGACGGCACGCATCGAGGGGTCGACACCGGTCAGCACCGTCGGCTTGACGAAGTAGCCGCCGTGGTCACCTGCCGGCTCGCCGCCGTAGGCGATCGTCGCACCCTGTTCACGTGCGGAAGCGAAGTGCGACAGCACCTTCTCGTACTGCGGCTGGTTGGACACCGGGCCCATCTCGGTCGTCGGGTCCTTCGGGTCTCCCAGCTTGATGGTCGCCGCCCTGGCGACGATCTTGTCCACCAGAGCGTCAGCGACGCTGTGATCGACCAACAGCCGCGAGCCCGCCAGACACGTCTGGCCGGTGGCGGCGAAGACGCCGGCGATCACCCCGTTGGCCGCGGCGTCGAGGTCGGCATCGGCGAACACCACCTGCGCCGACTTGCCACCGAGTTCGAGTGAGAACCGGGTCATGTTTTCGATCGCGGCCTTACCGACCTCGATGCCGGTGGTCGTCGAGCCGGTGAACGCGATCTTGTCGACACCCGGGTGCGACGCCAGCGCAGCACCGGTCTCCGGACCCCAGCCGGTGACGACATTGATGACACCCGGCGGAAAGCCCGCCTCGGCGAACAGCTTTGCGAACGCGAGAGTCGACGTCGGGGTGTGGTCGCTGGGCTTGACGACGAACGTGCAGCCTGCGGCCAGGCCGGCGGCGAGTTTCCACGTCAACAGGAGCAGCGGTGAGTTCCAGGGCGTGATCGCGCCGACCACACCGACGGGCTCATGGCGCGTGTAGACGAGGTAGTTGGGTTTGTCGACCGGTATGACGTCTCCCTGCAGCTTGTCCGCCAGCCCGCTGTAGTAGCGGTAGTAATCTGGCAAAGACCGCATCTGGCCGACCATCTCGCGAACCAGCTTGCCGCCGTCGCGCACCTCGAGTTCGGCCAGCTGCTCTGCCTCGCGCGCGATGACCTCAGCGAGTCGCCCCAGCAGCTTGCCGCGGGCGGTGGCAGTGAGCGCACCCCACGGTCCGTTCAGCGCGGCCCGGGCTGCGGCGACGGCGCGGTCCACGTCGGCAGCCCCACCGTCGGGTACCCGGGCCCAGGGTCTGCCGGTGAAGGGATCGACACTGTCATAGGTCAATCCCGAGGCGGCGGGCAATGATTCGCCCCCGATCAACAGGTCGAAGTGAACCAACGCCTCCGTCGCGGTGTCAGTCATGCGTCCTCATCGAATGCGCGGTTTCTTCTTGTTGTTCAACGAGTCCGGGGTGGCCCCGGCGTTGCCGAGGTCGGTGAAGAACTTGCCGTGCCGGGCGGCGACACTGGGGGTCAGATCGCGTGCTTCCCACATCGCGCGCACGGTGCCCTGAACGCCATTCGGTCTGCGCGCGGCGATTTCGGAGGCCAGTTCGAAGGCGCGGACGCGTAGTTGATCGTCCGGTACCACCTCGGTCACGAGCCCGATCCGCAGAGCGGTCTGCGCCGACATCCGCTCCTCGCTGCCGAGCAGCGCCCAGCGCATCACCTCGCCGTACGGCACGCCGAGGGCCAGCATGCCCATCGGCTCCAACGCCGAGACGATGCCCGCATTGGCATGCGGGTCGAAGAACGTGGCCGTCTCGCTGCAGATCGAGAAGTCGCACTCGTTGACGAAGTACATGGCACCGCCGGCCACGATGCCATGCAGTGCCGCGATCACCGGCTTCCACACCTTGTGTGCCTTGGGTCCCAGTAATTGGCCCGGATCCTCCTGGTTGAAGATGGGCTGGTGTTTCCACCAGGTGCCCTCGGTGACGTCGATACCGGTGCAGAACGCGCGCTCGCCGTTGGCGGTCAGCACCGCGACGCGGATTTCGTCGTCGTCACGGACTCGGGCCCAGACTGTGGCGAGTTCGGAGGCCATCTGTTCGGTGAAGCTGTTGAGCTTCTCGGGCCGGTTGAGCGCCACGGTGGCGACGTGGTCGGTCACTCGGAATTCAATGGTGGCCAGGTCGGTCAACTCGATCACGTTCGCTCCTCGGTCGGTCCGGTGGATACCGGCATCTTCGCATCCGACTCGCTGACGTGGTTCACCTGGTTAGCTATCTCGCGCTTGAGGATCTTGCCCGCGGGGCCCAAGGGGAACTCGCGCCAGAACACAAACCGGCGGGGCTGCTTGTAACCGGCCAGTTCCGCGCGGCACAGCGCGGCAAGTTCGGCGCTCAGCGCGCCCTGATCGCTGACGTGGGGTTTGGGAATCACCGCGGCGACCGGCGTCTCACCCCACTCGGGGTCAGGCACCCCGACCACCGCCACCATGTCCACGTCCTGGTGCTGGCCGAGCACTCGCTCGATCTCCGCTGGGTAGACGTTGAACCCACCGGAGATAATGAGATCGGTTTTGCGGCCGGTGATGTGCAGGTAACCCTCCTCGTCGAGGTAGCCCAGATCGCCGCTACGCAACCCGTCGGGCCGGAACGTCTCGGCGGTCTGCTCGGGCCTGTTCCAGTAGCCGATCGCATTGGCGGGGCTGCTGATCACGATTTCACCGACATCGCCGGTCGGGGCGTCTTTGCCGTCGACGTCGATCACGCGGATCACGCACATCGGAGTTTCCCGCCCGCATGAGGTCGCGATCGAGGTCTTGCCGGCAACGATGTCGCGATGATCCTGCGGGGTGAGAATCGTTGCCTGTCCACCGCATTCGGTGAGCCCGTAGCGCTGCTGCAGGTCGCAGCCGAGCAGGTCCATCGCCTTACGCGCCAGGCCCGGCGGTACGGGGGCCGAACCGTAGGAGATGCGCCGCAGGCTCGACATGTCCCGCGGCGGGCCGTCTTCGAGGATCGCCAGCGTCCGGTGCAGCATCGTCGGGATGAACGTCGTGAACGTGATCGCACTGCGTTCGATCTCGTCGATCACCGCCTGCGGGTCAAATCTCTGGTGGATCACCATGGTCTGACCGAGATAGAGCCAAGACACCGTGCGGACCATGCCGCCTGCAGTGAAGAACGGCGTCGTCGCGAGCATGACGTCGGAGCGATTGGCCTCGGTGACCAGGTTCGTGTCCGCCGCTTGGTAGAGCAGGCCGCGATGGGTGTGCATCACACCTTTGGCGCGACCGGTGGTGCCACTGGTGTACAGGATGACGGCGACGTCGTCCGGTGTGACGTCACGACACCCGGTGCCGGGCTGTGATTGCGCCAGCGCCGTCTCGTAGTCGGTGACCAACTCACCCGTACCGAGGGCTGATCGCGTACCCGCACTCAATATCAATGCCAGGTCGGTCAATTCGCCGAGGAACTTGTCCAGGTGGTCGGCGTGGATGATCACCGCCCGCGCGCTCGAGTCGTCGCGGACGTGGGCGACCTCGTCGGGAGCCAGCCGAATGTTGACCGGCACCGCGATCAGCCCGGCCTTCGCCAGGCCGAACGAGATCTCCGGCCACTCAATGCAGTTGCGGGCGAGCACCATCACCCGGTCACCGGGCACCAGTCCCCGGCCGATCAGGAAGCTGGCCAGCCTACGGGCTCGCTCGTCGACCTGCGACCAGGTGAGCGACCGGTCGGCGTCAACGAGCGCACGCTTGTGGGGGTAGCGGCGGGCGTTGTTGGTTGCGATGTCACCGATGAGCATCAGATCAGGGGGCCCTTCAAATCAGGAAAGCGAGTGTCTCGACCGGGCCGCTTGCGTCGATCAGGTGCACGATCTTGCGAATCAGCCGCGGGCCATTCGGCGACAACCGAATCGTGTGGAGAACGCGGCCGGCCCAGAAGCGTTGACGCAGACGGTATTCGAACAACGCGAAGTTGGACTCGACCGTGACGGTGTCGGCACCGGTGTCCACCACCTCGCTGTTGGAGACCACGCGCCGCATCACCGACGGCGGCGTCTGCGAGTGCCGGTTGCCGGTGTTGAGCTGAGCCACCCGACTCTGGATCCGTCGCCGGTTGTCATTGATGTAGGCCAGCGTGGTTCGCGGGTCGTCGTCGGGGTGCATCGGGACGCGATACTCGACCGTGTCGTCGTCATCGGCCCAGAGCGCCTCCCACTCCGAGTAGCGGCCCTCGTCGGCCAGGCGCGCCTCCAGATACAGAAACGACAGGATCTCGGGGTCCGGCAGGGGACGCAGCGCGGGACGGGCCTGGGTTTCGGAGTTGACGGTCATGCGCCGGCCCTCCCGCCGACGACCGAGGCCCAGTGCGAGTAGAAACCGCGCTGAGGCGTCTCGGCGCTCTTGTCCCGGTTGATGATTCCAGTCGTATCGTCGATGTCGCTTTCGAGGCCGCGCGCCAGCATCAGCCACTCGGGCAGTTCGGCGGCGAGCCCGGCCTGGTTGCGCATGCCGATTTCTCCGTCGTCGGCGATCAGGAACCCCGCTGGACCCATCGCCCCCTCGGAGCGTCGCAGCGTGCGCTCGTTCAACGCATCCTGACCGGGTATCAAGACCGCGGTGGTGTAGGCGACGGTGCGGTCGGGGGCCTGCGGCTCGACGAACATGACGTTCATTTCGGCGAGGAAGAGGTTGGGCCAGATCAACGTGTGTGGTGGGCCCACTACCAGCGCGTCGTGGGCCTGCTCGGGGCCGTACGCACCCTCGAGTGCCTCGACGTAATCGGCGAGCTTGGCCCGCGGGATGCGGCCGTACCAGACGAATTCCTCGTCGAGCTTGCGGTATTCATCGCTGTAATCGATTTCGGAATGGCCATTGCCGAGGTCTCGGACCAGCACGTCGACCTTGGTCGGCACGTGCGACACCTTCGCAGGCTTGATGGCGTCGTACACCGAGGCGTGGGTGAACAGTGCGTGGTAGCCGTCGACGTTGTTCTCTACCACCATCTTCCAGTTGGCGTGATGCAAGTGCTTCATCCAGTTGGCCCGCAAGTCGATCTTGCGGGTGGGGGACAGGTTCAGCAGCCGGTCGATGGCGCGCGTCGCCTTGCCGAGATGCTCGGGCAGCGAGATGCCTTCGGGTGCCAGTGACGCGAAGACGAATCCGCCGTAGCTGTCCACCCGGGGTGCCTGGGCCAGGCCCAGTTCAGCGCGCACCTGGTTGAATGCCTCGCCGTAACCTTCGCGCATCGGAACACCCTGCAACGCACCGGTGTTACTGAACGTCCAGCCGTGATACGGGCACCGGAACGAGTTGGCGTTGCCCTTCTCGGCGTTGCACAGCTTGTTGGCCCGGTGAGTGCAGCGGTTGAGCACCACCCGCACCACACCATCTTTGCCGCGCGCCACGACGACCGGGTCATGCCCGATCATCCGGGTGAGGTAGTCGCCTGGCTCGCTGACCTCGCTCTCGTGCGCGACGTAGACCCATCCGGTCTTGAAAATAGTGTCCATCTCGCGGCGGAAAATCTCGGCGGAGGTGTACACGCTGCCGTGGACGCGGTCGCTGCGTATGACGGTCCCGACGTCAAAGCTGTCTGTCGCAGGCGCGGATTCGAGTGTCGTCACTGGTCCTCCGGTAGGTCGATGGCTGGGATGGCGACGTCGCCGAGGCGGCGGAAACCGATGCGGACCGCCGTGCCGATGGTCGGTGCGGTATCCGCGGCGTGCACGGTGGTCATGATCATGCGGTGCCCGCTCGACAGTTCGACGTCGACGATGGGGTAGGGCGCCAGGCCGTGCACCAGGTCGGGCTCGCGTCGGTGCATCAGTGTCGCGGCGTGGACGGTGCCGCGTGGATCGACGGTGCGCCAATCGCGTTCGCTGTGCCCGCAACCGTCGCAGACCTCTTGGTCAAGCTCGAGTGCCAGCGTGCATGCCGCGCAGAACGGCATCGCGAGCTCATTGCGTACAGCCGCCCGGTACAACGGCGCCAGCAAGTCGTCATCGACGGCGGGCGCCAGCGTGCGGTCCAGCAGCCAGTCCTCGACCGCGGTGGCGGTCATGCGGCGCGCTCCAGCACCAACGCCGCATGGTGGTCCATCCGGCCGCCGATACCGCCGACCAGCGCTACCGTCGCCCCCGGAACCTGACGTTGGCCGCCGTCGCCGCGCAGCTGAATCATCGCCTCCGCCAACGGCGTCATGCCCTGCAGGTAGAAACCGGACAGCTGGCCACCACCGGTGTTGGTCGGCAGCGTGCCGCCCGGCCCGATCTGGCCGTCGCGCACGAACGCGCCAGCGGGAACGTCACCGGTGAGCCGGTACTCGTCGAGCAGCGCCAGGGTGACGATCGAAAACGGGTCGTACAGCTCGGCCACGTCCAGGTCCGCACGAACCAGGCCGGCCTGGTCCAGCGCGTCCTGCACTGCGCGGCCACCGCCGCCGAACCACGACTCGGCGCCCGCACGGCGGCGCCGCACCGGATGCTCGCGACCGGTCCCGCGCACCCGCAGTCTGGTGCCGCCGACGGAGGGCCGCCCGGTGAGCACGACGGCGACCGCGCCGTTGACCGGCCGAGCGCAGTCCAGCAGCCGAAGCGGTTCGGCGACCATCGGGGAAGCGTCGTAGTCGGCGTCGTCGAGCGGCTCTCGGTTGACCGCGTCGGGATTGCCGCGCGCCCAACGCCTCGCCGTGGTGGCCACCGATCGCAGCGCGTCGGCACTGGTGCCGGTGACGTGCAGCCAGCGTTGGGTCAGCAGCGCATACGTCGGCACCGAGCCAAGCAGCCCGGAGGCCCGCTCCAAGCCGCGCACCCCGGCGTTGCCGCCACTGTGCGCGTAGGTCGACCCCGCGCCGCGGCCGGCCACCAGGGGCGCGTCGGCGAAGACGCACAGTACGGTCGAGGCCTCCCCGTTGACGATCGCGTGGCGTGCGCGCTGGATCATAGCGATGGTCGTGGCGCCTTTGATCTCGACGTGCTCCAGCAGGCGCAGGTGCGAGAAGCCGGCCGCGGCGGCGAAGCCGACGCCCAACCGATCGGGCCGGACGCCCTGCGACGAGCCGACCAGGATTCCGTCGACGTCCGCGCGCCCCACCTCGGCATCGGCCAGCGCGGCGCCGCTCGCCATGACCGCCAGTTCGAGCGGGGTTGCGCCCGGCCGCAGCGACATCGCGGTCATGCCCAGGCCGATCAGGTCGGTATCGGCGGCACTCACGGTTGTTCCGTTGGCCGGCGCTCGCCGCGATAGTTGCCCACCCGCACCCACTCCTCGCGGTCTTCGGCGGTGGCCAACGTGAAGCTGGCCAACTCCAACGGACACAGGAAGACCTGCTCGCCGCCTTCGAGGTCTTCGACGAGCAGGCGGGGGCCGTTCCCGTTGACGTCCAACGACAACCGCACGGCCGCGAACTCGTTGACCAGGTCGGCGAGCACGCGGCGTCCAGCCGGAGTGTTCACCTGCCCAGTATTACCGCATACGAGTGTCAGAATCAATGGAGGGCAACGCAACGCCCGCTTCCGTATCGCGCGCCATGCCCAGCGGTGTGAGTCGTTTCTAACATGGGAACATAGGGCTTATGCGACGATGGTAAGCGCGCGAGGCGACGTCAGCACTAGATGACAGATATGTCAGATACGGACATACGAGAAGGTGAGATGAGCCAAGTAGAAACCCCGGACGCGGCGGGCGACGTGAGCCGAGTCGACACGGAGAACTACCGCAGCATCTGGATGTATCTCAAGGAGCTCGAATTCCGGCAGGGGTTCGTCGACATCAACGTCAACGGCGCGGCCGTTCGCACGCGTTATGCCGAGGCCGGCGGGCCGGACAAGCCGCACGCCATCCTGCTGCACGGCACCGGCGGGCACTGGGAGACATTCGCGCCCAACCTGGCCGCACTGTCGCAGCATTTCCACTGCGTGGGGATCGACATGGTCGGCAACGGGTTCTCCGCCAAGCCGGACTATGACTACGAGATCGCCATCTATGTCGAACACGTGCTTGGCGTGATGGACCACTTCGGCATGGCGTCGGCCAACTTCATTGCGATGTCGCTGGGCGCGTTTGTGGCGTCCGCGGTCTCAGTCGGCCACCCCGACCGGGTGGACAGGGTGATCCTGATGTCGCCGGCCGGCCGGGAGGCCTCGGCGTCGAATATGGCCCGCATTCGGGCGGAGCGAACCAAGGCGGTCAACGAGCCGACGTGGGAATCGTTGCACGCCGTTTTCGCCCACCTGATCGCCGACGAAGCCAATCGGCTGCCTGATCTCATCGGCCTACGCCAGGCGGTCTATCGGCGTGAGGACACCCGCAACACCATTGACCGGCTGCTGATCCTGCAGGACGAGAAAGTGCGCCGCCGCAACCTGATTCCCGACGACAAGTGGCGCGGCATCACCGCACCGGTGATGATCGTGGCCTCGGGCAAGGATCACGGTGTCTATCAGGACACCGCCCGCACCATCGCCGACCTGATCCCGAACTCGGAGGTGTTCGAGATGCCCTCGGTGCGGCACTGGCCGCATTTCGAGGATCCCGAAGCGTTCAACGCCGCGGCGATCGAGTTCCTCGCGAGATGAGCAGACCCGGACAGGACGACCTCGCGGACATAGCGCGGCGGCTGTATGAGGCCGAGAAGACCCGCACACCGATCCGGCAGTTGTCGCTCGACTATCCCGACATGACCATCGAGGACGCCTACGCGGTGCAGCGGGCGCTCGTCGCGCTGAAGGTGGCCGACGGGCGAGAAGTCAAGGGCCGCAAGATCGGCCTGACGTCGAAGGTGATGCAGCGGGCGGTGTCGATTGACGAACCGGATTACGGCGCGCTGTTCGACGACATGTTCATCGAGGATGGCGGCCGCATACCGCTGGACCGTTACATCCGTCCACGCGTCGAGGTCGAGCTGGCGTTCGTGCTGGGCGAGCAGCTGCGCGGTCCGGGCGTGACGTTGTTCGACGTATTGCGGGCCGCCGAGTTCGTCACTCCTGCACTCGAGATCCTCGATGCCAGGGTGCAGATGTCGGACCCCGAGACCGGCCACCTGCGGACCATCGTCGACACCATCGCCGACAACGCCGCGGACGCGGGTCTGGTCCTGGGTGGGCGGGTGCTGCGCCCACTGGACGTCGACCTGCGCTGGGTGGCGGCGCTGCTGCGGCGCAACGGCACCATTGAAGAGTCCGGGGTGGCCGCCGCGGTGCTCAACCATCCCGGCAACGGCGTGGCCTGGCTGGCCAATCGGCTCGCCCCGCACGGGGTTTCGCTGGGACGCGGGGAGGTCATCCTGTCCGGATCGTTCACCAAGCCAGTGTTCGCCGAACCGGGGGACAGCTTCGTTGCGGACTACGGGCCCCTGGGCACGGTCTCGGTGACGTTTGAATCGGAGGCGTCGTGACAAATCGGTGGACACAGCGCATCGACGACGGCGGCCCGCGCATCGGCATGTGGGTGGCCTCGGGCAGCGGTTACGTCACCGAAATCTGTGCAGGGTCCGGGATTGACTGGCTGCTGGTGGATCAGGAACATGCGCCCAACGATGTGCGCACCACGCTCGAACAGCTGCAGGTGTTGGCCGGCTATCCCGATGTCGACGTGCTGGTGCGTCCGCCCTCGGCTGACCCGGTGTTCATCAAGCAATTGCTCGACATCGGGGCTCAGAACATCATCGTCCCGATGATCGACGGGCCTGACCCAGCGGCCGCGGCGGTTGCCGCCACCCGCTACCCGCCCGGGGGCATCCGCGGCGTGGGCAGCGCGTTGGCCCGTGCATCGCGTTGGAACCGCATTTCTGACTATCTTGTCACCGCTGACGCAACGGTGTCGTTGACCGTGCAGGTGGAGAGTGCGGCAGGTCTGGCTCAGCTCGGAGAGATCGTCGACGTCGACGGAGTGGACGCCGTCTTCATCGGGCCGGCCGACCTGGCAGCGTCGATGGGCAAACTTGGGCAGCCGGAGCATCCAGACATCGTGAACGCCATTGAAACCGCGCTGGCGACCATCGTGGAACACGGCAAGCGCGCCGGGGTTAATGCGTTCAGCGAGCCACTGGCGCGCCGCTACATGGCGGCCGGCGCGAGCTTCGTGCTCGTCGGCGCGGACGTGGCACTGCTGGCCCGCGGTGCTGAAGAACTGGCCGCACGGTATCGCAGCCGATGAGTGCCGCATTGTTTCTGACTATCGTGTCACCTAGAATTCCGGATCATGGACCTCGACTTCACGCCTGACCAGCTGGAGTTTCGCGACCAGGTCCGCACGTGGCTCGACGAGAACAAGCCGACCGAGCCGCGCCCCCGCGACGACGCGGGTATCCGCGAATACGACCTTGCCTGGCAGCGCACTCAGGCCGAAGGCGGCTGGGCCGGCATCGCCTGGCCCACCGAGTACGGCGGAAAAGGGCTGACGCTGCTACAGCAGTTGATCTGGTATGAGGAGTACGCCGCGCGGGGGTTCCCCGGCATCGATGCGTGCTTCGTCGGTAACTCGCATGCCGGGCCCACTCTGATCACCAGAGCCACCGAGGAGCAAAAGTCATTCCACCTGCCGAAAATACTTGGGGGCGAGGTGATTTGGTGTCAAGGCTTCTCCGAGCCCGATGCTGGATCGGATCTGGCGGCGTTGCGCACCAAGGCGGTCATCGACGGTGAGGACCTGGTGGTGTCGGGACAGAAGCTGTGGACCAGCTTCGCCACCGTCGCGGACTACCAGGAATTGCTGGTGCGCACGGACAACACCGGCAGCAAGCACAAGGGCATCACCTGGGTAATCTGTGACATGAGTACGCCGGGCATCGACGTCCGCCCGATCGAGACCATCGAGGGCGGCTCAGAATTCTGCGAAGTGTTCTACGACGATGTGCGCATTCCGCTCTGCAACGTGGTCGGCGATGTGGGCGAAGGTTGGTCGGTTGCGATGGCCACCCTCTCCTTCGAGCGCGGCACCGCGTTCACCGCCAACCAGGTGCGGTTGGCCAAGATCATCGAGGACCTCATCGACTACGCGCGCGACCACGTCGGCCCGGACGGGCTCAGGCCCGCCATCGCCGACGACGAGATCGCGCGACGACTGGCCCGGGCCCGCGCCTCCGTGGCGTCGCTGCGGGCGCTCACCTACACGAACATCTGCGAGGCCATGAAGACCGAGACGCCGGGCCCGCGGGGTTCGATCGTCAAGCTGATGTACGCCGAATTGGCCAAGGAGATCGGCAAATTGGCGATGGATATTGTCGGTCCTGCTGCGGTCCGGTATTCGTCGCGGTGGGACGTGGACGGCTGGGTCGGTTATTACTACTACAGCTTCTCTCAAGCCATCGGCGGCGGAACTTCGGAGGTCCAGCGCAACATCGTCGGCGAGCGCGTGCTGGGACTGCCGCGATGAGAGGACCAAACGGTGGATTTACTACCCGGAGTTGATCAGCTCGAAATCGTCACGGCGGCTGGTGAATTCCTCGCCGATCGGATGCCCGTGGAACGGATCCGCGCTAATCGCCACGTGCAAGCGTCGGTTCCTGAGTCGCTGTGGCGAGAATGTGCGGAGTTGGGCCTGCTCACGCTCGGGCTCGATGAGGAGTTCGGAGGATCGGGCCGGCCCCTCGACGACGAGGCGCTGCTGTTCGTCGAACTCGGCAAGCGCCTCGCGCCGGGGCCGTTTCTGGGGTGCACGTTGGCCGCTCGGGTGGCAGCCCGCTGCGGCGACGATCCGCTCGCGCAGCGGATCGGCTCCGGGGCGACCTCGGTGGCCCTCGCGGTACTGCGTGGCGACGGCGACGTCCGCCCGGCTAGGCCTATTAAAGGCACCTTCGATTTGTTCGAACCGGCGGGTGCCTCGCACGCCCTGCTGGTGGCCCGCAGCGGCGCCGCTCTCGTCGACATCGATTCCTTCGGGCCACTGGCTGCCGTGACCGCTGCCGACCCGGGCACCCGGATAGCCTCGGCCACAGTAGAATCCGCTGAACCCGTGCACTGGTTGCCCGCTGAGGACGAATGGATCTGGGCCCGCGCGACGGTGCTTGCGGCAGGCTATCTTACCGGCTTGGCCGCGGCCGCGGCAGCGTCGGCGACCGAACACGCCAAGACACGGGTGCAGTTCGGCAAACCGATCGGCGTGCATCAGGCGATCAAGCACGCCTGCGTCAACATGGAGATCGCCGCCGAGGCCGCTCAGGCGCAGACATTCTTCGCCGCGGTGGCGTTCGCGGGTGGCCGCGCCGACGCCCTGCTGCAAGTGCTCGCGGCCGTCACGGTGGCCGGCTCGGCGGCCGTCGACAATGCCGCCGCAGGCATCCACGTGTTCGGCGGGATGGGCTACACATTCGAGAACGACATGCACCTGTATCTGAAGCGCGCGCATGTGTTTCGACACTTGTTCGGTGAGCCCACCGACGTGCTGGCCGAACTGCTGGCCCAGGACCGCGCCCAGTGAGCGGCACGGTCGCCATCGCGGGCGTGGCCCTGTCCGACGTGGGGCGGGTCGACGACAAGGGCCCCTACGAGCTGATCGCCCAGGCCAGCCGGCGCGCCCTGGCCGATGCCGGCCTGACGCCCGGCGACGTCGACGGGTTGGCCTCCACCGGTCAGGGCACACTTCCCCCAGTCGACGTCGGCGAATATCTGGGGCTGCGGCCACGGTGGATCGACTCCACCGCGGTCGGGGGAGCGTCGTGGGAGGTGATGGCCGCCCACGCGGCTGACGCGATCGCCGCTGGGCATGCCGACGTGGTGCTGCTGAGCTACGGCTCGACCGCGCGCTCGGATCTCCGAAAAGGGTTGCGGGGGGCCAACATCAACTGGGGCGCGCGCGGACCGCTGCAGTGGGAGGCGCCCTACGGCCACACCCTGATCTCCAAGTACGCCATGGCGGCGCGCCGGCACATGTACACCTACGGCACCACGATCGAGCAGCTTGCCGAGGTCGCCGTGTCCGCGCGGTTCAATGCGGCCGACAATCCCGAGGCCTACTACCGCGACCCGATCAGCATCGACGACGTGCTCGGCGCACCGATGATCGCCGACCCCTTCACCAAGCTGCACTGCTGCATTCGCAGCGACGGTGGCGCCGCCGCCGTTCTCGTCAGCGCGAAACGCGCGAAGGATCTTCGTAGTAAGCCGGTGTGGGTGCTCGGCTCGGGGGAAACCACCTCGCACATGCTGACGTCTCAGTGGGACGACCTCACTATCGGCCCGGCCTCGGTCAGCGGGCCGCTGGCCTTCGCTCGTGCCGGTGTCTCCCCGTCCGACGTCGACGTCGCGGAAATCTACGACGCGTTCACCTACATGTTGCTGCTCACCCTCGAAGACATCGGCTTCTGCCCGAAGGGGGAAGGCGGCGGATTCGTCGAGAAAGGTTCGTTGCGGTTAGGCGGTGAACTTCCCACCAACACCGACGGCGGCGGACTGTCGGCGTGCCACCCGGGTCAGCGGGGTTTGTTCCTGCTGGTCGAGGCGGCACGCCAGCTACGCGGCGAATGCGGCCCGCGCCAAGTACCCGACGCCCGGATCGCCTGCGTCAGCGGTACCGGCGGCTGGTTCTGCTCCAGCGGCACAATGATTCTCGGCGCCGAGGAACCGTAGGTGGCGCACGCACCGCTGAGTTCCGATGTGGCCGACACCCGGGTGATGTTGGAAATGGCCGCCGCCGTCCATGGGGACATCGAGGCCTACGTCGAGCCCGGCGCCCGAATCACCTTCGCGGACTGGATCGGCCGAGCCCGTAGCGTCGCGGCCCAGTTCGCCGACCTCGGCGTCGGCAAGGGCGATGTCGTCACGCTGTGGCTGCCGTCGGGCATCGACTATGCGACGTGTTACGCCGCCGCGGCGATGATCGGCGCGATCACCGCCGGCCTGAACCCCCGGCTGGGTCGTCGAGAGATCGAATCGGTTCTGCAGCAAGCTGAGCCAGCGTTGATCGTGGCTGACGAGCAGCTCGGGCCCCTACCCGACACCGGACATCGGCTGCTGTCGCGGGATGCGCTGTGCAAAGACACCTCGTCATCGGCACCATCCGCCGTGGAGCTCAGCCGTCGGGATTTGGTTGCGTTGATCTTCACCAGCGGCACCACGGGAACGCCGAAGGGGGCGGCCTTCGATGCCGAGCGACTGGCCGCGGGCGCGACAGCATCAGGGGTGATGAGCGCGCCCTACGACAGGCGCCTCACGTCGACGCCGTTCGCCCACGCTGGCTACATGTTCAAGCTCTGGGATCAGTTGGTGTGGGGCAGCACATTGGTGGTGCCCCCGACACCGTGGTCGGCCCGGGGCATGTTCGACATCCTTCGCGACGAGCGAGTCACCGTGGCGGGCGCGGTGCCGACCCAGTGGGCCAAGCTGCTCGACGTCGATGGAGTGACCTCGAAGGCATTGCCGCACTTGCGGATCGGAGTGGTGGCTACAGCGCCGGCGCCCCCCGAACTGGTACGGCGGGTCGCCGAGGATATCGGGGTCCCGCTGGTTGTGCGGTACGCGATGACCGAGTGCCCGACCATCAGCGGCACCGAACCGGACGACGCCCCCGAGGTTCAATTCCGCACCGTGGGACGGCCTGCCGCGGGAATGGACGTGCGCATCGGAGCGGACGGCGTACTCGAGGTGAGCGGCCCCTGCGTGATGCGCGGCTACTGGCGCAACCCGCAACTCACCGCAGAGGTGTTGCGCGACGGGTGGCTGCGCACCGGCGACGTCGGCGTGCTCGGCGACGACGGCAATATCACCCTGGTTGGTCGCCGCGGTGACATGTACATCCGGGGTGGCTACAACGTGCATCCCGGCGAGGTTGAGCGGACGCTCACCGGACACCCCGGCGTGAAACACGCTGCCGTAGTCGGGCGCTCGGCCCCGGTGATCGGAGAGATCGGCGTCGCGTGCGTGGTGCCGGCAGACGCCGCCGCGCCGCCCACGCTGGCCGAGTTGCGAAATCACGTGGCGACCGAACTGGCCGATTACAAAGCTCCCGACGAATTGCTGATCGTCGACGAGTTACCGCTGACGGCGATGCTCAAGCCCGACCGGCTCGCCCTGCGCGAGCTGATCACCCTGCATGACAGAGATATTCAACGGCGGCAACCGACGTCAGAAGTCGAGCGTTGAGTCATGGCTGATCCGGGCGCAGCTCGATGAACAGGCCCTCAGCTTCGGCGCACAGCGTGTCGCCGTGGGTGAGTTGAGCGCGGAGAACTCGTTTGCGCCCCTGCTCGCTGACGAACCACGCCCGTACCGCCAGTTCCTCGCCGACGGGTGTAATAGACCGGAAGTCGGTGTGCAAATACGCGGTCCGCGCGGGAGCACGGTCGCCGCTGCTGGCGAGCCGCCCGAGCACTTCGTCGAATAACAGTGGGATGGCGCCGCCGTGCACGGCCCCTCCGCCGCCAAGGAAGTATCGGCCGAACGTTACCGACCCCTCGACTTTCTCATGGTCGCCCGCGGTCGGAATGAAGTTGGGGGACATGGTTTGTCCGCGTCCCGGCAGATCGAGCCGGCGGGCGAAGATCTGCCGTCGCTCGGGGACTGCGGATTGGGCCAAGCGGTCGGCCCATCCCTGCAAGTCCTGTTTTAGCGCGACTATGGTCGCCGTGTCCGGCGCCGCCGCGGCCACGTGGTCAAGGAAATCGCGCAGCGCCGCGATCATGTCGCCGTATTCGGCGCCCCCGCCCGGGCTCCGTACCGCCGGCTCCTGCCAGGTACGCATCGGCGGGAACCCGCCTCGTGACTCCGCTTCATGGGTCTCCGTCATCTCACGAGACTAATACATTGACATTAATATTGATCGCTGCGATGCTGACGTGGCGTGCGTCACTTCACGTCTTCATGAGATCCGCCCGCAGGCGCTAGGGAGCGAACATGCCGGAAGTCGCGTCGGACGGGCCGCTGGCCGGCCTCGTGGTGGTCGACCTATCGACGACGCTGCCCGGCGCGCAGGCGACGCAGTTTCTCGCCGACTGCGGGGCCGAGGTGATCATGGTCGAGCCGCCCGACGGCAGTCCGCTGCGTGATCTAGCTGGCTGGCCAGCGCTGCTGCGTGGCAAGCGCAGCGTGTCACTGAACCTGCATGACGACGCGGACCTCGAGCGGCTGCGTGCCCTGCTGCGGCGCGCCGACGTCATGGTGAGCACCATGCGGCCGACCACCGCCGAGCGCATCGGACTTGCTCACGACGCGCTGTCGAAGGCTTATCCACGACTCGTCGCGGCGACGATCACCGGTTGGGGCTCGTCAGGCCCGTTCCGCAGTTACAAGGGCTGGGAAGCGCTAGTCATGGCCAAGACGGGCGTCATGCACGAGAAGCGCGGACTCGCGCCACGTCCTGGCCCGGCGTTCACCACGTTCACTTATGCCTCGTGGGGTGCCGCCCATGCCGCCGTTCAGGGTGTGCTGGCCGCGCTCCTGGAACGGGAGCGCAGTGGGCGCGGCCAAGCCGTCGAGACCAACTTGGTAACGGGCATGGGATCGATGGATCCCTACAACTGGTTCTACGAGATGGTGCTCCAACGGTATCCGGGCGCCTTCGAACCGATGGACGCCGCATACGACAATCAGGGCCGGCCCCAGGCCTATCTCATTTATGCGTTGCTGGTGTGTGCGACCAAGGACGGGCGATGGCTGCAGTTCGCCCAGGTATCGCCGAAATTGATCGGCGCCTGGCTGGCCGAGCTGGACCTGCTGGGGGAGCTCGCCGACCCGAAGTGGCAGGGCTTTCCCATGCTGCCAACCCCCGAACTTCGCATGCAGTGGTGGGACATGATGATCGAACGGGTCGGTGCCCGCACGCTCGCCGAATGGCAGCAGGCCATGGCGGAAAATCCCGACCTGAGTGGGGAATTGTTCCGGAGTCCCGAGGACTCGCTGAATCACCCGCAGACCGTGCACGAAGGGCGCGCCACCACCGTCATCGACCCCGATCTGGGAGCCGTACGACAGCCGTCGACCCTCATTCATGCCGACGGCAAACCGCTGACCCGGCTTCGGCCGGCCCCCCGAGTCGGCGAGCACAACGACTCGGTCACCTTCGACGAAGTGGGCGGCGCCTCCCCGGCCGCCCCGCAGGCAGACCACGACGATCCGCCGCTGACGGGTGTGACGGTGCTGGAGTTCGGCAGCATGTTCGCCGGACCATACGGCGCGACCCTGCTGGCCGACCTGGGGGCCCGTGTCATCAAGGTCGAACCGCTCGATGGCGACAACATTCGCAACCTGGTCGCGTTCCCCGAGGCGGGTGGCGCAAAGGTGTTGCAGGGCAAGGAAAGCGTCGCGATCGACTTCACCAAGCCCGAGGGCCTCGAGCTGGTCTACGAACTGGCCAAGCGGTCCGACATCGTGCTGCAGTGCTTCCGCGGGAAGGCTGCCGAGCGGGCGAAGATCGATGAGGCCTCGCTGCGGGCGGTCAATCCGGACTTGGCGTTCGTGACGACCTCGGGTTACGGGGTCGACGGACCGTTCGCCCATCGCGCAGCCTACGCGCCGTCGGTCGGCGCGGCGTCGGGCTTGGCGCTCGTCGACAGCCACGACACGGGTGAGCCTCCCGCCGATCTGGATGACTTGCACCGGCGGGCTGTCAAACTCCACGCGGGTGGAGCCGTCCCCGCCGTACAATCCGACGGCATCGCGGCGCACGGTGTCGGTTCGGCGCTCCTGGTCGCTTTGTACGCCAAGCGCCGTGGGAAGGCGCTGACCAACGCGGTGACGACGATGCTCGGCACCGTGCAGCAGGCGATGATCGCCTACAACGCGAGCTATGCGTCCCGACCCGCCGAGACGGCCGCCGACCAACAGTTTTTCGGCATGAACGCTCTGTATCGGATGTACCGAGCGGCCGACGGCTATATCTTTCTCGCTGCTCCATTGCCGCGCGAATGGCCGGCACTGGCTAAAGCGATGTCGCCGTACGTCGACTTGCACGCCGACGAGCGCTTTGCCGACGCCGAATCTCGCTCACAGTATGACGAGGAGCTAATCGCCGCACTGACAACGGTTTTCGCGACCAAGACCAAACTGGAGTGGGAAGAGGAACTGTCCGCTCAAGACGTTGGGTGCGTCGAGGTGATGGAGGCCAATTCCGAGTTGGTGCTGCAGGGCGACCTGTACTACGAGGCAGGTTATGCCGTGGACGCCCACAGCCCGATCTTCGAGGAGCACCGGCGGCTAGCGCCCTTGTGCCGGTTCTCGCGATCACGGACACGGGCCGACGCGGGATGCACCATCGGACAGCACACCGATGGGGTACTGCGCGAAATCGGACTGGACGACGCGGCAATCGCTGGCCTGAGAGCCAAAGAGATCGTCGGCGGCAGCTGACGGCTCAGACGTCGTCTTCAGCCATCAGCGCGCGGGTCTCATACGACACCGGCGCCGTTAACATTCCGACCCAGGTGTCCACGTAATTATGCAGCTGCGCCTCGCTGAGTCCGTGGCCCGAACGAGCTGCCGCAGCGAGGACATTGATCAGGCTGACGTACAGCTGGAAGGTCCGGCCACGCCGGATCCGCTCGGGCAGATCCTGCAGTGCGGCGTCGACCAGCTCTTCCAGCTTCTCCTGGGTCCACTCATCGTCGACGTGATCCGGCCAGTAATCGTTGCGCGCGCGCGGATCCTCCATGAGCCGGGCGAGGAAAGGCGCGAACATCTCACCCGCGGCGATGCTGTTGGCCAGCGGCCGCACCAGTAGCCACACCACGGCGCGGGGGTCCGCCTCCTTGCCCTGCTCGCGCATGATCGTGAGCATTTCCTGACGATCGGCCCCAAGTGAGGCCTGGCGGTACGCGATCAGCGCACGTATCAGGCCCTCGCGGGATCCGAAGTGGTAGCGGATCACCGAGGTGTTGGACTGCCCGGCCGCCTGCTGAATCTCCTTCAGTGTCACCGCTTCGATGCCGCGCGTGGCGAACAGCCGCTCGGCGACCTCCATCAACATCACCCGAGTCGATTCGCCCGAGGCATTTCGCCTCCGCTCGCTCGGGGGCGACTCAGCTCCCAGCTCCGGCATGGGCCTCCTCTAGTCCGCATCAGTTTTTACCGTCGTCACCCCTTCCGCCAAATAGTAATGTCTAATCATTAGAAATACTGGACTTGCGCCTGGGCGGCTGGCATCATTCGAATGAGCGACGAATCCGTGGAGGACCAATGAACATGATCTGGACCAATTCGGGTGACTCGCACTTTCTGGAACCCGACGACCTGTGGCAGTCCCGTTTGCCCCAGGCGCTCGCCGACCTGACGCCGCACGCCGAGAAGGACCCCGACGGCGAGTACGAGACCGTCTCGGTCGACGGACAGATCTTCCGGCGCAAGCTGCCGTCATCAGCGATGACCGCCTTCATCGAGGAGAGCATGAAGCCGCAAGGCATCCGCGATGCGAAGGCACGGCTTGGGGACTTGGACAAGGAAGGTGTTTGGGGTGAGGTCATTTTCCCGTCGCTCGGCATGTGGGCCTCGACCTTCCGCACCCCCGAATTGCTCAAGGCGTGTATGCGCGCCAGCAACGAGTGGGCGCTCGAGGAGATCTGCGCGGTGTCACCGCGTTACGTGGTGACCGCCCAGGTATCGACTCTGGTCGTGGAGGACGCCGTAGAGGAACTGCATTGGGCGGCAGGCAAAGGCTTCAAGGCGGTGTTCTTGCCGACGACGCCCCATCCGAGCGCCCCGGACTGGCATCGCAAGGAGTGGGAACCGTTCTGGGCGGCGGCCGAAGAAGCCGGCATGGTGATCGCATTCCATATCGGCACCGACCCGGTCGACATGTCAGTGGGCGGTGCATCGGGCGGAGCGGGCCAGGTCTACCGCGGACCGGGCGGAGCGGTGATGAATTACGCCGAGACGACGTTCTCAGGTCAACGGGCGGCGATGAAGATGGTCGCCTCCGGCGCTTTGGACCGCCACCCAGACCTTCGGGTGCTGATCTCCGAAGGCGGAGCGACCTGGGTGCCGTTCCTCGGCGACCGGATGGTCGAGGGATATCGCCAACACCATATGGCGGTGCGGCCCAAACTGACTCGTAGCCCCAAGGAGATCCTCTACACCCAGGTGTATGCCTCATACCAGCACGATGAGACGGCGGTCGCCGCGTTCGAGCACATGGGTTACAAGAACGTGATGTTCGGCAGCGACTACCCGCACATGGAGGGCACGTTCGGTCACACCCAAGACACCCTGAAGGGGCTGTTCGACGGCGTCAGCGACGAGACCCGGCTGCGGATCACCCAGGGCACGTTCTACGAACTGTTCCCCGATGTCCCGCCCATACCAGTCGAAAACGTCTGAGCGCGTGCCAAATACAACAGGGCAATGCGACGTCGCGGTCGTGGGTGTCGGCGCCACGCCCTACTACAAGCGCGGCGGGTCGTTGCCGAAGTCGATCACCGAGCTGGCCGGCGAGGCCATCTTGGCGGCGTGCGAGGACGCGGGTCTTCCCGTCACCGACGTCGACGGCTTCGCCTACTATTCGGGAGCCAGCGCGGGCTACACCGAAAAGATGGACACCGCCGACTTCATGGAAACGCTTGGCATTCCCGAGGTTCGGTTCACCGCCGCACTGACCTCCGGTGGGGGTGGGTCGGCGGTCGCGATCGGGC
>NZ_VMQU01000049.1 GCF_007714205.1 Mycobacterium helveticum | reverse complement strand
CACCCCCACACCTCGAGCGCGGCCAACCCCGCACCAACACCTACTGGCACCCCGAAAAACTGCTGCGCCGCAACGACAACGACGAAGACGACGACGAAGACGACGAGGATGAGGACAGTGGCGCGGCCTGAGCGCCCCAGCCCCTGAGCCTCCCGAGTCCCCGCGTCATCGCCCGATCGTGCTGTGCACGGGCATCTCGTCGCCGAAGTTGATCCCCATGTCGCGCGCGGTCAGCAGCGAGTCGCAGTCCAGCGGGACCGTCTTCTGCCGCCGGGTGGCCTCGGCGAGCGGAACGTAGTCGACCGTCGGCGGGTCGAGAGCCACCATCACCCCGCTGCGCCCCTCATCGAGGGCCCGCACGGCCGCGCCGCCGAACCGCAGCCCGAGCAACCGGTCGAACGAGGTGGGCGAACCGCCCCGCAGGAGATGCCCGAGCACGACCGTGCGGGCCTCGCGTCCGGTCATCTCCTCGAGCGCGGCGGCCACCTTGGCGCCGATGCCGCCGAGCCGCTCGGCCTGCCCCGGCGACCTGCCCACGATCGACACCTCCCCACCCACCGGCCGTGCGCCCTCGGCGACGCAGACGATGGAGAACTTCGCGCCGTGCCGTTCGCGGTCGGCGATCAACGCGGCCACCGGGTCCAGACCGAACGGGATCTCCGGGATGAGAATCGCGTGCACCCCCGACGCCATGCCGGCGTTCAGGGCGATCCAGCCCGCGTAGCGTCCCATCACCTCCACGACGATGATCCGGCCGTGCGACGTGGCGGTGGTGAACAGCCGGTCGATGCACTGGGAGGCGAAGTCGACGGCGGTGTCGAACCCGAACGTCGAGACCGTCTTGTCCAGGTCGTTGTCGATCGTCTTGGGCACCCCGACCAGGCGCAGCCCGGCGTCGTGCAGGTGCTGGCCTATCGACATCGACCCGTCGCCGCCGACCAGGATCAGGGCGTCGATGCGGTGCTCGGCGAACCGGTCGATCAGCTCCCGCGTCCGGTCCACCTCGACCCAGGTGCCGTCGGGCCGGTGCACCGGAAACGCCGTCGGATTGCCGCGATTGGTGGTTCCGATGATCGTGCCGCCCTGGTGGATGATGCCGCGCACCCGGTCACGGGTCAGCTCGATCAGCCCCCCGTCGGGATAGTCTTCCGGGGTCAGCAGGCCGTTGAAGCCGTCCCGGATCCCGACGACCTCCCAGCCACGGTTGCGCGCGGCCAGGGTGGCCGCATTGATGACGGCGTTGAGCCCCGGCGCGTCGCCGCCACCGGTGCTCACGGCGATCCGCTCGATGCGGCTCCTCACGCGGGCCCCGGCCGCTGGCGGTACAGCGCGGCACCGGCGGTGACGCCGGCGCCCGCGGCGACGAAAAGGACCCGCGTGGCCGCCGCGAGCCGCCCGAGGTGCCCCTGGAACGCGGCCGCCAGCGCGGCGGTGTGCATGCGCTCGTCGCCGGCGACGGCGATGCGTTCCACCGGAAACCCGAGCCGCCCGCCCAGCGCGGCGCGGAACCCCGGCCGCGGCGGGGCGGCGACGATCAGGTCGACGTCCGTCAACCCCGCGGACTCGGCATCCAGGCAGCGGCCCGCCGCCCGGGCCGCGGCGAGGGCGAACGCCTCGTCCATCCCGGGCGACTCGCCGACTCGGAGCACGTTGCGGGCATCGGCGAAACCCACAGTCGCGGAGAATATCTCACCGTCTTCCGCCGAATTCACCCAGAACACGCGGCCCAGGCCGTCGTCGTCGTCGGACCATCCGCACAACAACGCCGCCCCGACCGGAGAGAACGGGAAGTTCTCGCTGAGGCCGTGCCCCGGGTCGGCGTCGCTGGCCACCACGATCGCGTGGCGGATGCTGCGTGCCCGCAGGAACCCGTCCACGATCTGCAGGGCGGTGAGAATTCCGCAGGCCCCGTTGGCGACGTCGAAGGAGAACGTGCCGTGCCCGCCGCCGTGCGGCTCCTCAGGGTTGGCCCCGATGTCGTCCTGGATCAACGCCGCCAGGGCGGGCTCCCCCAGGTTGCGGTCGCGGTAGATCCCCGCGTTGACCACCAGGTCCAATTCGCTTGCGGCACAGCCAGCTCCATTCAGGCAGTCCTTCGCCGCGGTGACGGCCAGGTGCAGCGCGCTGTGGCGATGACGCCACCCCGCCACCCGGTGGGGACGCGCGATGTCGATCCGATCAATCGTCGTGCCCATAGCGGCTCACCAATTCCTCGTCCAGGGTCACCAGGACCACGCCGATTTCCAGCCCGGAGGCCAACGCGATCAACGCGATCGTCTCGCCGGGCGCGATGTGCCGCGCCTCCAGTTCCTCGACCAGGGCCACCGTGTGGGTCGTCGAGGCCGTGTTGCCGTAGCGGTCGACGGTGATCACCGCGTCGTGGCGGGGCGTGTCGCCGAAGGACTCCGACAGCGCGGCCATCCCCTTGCGAATGGCACGGGCGGAGGTCTGATGCGTGATCACGTGGTCGATGTCGTGGATCGAAATCCCCGCCGTGTCAAGGACTTCCTGCAGCAGGACCGGGGTGTTGTCCATCGCGGCCCGCTGGATCGCGCGGGAGTCGGTGAACATCCGCGCGCCGGGGTCGTGACCGCGCGGATAGGCCAGGCAGAGCCTGCTGTAGTCGGCGACCGTGGTGAACCCGGCCAGGCTGATGCCGGCGGAGCCGGCGGGAGCGCGCTCCAGCACCAGTGCGGCACCCGCGTCGCCGAGGGTCAGCGAGGCGAGTTCCTTGCTCATGATGTTGCGGATGTGCCGGGCCGCGTTGTGGCTGAGCTGGGAGATGTATTCGCCGCTGACGACCAGGGCGCGCTCCACGATGCCCTGCCGGATCCAGTTGTTGACGATCGTCACCCCGGTGAGCATCCCGGCGCAGGCGTTGGACACGTCGAAGGTCATCGCGCGGTGCGCCCCGATCGCGCGGGCCACCGCGCTGCTCATCGAGGGCTCCAGCCATTGGGTCAGACCTCCGCGCAATTTGGTGATGCTGCAGTTGACGACCACGTCGAGCGAGGCCGGGTCCAGCCGCGCGGTGGCCAGCGCGTTGCGTGCCGCCGCGGTGGCCAGGCTGTAGGAGTCCTCGTCGCCGACCGAGACGCGGCGTTCGCGGATCCCGGTCAGCCGCTCCAGGTCGATGTGGGTGTGGTGGCGTGTGGTGGCCATCAATTCGTCTGTGGTGAGCTGTGTTTCGGGCAGATGCCGGCCGGCACCCGCCAGCCGGGTGACGAACCGCGACTCTTCGCCGGGCGCCTCCATCACCAGCCAATGCCGAGTCATCGCTGCTCCTCTCTCGCAGCTCGAAACGTCGCGCGCTCCCAGAGGCCACGGGCCTTCGCCAGCACCTGCTCGAGCGGCCGGGACGTGTCGATGCGGTGTGCGCTGTCCCATCCGGCACATCCTGCCCCGTGGGCGGCCAGCGCGGCGGCGATCTCCGGGGTCACCTCCGAACTGCCCCGTCGCCGCGTCGTGATCCGGCCGGCGGCCAGGTCGGTGGACGCCGAGCACACGAGTTCCACGATCGCCGCATGCGACTCGGCGGCAACGCGGTACGCGTGCGCGCGCATCTGCGGGTCCCGCCAGGTGCCGTCGAGGATCACCGATTGACCGTTGACCAGCGACTCCTGTGCCCGCCGCAGGACCACGTCGTAGACCGTGGTGACGTTCGCCGGGCTGTACAACCCGGTGTCCAGGACACCGGACTCGCCGGTGATGACGTCGGCCCCGCGCAGTTCGCGCCGCACGTCGTCGGTCGAGATCACCTGCGCGCCGAACTGTTCGGAAAGCCCCCGCGCCAGGGTCGACTTGCCGGTGCCGGGGTTGCCGCCGACGAGCGCCAGGCGGACGGTGCCGCTGCGCAGGTGCCGGCCCGCGATGTCCAGGTGGCGGGCGGCGTCGTCGGCGGCCCCGGGTTTGCCCTGGGTGTAGCGCAGGCATTCGACCTTGGCCCGGACGACGGCGCGGTAGGCGATGTAGAAGTCCCGCAGCACCGGCGGCGCGGTGTCCGCCGCGTGCGCGACGTAGCGTTGCAGGAAGTGGTCCCCGAGGTCGCCCCGGCCCAGGAACTCCAGATCCATGGCGAGGAAGGCGGCGTCGTCGATGCGGTCGACGTAGCGCAGTTCGTCGTCGAACTCGAGGCAGTCCAGCAGCGCCGGCCGCCCGTCCGCGTAGAAGATGTCGTCGGCGAGCAGGTCGCCGTGGCCGTCGACGATCTGACCCGCCGCGATGCGGCGGGTGAACAGGGGCGCACGCCCCGCGATGAACTCCTCGGCGAGACGGCGCAGCCGTGCCACCTCCCCGGCCGCGACACCAGGCACTCCCATGCCCGCATAGCGCTCGAGTTCCGCGAGGTTCTCGGCCCAGCGCCGGCCGACCGCTGCGACCTCGCCCTGGGCGTCGATCAGCGGGCTCCGCTCGGCAAGGGCGTGGAAGCCGGCCAGGGCCGCGGCGACGGCGTCCAGCACGCCGCGGACGGATTCTTCCGGGCCGCGGGCCACCATCGACGCCAGCCGGTCCTCGTCGCGGTAGCGGCGCATCACGACGACCGGTTCGGCGGGCCCGCCGGCGGGGTCGCTGAGGTGGGCGACGCCCAGATAGCTCTGCGGTGACAGGCGGCTGTTCAGCTCGACTTCCCGGGCGCAGGCGCGCTCGCGCCGCTGCGGTGTCCGGAAGTCGAGGAAGTCGGTCAGCACCGGCTTCTTCGCCTTGAAGGCGCGGTCGCCGGCCAGCACGACGACACCCGTGTGGGTTTCGCGTACCTCCGCGTAGGGCGCCGCGGTCATGCTCACCGGACCCGACGCCGTCGCGGTGTGCGTGCCCGTCGCGCCAGCCATGGCCTCAACGCGGCCGCGCCACGATCACCGGCATGCGGACCGAGTGCAGGACGGCGTTGCTGACCGACCCCAACAGCATGCCGCTCAACCCGCCCCGGCCGTGACTGCCCACGACGACCAACTGGGCACCCTCCGACTTCTCGATCAACTGCGGTGCCGGGCGGTCACATTCGACGAGCCGGTGCACCGTGACGTCCGGATAGCGCTCCTGCCAGCCGGCCAGCCGTTCGGCGAGGCTGCGCTCGGCTTCGGCCTTGACCGTTACCCAGTCCACCCCGGGCAGTTCGTAGACCTGGACGTCGCTCCACGCGTGCAGCGCCTGCAGGTCCACGCCCCGCCGGGACGCCTCGTCGAAGGCGATGGCCACGGCAAGCTCCGAGGCCGGCGAGCCGTCGACCCCCACCAACACCGGGGCCTGCCCCGGATGGGGCATCAGCGGGTCCTCGTCGCGGACCACCGCGACCGGGCAGCGCGCGCCGCGCACCACGTTCGAGCTGACCGAGCCCAGCAGGACCCGCGTCGCCGCGCCGCGCCCGTGGCTGCCCAGGACGAGCATCTCCGCGTCGTCGGACATGTCGACCAGCGTCGGCACCGGCGGCGAGCACCTGAGTTCGCCGGCGACGGGAATCTTGCGACCGGCCGGCACGGCGTCTTCGGCGATCTTGACCGAGTGCTCGAGGACGCGCCGGCCCTCCTCCTGCTCCCATGCCGAGACACCGGAGGACAGCGGGAACTGCGGGTACATCGGCACGGCGGCATTGACCATGTGCACCACGGTCAGCGGCACGTGGCGCAGCGCCGCCTCACGCGCGGCCCAGCAGACGGCCGCGTTGGACGCGGGTGATCCGTCGACGCCGGCCAGTATCCCGTATCGGTTGGCGGGTGCGGACATGTCGTACTCCCCTCGCTCGGTGAAAAGGCTATGGCGCGAAAGGCCGTCGGACATGAGGCTTTAGTCCTCAACCGGGTGGACAAGGGGCCCCGATCGGTTCGCCCGGGTTCGATCGCGGACGCCCCTGTGGCATCGTCACCCGGGTGACCGAATCGGTCTGCAGCGCAACGGCCATGCCGCAGATCCGATGTCGGCCGGGGCCGACACCGTCGTCGCCGACCTCGCGGAGATCTCGGTGCGGCCCGCCGGCACTGCCCTGTCGGGCATCGCCGACGCCGCCCAGGCCTACAGCCAGCTCAGGGAACTGGTGGCCGGCCGGCGACCCGCGGTGTTCCTCGCCTTCGACGGCACGCTCTCGGAGATCGTCGCGCAGCCGGACGCGGCGACGCCGGTCGACGGCGCCGCCGACACGTTGCGCACGCTGTCCGCGCTCTGCCCCGTGGCGGTGATCAGCGGCCGGGACCTGGCGGACGTGCGCGCGCGGGTCGGCGTCGACGGACTGTGGTACGCGGGCAGCCACGGTTTCGAACTGGCCGCACCGGACGGGACCCGCCACGAGAACGCCGAGGCCGCCGCCGCCCGGTTGGCGGAGACTCTGCACGACGTGCCCGGAATCATGCTGGAAAACAAGCGCTTTGCGGTGGCCGCTCACTACCGCAATGCCAGTCCCGACGATGTCGACCGGGTGATCTTGGCGGTGCGCGGGCGCGCGCGCTCCGAGGGGCTGCGGGTCAGCGCCGGCCGCAAGGTCATCGAGTTGCGCCCGGCCGTCGACTGGGATAGGGGCACCACGCTGAAGTGGCTCCTCGACCACATCGACCGGTCCGACGGGTCCGACGGGGCCGACGGGGCCGACGGGGCCGATGCCGTGCTGCCGATCTGTATCGGCGACGACATCACCGACGAAGACGCCCTGGACGCGGTCCGATTCGATGGCGTGGGGATCGTGGTGCACCACGACGAGGACGGCGACCGCCCGTCGGGCGCGCTGTTGCTGCAGGACGCGGCCGCCGAGCCCGACGCTCCGTGGGAACTCGTCTACGAGGGCTACGACGCCGGTAGCGAGCGGCTGCGCGAAGCGCTGTGCACCGTCGGCAACGGCTATGTCGCCACCCGCGGTTGCGCCCCGGAGGCGGCGGCATCCGAGTCGCATTCCCGGGCACGTACGCCGCCGGCGTCTACAACGAGCCGGCCGACGTGATCGCGGGCCGCACGATCGAGAACGAAAGCCTGGTCAACCTGCCCAACTGGCTGGCACTGACCTTCCGAATCAACGGCGGCGCGTGGTTTCACATCGACGACGTCGAACTGCTCTCCTATCGGCAGACATTCGACCTGCGGCACGCGACGCCGACCCGAACGCTGCGGTTCCGCGACAGTGCGGGCCAGATCACGACGCTGGCCCAGCAGCGGTTCGCGTCGATGCACCAGCCCCACGTGGTCGCCATGCGGACCACGCTCGACGCCGAGAACTGTTTGGGCACAGTCGAATTCCGCTCACTGCTGGACGGAGCCGTGGGCAACACCATGGTCGAGCGCTACCGTTCGCTGTCGAGCATCCACCTGACCGAATCGGCGATCGAGGAGATGGGCTCCGACTCGGTGATCCTGCGAACCCGGACGTCGCAATCACGCATCGCGATCGCGGTGGCCGCGCGCAGCACCGTCTGGCCGACGACGTGCGGGCCGACTCGCGATACGCGCCGGTCACCGTGGAGAAGGTCGCGACCATCTTCACCGGCAGGATGCCGCCATCTCCGAGCCGGCGAGCGCCGCGCGGCAGCACCTCGAGGCGGCGGGTCGATATGCCGACCTTCATCATCGGCACGCCCGGGCGTGGGCCCGGTTGTGGGAACACTGCCACGTCGGGCTGTCCGACAACGCTGTCCGACCACACCGTGGCTCTGCGGGTGCTCCGGCTGCATCTGGTGCACCTGCTGCAGACCATCTCGCCGCACCCGCCGACCTCGACGCCGGGGTCCCGGCCCGCGGGCTGCACGGTGAGGCCTATCGGGGGCACGTCTTCTGGGACTCGCTGTTCGTCTCCCCGGTGCTGAGCGTGCGCCTGCCGAACGTGGCCCGCTCGCTGCTGCAATACCGGTATCGACGGCTTCCCGAAGCCCGCCGGGCCGGGCATCGCGGGGCGATGTTCCTGTATCGGGGGCAGCGTCTGCACCTGAAGATCAGTGGACGGGCGGGCGCGCTGACCTCCGAGGCGAAGAACACCGGAGCGGTCTTGGTCGAATGCCGTGGCCGCGTGCACCAGCTGCTGCCCGGGCACACCGTCGAGATCGGGTGAGGCCCGCCGCCGGGTGACCATCGCCCGCCGATTGGGGGTCGAACGGCCCTGCCGTGCGGGGGAACCGGCGCATAGTGTCACGCGCATAGTGTCACGCACATAGTGACACGCGCATAGTGTCACGAATTGGCGGCCCGGGGAAACGCCCCGGTGCCCACGGACCGGGAGGACGCGATGGACCATCCGCAGCCCGCACAGCGG
The DNA here is from genome assembly GCF_007714205.1 of Mycobacterium helveticum. Taxonomy (GTDB): domain Bacteria; phylum Actinomycetota; class Actinomycetes; order Mycobacteriales; family Mycobacteriaceae; genus Mycobacterium; species Mycobacterium helveticum. Next base: position 29,971 of record NZ_VMQU01000049.1, on the reverse strand, counting down.
ATCGTGGTCGGTATCGACGGCTCGGACGCGGCGATCAACGCGGCCAGGTGGGCGGTCACCGAGGCCGTCGGGCGCAACATGGCGCTGCGGCTGGTGCACGCCGTTCCCGACCGGCATGCCGACGGGGACGCGGTGGACGACGACCTCGACGTCGAATACGCCGAAACGTCGCTGCGCGCCGCCGACGCGGCACTGCAGGGCCTGGGCGAGCAGGTGAAGGTCGAATGCGACATCGCGCACGGGACACCGGAAAGCGTCCTGCTGCACGAGTCGCGGCGCGCGGCGATGGTCTGTGTGGGGTCGGTGGGCATCGGGCGCATCGCCAGCAAGGTCCTCGGCTCGGCCGCCGACGCCGTGGCCCGCCACGCGCAGTGCCCGGTGGCGATCATCCGGTGCGACCGCGACGCCGCCGAACCGGGCTCCGCGCCGGAGTCCGCGCCGGAGTCCGGATATGTCGCCGTTGTCGTCGACGACTCCCCCGGCAACGACGCGGTGCTCGAGCACGGATTCCGCGAGGCGCGGCTGCGGGGGGCGCCGGTGCTGGCAATGGGCGCGTGGCGGTGGGGACTCGGTGAGATCCCCTACCGCCAGCTCGATCATCGGCTCGGGCCGTGGGTCTCCCGTTATCCCGAGGTGCACGTGATGCCGGCCGCCGCGCGGCGCGGCGCCGCCGAGTTCCTGGCCCACACCCAGGAATCCGTCCGGCTCGCGGTCGTGGGCGCCGCCGACGCCGACAAGGTCGCCCGGATCGTCGGACCGGCCGGTCAGCGCGGGCGCGGCCGGTGTTCGGTGCTCGTCGTGCGCTGAGGCGCGGGCAGTCCAGATGCCGAGGGCACCGATCGTCAGCGCACGACGATCACCGGCACCCGCGCCGACTGCGCCACGGCCGAGCTCACCGAACCCAGCAGCATGCCGGGGAAGCCGCCGCGGCCCCGGCTGCCGACCACGACCAGTTGAGCGCGTTCCGATTCCTGCAGCAGCCAATGGGCGGGCTTGTCGCAGAACAGCTTTCGCTCGACGCGCACGTCGGGATACCGTTCCTGCCAGCCGGCCAGTCGCTCGGCGAGGATCTCCTGGCCTTCGGCTTCCCTTTCGTGCCAGTCCATCCCGAGGATCGGGAACACCGCGACGTCGCTCCAGACGTGCAGCGCCACCAGCCCGACACCGCGGCGGGAGGCCTCCTCGAAGGCCAGGGCCGTCGCCTCCTCCGATGCGGGCGACCCGTCGATCCCGAGCAGCACCGGCAAGCCGGGATCGGGGGCGGCACCGGAACGGATGACCGCGACCGGGCAGCGCGCGTAATGGAGCAGACCCGCGGTCACCGAACCCAGCAGCAGGCGCCCCAGCGCGCTCATCCCCTGGCTGCCGGCCACGACCATCCGCGCGCCCGCCGAGGCGTCGACCAGGGCCGGCACCACGCCGGAATACACCAGCTGCGTGCGTATCCCGGGCGGCTCGGCACCGCCCGGGCCGGTCGGCACCGCCGCGCGGGCCTGCTCGAGGACGCGCTGCGCCTCTTCCTGCTGCCATTCGGGGATGTCGGCATACAGCTGGCCGACCGGCCATCCGACGACGACGGGCTGCACGGCGTGGAACAGGGTGACGGGCAGTCGGTGCAGGGCGGCCTCGCGGGCCCCCCAGGCCACGGCCGCATCGGATGCCGCCGATCCGTCGACGCCCACCAGCACACCGAATTCCGTTGACCTGTCCGTCATGTCGCACTCCTCGCCGCCCATTCCACCGCGTGGTCGCTGAAGATCCCTGACACTATTACGGCGCGGCCCGCCCGGACAGGGGCCGTTGGGCCTCATCCGCCCGTCGTTGGTCAGCGGTCGGCCCTGGTCACTAACCCGTCAGCGGGGCCACCCAGTGGACCCGGGCGCCGCCCTCGGGCGAACTGGTGACCTCGCAGGCGCCGCCGAGTTGCTCGGCGCGGCGTTTCATGTTGGAAAGCCCGCTGCTGCGGTCGTTGTCGGCGGGGATGCCGCAACCGTTGTCGGCGACGTCGAGGACGAACATGTCGCCGACGCTGACCTCGACGGTCAGCCGCGACGCCCCGGAGTGGCGCAGGGAATTGCTGATGGCCTCCGCGGCGACCGCTTCGGCGTGGTCGGCCAGTTCGCCGTCCACCGCGGTCATCGGCCCGTGCATGCGCACGGTGGTGACGACGTCCCGGTTCTCGGTCAGGTCGGCGATCACGCGCCCGATGCGGTGCCGGAAGTCGCCGTTCTTGCCCGCCGGGGTCTTCAGCTGGAAGATCGTCGTCCGGATCTCCTCGATGATGGTCTGCAGATCGTCGAGCGTGCGGTTGAGCCGGTCGGCGACCTCGGGCGAACGCGCCCGGGCCAGCGTGCCCTGCAGGTCCATGCCCGCCGCGAACAGCCGCTGGATGACGTGGTCGTGCAGGTCGTGGGCGATGCGCTCGCGCTCGGCCAGGATGGTCAGCCGACGCGCGTCGTCGCGGGCCGACGCCAGCACCAGGGCCATCGCGGCGTGGGTGGCGAAATCGCTGACCAGGCCGAGGTAGCTCTCGTCGAAGGGCGGCTGATCGGCGCCGCGGGCGATCGCGAGCACGCCGACCACCTCGTCGTGGGCGCGCAGCGGCATGACGATCGCCGGGCGCTGCCCCACGTCGGTGAACGCCTGGATCGGGTACCGCAGCGACTCGGTGATGACCGGTTCCCCGGACCGGAAGGCGCTGCCGGAGGTCGAGGTGTCCACCGGGATCTGCTGGCCCATCACGTCGGCGGCGTGGACTCCCACGGCGGCCGAGACCACCAGCATGTCGACTTCGTCGCGGGGGACGTCGGCGTCGGCCGGGACGAGCACGATCGCCTGCTCGGCGCCGGTCAGGGCCCGCGCGCTTTCGGCGATCAGGTGCAGCGGGCGCCGGTGCGGCTCGGTGCTGGACAGCAGCGCGGTGGTGATCTCGCGGCTGGCCTCCATCCACTTGACGGCCGTGCGCTCGCGTTCGAAAACCTGCGCGTTGTCGATGGCGACCGCCGCCGCGAACGCCAGCGCGCGGGCGGCGACCTCGTCGGATTCGGAGAACAGCCGCGCCGGGTCGTCGTGGGTGAGATAGAGGTTGCCGAACAGGGTCTCCCGGATCGTGATGGGCACGGCGAGGAAGGCCCGCATGGGCGGGTGGTGCTCGGGGAACCCGACGGCGGCCGGGTGCGTGGTCAGGTCGTCCATCCGGAGCACGGGCGTGTCCATCAGCGACAGGCTGAGCAGGCCCTTACCGACCGGCAGGTGTCCGATGCGCGCGGCCGTCTCCTCGTCGAGCCCCGCGTGGACGAACGAGACCAGGTTGCCGCCGGAATCCCGGATGGCCAGGGCGCCGTAGGGGGCGGAGGTCAGTTCCCGGGCCGCCGCGATGATGCGGCGCAGGGTGGCGTCCAGGTCCAGGCCGGCACCGATCTCGACGATGACGCGCAGCAGCTGCTCCATCTGGTCGCGCGCGGCCAGCAACTCGTCGAGCTGCTCGTGCATCCTGCCGACCAGCCCGCGCCGACCCAGCCTGGCGAAAGCCGAGCCGCGTTCCTCGCCAGCCACTGACCCGACACCTCCAGACAAGAACAGTCATCCGGCAGCGTGCGCCGGGGAGCAGCGGCGACGCGCCGCCCGGCATGGGATGCCTGTGGGCAGCTTAGCCCGATTCCGCCGCGGGGGCGCCGGTCAATCGGTCGGCGTCTGCGCCGGTCGCGCGCCCGAACGCCGATCCAGTTTCGACGCGAACACCGCCGCCTGGGTGCGCCGCTCCATGCCCAGTTTCGCCAGCAGCCGGGACACGTAGTTCTTCACCGTCTTCTCGGCGAGGAACATCCGGGCGGCGATCTGCCTGTTGGTCAGCCCCTCGCTGAGCAGCCCGAGCAGGGTGCGCTCCTGTTCGGTCAGCCCGGACAGCGGGTCTTCGCGCTCGGCCGCGCCGCGCAGCTTGGCCATCAGCGCGGCGGCCGCCCGGTTGTCCAGCAGGGACTTGCCGGCGCCCACCTCCTTGATGGCATGCGCCAGCTCCATGCCCTTGATGTCCTTGACGACATAGCCGCTGGCGCCGGCCAGGATGGCCTCGAGCATGGCCTCGTCGGAGGTGAACGACGTCAGCATCAGGCAGCGCAGGTCCGGGTGATCCGACACCAGGTCGCGGCACAGCTCGATGCCGTTGCCGTCGGGCAGGCGCACATCGAGCACGGCGACGTCGGGCTGCAGCGCCGGTATCCGGGCCTTCGCCTCCGAGACCGAGCCGGCTTCGCCGACGATCTCCAGCTCGGGGTCGGAGGCGAGCAGGTCGGCAAGGCCGCGGCGCACCACCTCGTGGTCGTCGACCAGGAAAACCTTGACCATTGCGAGTCCTTCCTGCCGGCCGCGCGGGCGGGTCATCGACCGACCACCGACCCAATATCCCATATCGCGACCGTCGTCAGCGCTCAGAGATGGCGCCGGTTGACGACCAGCAGCGAGCAGCCGGCGTCCTGCAGTTTCGCATTGCCGACCGGCCCGACGAGTTCGGCCAGGCGCTGCCGGTTGCGGGCACCGACGACGGCCAGCTGCACCGGCCGGTGACCGGCCACGTACTCCAGCAGGCCGCCGCGGACCACAACCGGTTCCAGCCGCAGGTCCGGGTAGCGCCGTGTCCACCGGGCCAGCCGGCGGTCCAGGTCGGCCAGCGCCCGGCGGTCGCCTTCCCCCTCCGCGGTGCCCGCGTCGCCCGTGGTGCGGCGGACCAGCGCATGCAGGGCGGCGTCGCGCAGCCGGGCCTCCTCGATCGCGGCGGCCAGCACGATCTCGGCGTCCTCGCTGTCGGTGAACCCGCCGAGTTCGACGGCGATCGCCGCGGCGGGACCGGCGGGCCGGCGGGGCCGGTGGTCGCGGCCGCGAACGATCGCCACGGGGCAGTGCGCCGACGTGGCCACGGCGGCGGCGGTGGAACCGACCCGGCCGGGCCGGAAGTGACGCAACCCGACGGCGCCCACGCACAGCAGGGCCGCCGACGCCGAGGCGCGGATCAGCGACCGGGCCGCGGGCCCGGCGGTGACCCGGGTTTCCATTTTCGGTGGCGCGCCCGCAGCCTCGATGGCGGCGATCGCGTACTCGACCGCCCGCTCCGCGACGTCCGGGGTGTCACCCGGCTCGACCGCGCCGAGCAGGCGCAGGGTGACGTCGCGGCTGACGGCCTCGTCGACCGCCCACCACGCCGCGCGAAGCGCCGCCTGCGAGCCGTCGACGCCGACGACGACCGACCGGGGTTGCGCGGACTCGTTCATCGCGGACGCGGACCGCCTACTCGCGGACGACGAGCACCGAGCAGTCGGGGTAGCCGATGATCGGATGGCAGTTGGGGGTGGCGATTCCGGTCATCTGCTCGGCGTCGGAACCGCCCACGACGGCCAATTCGATTGCGGTCCCATGGCTTTCGCCGAGTTTCGTCCCGGTACCCGCGGCGACGGTCTGCACGGGGACGTCCGGATAGCGCCGGACCCAGCTGTGCAGTCGCCGGTCGATCTGCCGCACGGTGGCGTGGCGGAGGCGTCCCTCCTCCATGGCCCGGCGCACGACCTCGTCGTTGTCGGGATCGTCGTTGAGCACCACCGCGATCACGCCGAGCTGTGTCGGGGAACCGTCCGGATTGCTGCGGATGACGGCCACCGGGCAGCGCGCGTGCGCGACCAGGCCGGCGGCCGTGGGGCCCAGCAGGCCGTCGGCCGCCCACCCGCGCCGCGCGGTGCCCACGCAGACCAGGGCCGCGTCCTGCGATTCGTTGATCAAGACCTGCGCGGGGTCGCCGGCGAGGATCGCCGTCTCGACCTCGACCGGCTTGCGTTCGCCGCGTACGGCGGACTCCGCATCCGAGAGCGCCGTTTCGCCGTGCTCGACCTCCCACTCGGAGGCCGGCTCGGACCCGGGTTCCGCGCCCCGGCCGGAGATGACGTACACGAGGCGCAGCGGCAGTTGCCGGCTGCGCGCCTCGTCGACCGCCCACTTGGCGGCGTTGGCCGCGGCCCGCGAGCCGTTGATGCCCACCACCACCGACTTCGAGTCCAGCTCGTCCATGTCGGCTCCTGACGTGTTCTGTGCCTGGTTATCAGGCTATTGCGCCGGGGCCCGTTACGGAGGGGCCGTTGGGCCCCACCCGCGATGCCGTTCGTCCTCGCGCGGTGCGCGCCGGCGCCGCTCAGACGTCCACGGGTTCAGCGGCGAGCGCGAAAAGCCTTTCCACCTCGGCCCGGTCACAGGCCGCGGTCCCGGGTGTCATCAGCATGGCCGTGCCCGCCGCGATGCCCCGCCGCACGGACTTGACGAGCGGCCAGCCGCGCCCGAGTCCCACGGTGACGGCGGCGACCATCGCGTCGCCCGCCCCCACGCCGCTCCCGCCGGAGGACGGGATCGCGGCGAATCGCTGGCTGGCGTGCGCCGTCGCGAGCAGCGCGCCGTGGGATCCCAGCGACACCAGCACGCTGTGGGCGCGGCCGGTGTCGACCAGTTCGTGCGCGGCGGCGAGCTGGTCGGCCTCGGTCGCCAGCGGCCGGCCGACGCATTCGCGCAACTCTCGCACGCTCGCCTTGAGCAGGAACACCCCCGAAGAGACGTGCCGCAGGCCGCCGCCGGAGGTGTCCAGGATCAGGCGCACGCCCAGCTCCCCGCACAGCTCGGCGACCCGCTGATAGAAATCGGCGGGCACGCCGGGGGGCAGGCTGCCGCTCGCCACGACGAAGTCGGCCGCCGCCGCCGCGCTGCGCAGCTCGTCCAGGCAACAGGCCCGTTCCCGGCAGGACAGCCGCGCTCCCGGCAGGACGAAACGGTACTGCCGGCCGGTGCCGGTCTCGTTGACGGTGAAGCTCTCCCGCGTCGACGTGCCGATCGCGACGCGCCGATACGGCACCCCCGCGCCGTCGAGCAGCGACGTCAGCAGGTCACCGGTCGATCCGCCGGCGGGAAACACGGCCTCGACCGACGCGCCGAGCACGTGGGCGATGCGGGCGACGTTGATGCCGCCGCCGCCAGGGTCGTAACGCGGTGTGTCGCAGCGCAGTTTGTCCGTCGGGCGCACCGCGTCGACGCCGGTCGTGATGTCCAGCGCCGGGTTCATGGTCAGCGTGACGATCTGCGCGCGGCCGGGCTCCGGCCCGGCTGGTGCCTCCATCACAGGCCGCTCGGGTAGGTTTCCGGCGTCTCGCCGGCGACCCAGACGCTCGTGGGCTCCAGGGGTTGCAGCGCCCGGGTCCGCTCGATGTGGATCATCGCGTCGAACTGGTCCGCGGGCCGCACATGGAAGTAGTGGCTCTGCCGCTCGGTGGCGGGCAGGTAGATCACGCCGATGGCACGGCCCAGCCGGACGGTGCTCAGCGGTTCGGCGGCGCCCGGGGTGATGCGGGCCGAGACCAGGAAGGCGGCGTTGCCGGTTTCGTGCAGGAGCTCCTCGATGCTGCCGGGCAGCGCCGGCCGCACGGCCTTGCGTTCGGCGACACCGCCCCACTCGCTGGCCGCGGTGACCGTGCCGGTGTAGGTGCTGAACCCGATGAGACGCGAGGCCTTGCCGTATCGCTGGCGGACGAGTTGGCCGAGGGTGAGCTGCCCGTCGGCCCACACTTCGGTGGCCCTCGCGTCCCCGACGTGAGAGTTGTGCGCCCACACCACTATTCGCGCCGACGGCGCATCACGGTGGCGATCCAGGTGCTCGAGCAGCGCATCGAGCGTCTGCGCCATGTGTTTGTCGCGCAGGTTCCAGGAGGTCACACGCCCGCTGAACATCGCGCGGTAGTAGACCTCGGCGTCGCGCACCGTCTGCGCGTTCTGCCGGGCGTAGAAGAGCTCGTCCTCGGCGATCAGCCCGTCCATGCGCGCATACGCCAGCGCGTTGCGCTGGATGTCGACCAGCTGGTCGACCACCTCCTTCTCGCAGGACGGGCCCGCGCCGAACGCCGCCGCGAAGCCGTATGCCTGGCCGTCGTCGGCCGAGGCGTGATCGAAGCAGGCGTAGCGGTTGCGCGCGCGTGCGGCCGCCCTGGGGTCCACCCTGTCCAGGTAGCCGATCACCTCGTTCATCGAGCGGTGCAGGCTGTACAGGTCCAGGCCGTAGAACCCGGCCCGAAGACCCCCGTCGGACTCGTGACGCCGGTTGCGCTCGCGCAGCCAGTCGACGAAGTCGCGGACCACCACGTTGCGCCACATCCAGGCCGGGAAGCGCTCGAACCCGCTCAGCGCCTCGTCGGCGCTGGTGTCGTCGCCGATGCCGTGCACGTACCGGTTCACCCGGTAGGCGTCGGGCCAGTCCGCCTCCGCCGCGACGGCGCAGAAGCCCTTCTCCTCGATCAGCCACCTGGTGATCTGGGCCCGGGCCTCGTAGAACTCGTGTGTGCCGTGCGAGCTCTCGCCGATCAGCACGACCCGCGCGTCGCCGATCAGCTCCTCCAGGGCGGCGAACGGCGGGACGCCCCCGGGGGCGTCGATGGCCACGGCGGCAATCACCTCGGCGGCGCTTTGCGCCGCAACGCTTTTCGTCGCCGCCGTGGTGGTCGAGGTGGCAAGCAGCTGACGGACCTCCTCGTCGGTGACCTGGCGGAAGTCCCAGAACGATTCTCCGACCGCGAGAAACGGGGTCGGCATGGTCGCGCAGACGACGTCGTCGACCAGGCTCGCGAACTCGCGGACCGTGGACTCCGGGGCCGCGGGCACCGCGATCACGATCTGGGCGGGCTGCGCCTCCCGCAGCGCCTGCACGGCCGCGAACATGCTCGCGCCGGTGGCCAGGCCGTCGTCGACGAGGATGACGGTTCTGCCCGTGACGTCGACGGGCGGGCGCCCGTCCCGGTAGGCGGCCTCGCGCCGGGCGAGTTCCCGGCCTTCCCGCTCGGCGATGTGGCGCAGCTGCTGCGGGGTGAGGCGCAGGCCGCGCACGACATCGTCGTTGACCACGACGCGGCCCCCGCTCGCCAGCGCCCCCACGGCGAACTCTTCGTGGCCGGGCGCGCCGAGCTTGCGCACGACGAACGCGTCCAGCGGGGCGTGCAGCGCGGCCGCCACCTCCCACGCCACCGGCACCCCGCCGCGGGCCAGGCCCAGGACGATCACGTCGGGCTGGTCGCGGTAGGCGCTCAACAGGCTCGCCAACACCCGGCCGGCCTCGCGCCGGTCACGGAATACCCGCCGCGGCGAGTGCCGGGCGACATCGGTTGCTCTGGTCATGGCACACCGCTCCTGAGTCCGCGATCACCGTCGACGTCAGCATCGACACGTCCATCCGACCAGTCCGGCGACATCGGCGATAGGGACCGAAGTCCCGCGCCGACGGGCCGTTCGTCGGCCCACGTGACCGGGCCGCCGGGGCGGCCGGGGCCGCGAACGCCGGGCGTGGCGGCGACACGGATCTCACGGCAGTTCGGTGCCCACTACCCACGGTGAGCGGGCGAACCAATTACGCGCGCACCCCGATGCAGGCCATGACCCGGTTGAGGATGAGATTGTGCGCGTCGCCGTCCTCGGTGAGACGGCCGAGTCCCTGGCGCCGGAGGAAACCGTCGAGACGTCGATCCAGCGGCAAGTCGGCATAGATGTCGTCGGCGTAGTCCGAGTGCATGAACTGCCAGGCGAGCGCGTCGGCGTCGGAGTCCGTCACCAGGTGCGGGCCCCCCACTGTTGAAGCCATACGAAGTCCTTTATGTGCAGGGTGGTCTCATCGTCGAGGCGGTGACCACCCGGCGCATAGGGCATGAAGTCACCTGTTGGACCGTCTCAGGCTAATGGGCACGGCGGCGTCTGGCACCGGGCGCCGACAAACCGCGACCGCGGCGTGTCCTGTTCGTTGCCAACCATTCCGCGGCAACGCGCGCGCAGAATTATTGACGCAGAGGCTAATTCGGGACGCTGCCGCGGCCGGTGCGCGCGCGTTCCCGGATGGCGGCCTGCACCGCGGCGAACCGCGACCGGGCCCGCTCGTCGGCGGCTCGCTGCTCGGCGGCCGTGACGACCAGCGCGTCGGGGCCCGGGTACACGGTCGCCTCCTCCCCCGTGGCGAGCCACCGGACCCGGTAGGGCGGCTCGCCGTCCGGCGAGCGCACGGCGGTGATCAGCCCGCGCATGTCCGGGTGCCCGACCGTGCCGCCCTTGATGACGAGCCAGTCGCCGACGCGGGCCTTCATCAGCGGCCCGGCCGCTCGGGTCCGACGATGAGCAGCGAGAAGTCGCTGCCGCGCAGCGCGGGGGCCCCGTCCGGGCCGAGCAGCTGGCGCACCTCGGCGGTCCGCACGGCGCCGACCATCACCAGCTGGATGAACGCCGCATGCTCGGCGAGGTAGTCGCGGAAGGGACCGCGCAGCACCGCGGTGTCGACGTGCACGTCGGGATAGCCGTCCAGGCAACGCACCAGGTGCGGGTCGAGTATCACGCCCGCCCCACCACCGCCGGGGGCCCCATCGGGCTGCCGCTCGGTCACCACCCGCAGCCGGGCATGCCGGCGCAGCGCCTCGTTGAGCGCGAGGTCGAGAACGTCGACGTCCTCCGGCGAGCCGTCCACGCAGGCGACGATCCAGCGCCGGTCGCTGGTGTCCGCGCCGTCGCGACCACCCCTGACGATGGCGACCGAGCAGTGCGCGGCCTGCGCCAATCCCCTTGCGGTGGAACCCAGCCAGCCCTCCGGATGCTGTGCGGCCCCGGTGTCGCCCACACAGAGCAACCCGGTGGAACGCGACGCCGCGATGAGCGTCGGCACCGGCTCGCCGTCGAGCACCTCGGTCTCGACTTTCACCGGCCTGCCCAGGGCCTCGACGGCGTCGTACGCCTCGTGCACGACCTCCTCCGCCGCCGCCAATGCCGCCCTGTCCTCCAGCGGCCCGGCGCCCGGGTCCGTCCGGGCGACATAGAGCAGGCGCAGCGGGACATCGGTTCCGGCGACCTCGTCCACCGCCCAGCGTGCGGCGCGGATCGCGGCCTGCGACCCGTCGACACCGACGACCACCGACTTGGGCGGGTATGAGTCGAACATCGCAACGCTCCTAGCTGTCAGGGGTTTCCGGGCACCGGGTTTTCGTGCACCGGGGGGTTTTCAGCTCCGCATGTGCAGCACGTCCTGCAACGGCCGGCGCGGCGTCGGCTCCGGCGGCTCGCCCCCGGGCTCCGCGCCGACCCGGATCAGCACCTGCGGCACCAGCGCGGTGTCGGAGAGGAGTTCCCGCACGATGTCCCGGCCGGCCTGCACCTCGGTGATGTGGGTGACCGTGTTTGTCGCCAACCCGGCCATGGTGCACTCCAGCAGCACCGCCGAGAGCGCCTGCCCGCAGCCGAGCCAGTCCGCGCGGGTGTCCCCGTAGCCGGACAGCACCACGACCTTGGCCTGGTCGTGGGCGGCCGGGCCCTTCCCGGCGTGGCCGTTGGCGGGGAAGCGGCGGTTCACGTCGACGTCGCGGCCCTGCGCCGCGGACGGCAGCGCACTCTCGGGGATCCCTTCGGATTCCCGCAACGGCGCTGTCCACCAACGCAGTTCGTGATGGTAGAGGTCGTCGTAGCGGCGCAGGACCTCGGCGAGCCGCGACGCCTCCACCAGGCGGGGCCGCGCCTCGTCGGCCAGCACGTCCAGGGTGGCCAGCGCGGGGTCGAACGCGCTGCGCAGCACGGGCTCGAACGACGCCCAGTCCTTGGGGGCGCGGAACGGGCGCCGGTCGGTGCGCCGCCGCGCGATCGCCGCGGCGCGGTCGCGCTGGGCGTCGGTGACGTAGTCGGCCGGGGCGAAGTCGATCGAGGCCAGGTGGTCCAGATTGCTGGGGTTGGGGAACCGGTCGACGCCGGTGTCCCAGCCGGCGGCCAGCATCGCGTCGCGGAAGTGGTCGAGCACCGCCCCGCAGCTGATGATCGACTCGCGGCCCGAGCCGTCGGTCGCGGCCACGATCCGGTGCGGGTCGGCGAACAGGTCGACAACCGCGCCGCCGGCCACCCAGCGCCACGGCTGGCTGTTGTGCAGCGAGGGAGCGCGGCACGCCAACTCCACCGCCGTTGTGATCACCTTGGTGTCGACCGTCGTTCGGGTCATTCGTCCCACCTGCCTCCCGTCTGACTTCGACCTTCGGCCATCCCGGCCGCCGATGCCAGGGTCCTTGGTCCCCGGGGCGCCATCATTGGGCCCCGCACCCGAGAGCCGACGGCGTGCGTCTCCATCGCGTGACGGGTCGCGCGGAAACGATGGGGCCCGACGGAGAGAGCCCCGCCATAGAGAACAGGGGGGCATACCCACCTGGACATACCCGAGCCCGGACATACCCGGGTCGGACCACGCGTCGCTGCGCACGCCGGCCGACGTGGTCGGAAGCGCGAAAGCCGGACGCGGCGGGGCGTCGAACGGCCCGGCGGGACGGGACCAACGTCCCTAGTCGTCAACGCTGCTGCTTTCTACCCTCGAGGGAAGGCGGGGGCCGGGCGAGAGGTTGACGTCATGGGCAAGACGCCGGACACCGAGGTTCTCCGCGGGGCGGTGCAGTTGGCGTGCCGCGCCCCGTCGGTGCACAACAGCCAGCCGTGGCGATGGGTCGCCGGCGACGGCGTGGTGCACCTGTACCTGGATCGCCGGCGCATGGTGCCGGGCACGGACCGTTCGGGCCGGCAGGCGCTGATCAGCTGCGGCGCCGTGCTCGACCACTTCCGGGTCGCGATGCTGGCCGCGGGTTGGCGCGCGGTCGTCGACCGGTTCCCCAGCCCGGGGGACCCCGACCGTGTGGCGTCGATCGAATTCCGTTCCGTCGACCACGTCGCCAAGTCCCAGCGCGACCACGCCGAGGCGATCCTGCACCGCAGAACCGACCGGCTCCCGCTGGGACAGCCCACCTACTGGAACCTCTTCGAACCCAGCCTGCGCGGCGTCGTCGCCGACGGCCCCGTCCGGCTCGACGTGCTCTCCGACGACGTGCGTCCGCTGCTGGCCAAGGCGTCACAGCTCAGCGGGTTGCTGCGCCGCGACGACGCCTCTTATCACGCCGAACTCGATTGGTGGACTTCACCGTTCGCGCTGACCGAGGGGATACCGCCCAGCGCGCTGGCCTCCGAGAAGGAACACCGCCGGGTCGATGTGGGGCGCGAGTTCCCCGCGCGCGGCCACGGGGACCGGCGCCCGGAGGTCGGGGCGGACTGGTCGAAGATCCTCGTGGTGTCCTCCGCGGAGGACACCGGGGAGGACGCGTTGCGGTGCGGCGAGGCGTTGTCGACGGTCCTGCTGGAATGCACGCTGGCGTTCCTGGCGACGTGCACGCTGACGCATCTGATCGAGTTGGAGGAAAGCCGCGACATCGTGCGCCGCCTGCTCGACGAGCAGGGCCAGCCGCAGCTGCTGATCCGCGCCGGGATAGCACCGCGCATGGAGTTCCCGCCGGCTCCCACACCGCGGCGCCCGGTGGACGAGGTACTCGAGATCCGCTGACGCGGCGTCGGCCGCTTTTTTCGGATACGGCCTTTTTTCTGATACGGCCCTTTTTCGGATACGGCCCCAGCGAACCAAACCGCGGTACCCGATTCGGGGTGGTTCGCGGGAAACTCGTGCGCGGTAGTTCCTTCCGTCGGGTCTTCCGTCGAGGCATTCGGCCACCCGGGCACTGCGCGGCAACGCCGATCCCCGGCACCGGCCAAGCGGGCGAACAACTTTGGTCCCTGCGCCGCGGGACCTTCGGCCGGCGCACGCGGGGCGCCCGCGGGTTAGCATCGGATGCACCGCCACGACGAAGGGGATGGCCGATGTCAATGATCGACGATGGGGTCACCATCCTGCCGGAGAGCGAATGCTGGAACCTGCTGGCGGGTGTGACGCTGGGCCGGCTGGTGACCAGCGTCGGCGGCCAGCCCGAGATCTTCCCGGTCAATTACGTCGTGCAGCGCCGCAGCGTGCTGTTCCGCACCGCCGAGGGCACCAAGCTGGTCAGCACCGCGATCAACCACGACGTGCTTTTCGAGGTCGACGACCACAACGTCGCCGAGGGCTGGAGCGTGATCGTCCGGGGCACGGCACGCTCGCTGCGCACCGAGGAGGAGATCGAGGACGCCGACCGCGCGCAGGTGCTGCCGTGGACGACGTCGGAGAAAACGCACTATGTGCGGGTGATCCCGCGACAGGTCACGGGCCGCCGCTTCCGGTTCGGCGGGCCGCCCCGCCAGGACCGCTCCTGAGCCGGCGGGGGCGCGGCAGGAACTCCAGCGACAGCAGCACGGGCAGCGCGGAAGGGATGTGACGCGCGCACAGCACCACGTAGCGCCGCTCCCCCAGCGCGTGAAACTTGCACAGGTAGCGGTAGAGGGACTCCAGCCGGATCAGCGGATCCAGCAGATGGATCAGCCGGTAGGCGACGCGCTGTGCCAGGGTCGGGTGGGCGGCGTCGAAGATCTCGGGAAACGACGCGAAAGCCAGCGAGAGCCGTTGGGCACCAGATGATTGCGCCTGCAGAATCATCTCGACGCTGAGCCGTTCGTCGACCCCGTTGGGGGCGTCGGGCCGGCGGAACGGCACGTCGAGGGAGACTTCGGAACCATGCCCGGCGGTGGCGTAGCGGTGGAAGGCCACCACCCGTCCGCCGCGGTCGCGGGCGATGGCCAGCCTGATCCCGGGGAAGCGGCCCTGCAGGGCCCCGTCGAGGTTCATGCAGAAGCCGCGTTCGGTGCGTGCGACGCGGTGCGCGGCGTACAACACCTCGGTGAGCTGGGCCCTCAGCGGGCCGTCGAGGCGCTGCTCGTCGACGATCTCGGTGCTGACCCCGCAGTTGCGGGTGCGCTGCACCGCTTGGCGCAGGTTGCGGAACCGGCGTCCCCGCAGGCTGAACCGGCGGACGTCGACGACGACGTCGTGGCCGATCGGCACGGCCAGCACCGGCGCGACCACCGCCCCGCCGTGCCACAGCCCCAGCCGCCGCTCGCCCGCGGCCAGCACGATGATCCGCCAGCCCCGCTCGCGGCACATGCGGACGAAATCGGCCACCAGGTCGTCGAACCGGGCGTCGTCGCCGATCGGGTCGCCGCTGACCACGGCGAACCCGAGCCGGGCGCGGTAGGCGATCGCCGCGGTCCGCTCGGCGTTGAAGTGATAGCTCTTGCGCGAGTGCATAGCGAAGGGCGCCAGCGCATCCCCGTGCGTGGCGTCGACCAGCGCCCAGACCTGCGCCAGCAGTTCGGGCTGCGGCCGCGTCGCGGTGGGCCACACCAGCGCCGCCCCGGCGCCGGCGACCAGAAGGTTGCCGGGCAGGGCGAAGGACAGGAAGTGCGCGCACAGCCCGCCGGCGACCGCGCCGGCCGCCGCCCACGCATGCCCCGTGGTGACCGGCCGGCCCAGGAAGATGCCCCGCGCGATCAGCGCGACCGCGGCCAGCAACGCCAACGACCACCCGAACCGGCCGGGGGCGACCCGGCCGTCGCCGAGGTACCGGCGCGCGGCCAGCACCGTCAACCAGCCGAGCACGCACGCCAGCAGCACCACGCTGACGATCCGCGCGCCCGGGATGTCGGCGCTGACCAGCACCCGTTCCCGGCTGCGCGGCGCCGCGGGCCGCCGCCCGTCCCGCTTGACCTTCATGCCGTGCTCGCTCCCCGGGTAGCCGGTGCCCGTGCACCAGACCGTTCACGCTAACTCGTGCGACGGCCCGTCCGCGAGAGCCGTTCGTCCTCGGGTCGACACGTCGCGCTGGGCGACCAAGGTCCCCCACGACCAAGGTCCCCCACGGCGAGGGACTTCCGCCCCTTCCGGCGGGTTCCGCACGCGTGCTGCGATGTCCGGATAACAGCGCGCAACACGGGGGTAAAGGATCGGCCGTGGGCATCGCACTAGCGACGAGCTTGGCAACCGGATTCGACGAGGCGGTGACGCGGACCCGAAACGCCCTGGCGGAGCACGGTTTCGGGGTGCTGACCGAGATCGACGTCACGGCGACCCTGAAAGCCAAGCTCGGCGTGGACATCGAGGGCTACCTGATCCTCGGTGCGTGCAACCCGGCGCTGGCGCACCGGGCGATCAGCCTGGACCCCGAGATCGGGCTGCTGCTGCCCTGCAATGTGGTGGTCCGCGCCGACCCGGACGCCCCGGGCAGCGTGATCGTCGAGGGGATGAACCCGGCCGTGCTGGTCCAGGTCACCGGCTACAAGGACCTGATGGCCGTCGCCGACGAGGTCACCGCGCAGCTGGGCGCCGCGATCGGCTCGCTGTCGGCCGGCTGACCTCGCTCACCACGTGCTCGAGCACGTCCGGCAGGGCCGCCGCGCAGCCGGGGGTCAGCCCGGCCCCGCGCCCGACGTCGGCGCTCACCGGCCCATATCCGCCCTCAATCCCATTGCGCCCCATCCCGTCGCACAAAAAGCGAGCGCATAAAAAGCGAGCCCAGCAAAAACGAGCCCAGAAAAGCGAGCCCAGAAAAGCGACCGGAGGAGGGGGCGCCTCATGATCGGTTCGTCCGGCCGCCGTCGTCCACCAGAACTCTGAGCTCCCGCTCCCACCGGGCGTCGCGGATCCGGTCGAGCCGGTAAACGACGGCGGTTAGCAGCAGTGCCAGCACGCCACTGGCGGTCAGCAGCGTCAGCACCATCGTGCCGGCCACCGCGCCCACGGCATGCCAGGGCGGCGTCGGCGGGGCCGTCAGGTTGCCGGCCTTGTCCACCCAGATGTCGACGGCCCCGATGTCGTCGGCCCCGCCGGGCCCAACCGGGCCGGCCAGGCGCAGCGTGCCGCTGCGCTGCTCCCCGCCCGTCCCCACCCACCTCACCTGCGCGACGGTCGTACCCAGTTCCCCGGGGTGCGCGTCGGTGACCTGCGCCCGGACCGGGTGCCGCTCCCGGGCCTCCTGGGCGTACGACCGGTCACGGGCTCCGTACGTCGCGGCTCCCACCACACCGGCGACGGGCACCGCCACCAACGCCGCAACTATCGCGACCAGCACCACCAGTGCCTCGATCCGGTCGGCGGGCCGCAGCAACGGATTGCGCCCGACGACGCGGGCGATCAGCCAGCGGCGCGGGTCCCACGTGAACGTCTCCATCGCGCGGCCTATTCGACGGCGTTCTTCGCAGGGCCGAAGGCCCACTCGACGAACTCGGAGAGCTCGCGCCGCGGGGTGGCCGGCAGCGGATCGGCGTTGATCGGCGCCCAGCCGACCCGCAGCAGCATCTGCGGATGGTCGCTGCCGCCGAAGACGTCATCGCGGACCTCCGCGCGGGTCGCCGGGGTTTCCAGCGGTTCGGTGACCGGGCAGCTGGCCAGTCCCAGCGACGTCGCGGTGAGCAGCACCGCGCTGGTCGCTTCGCCGGCACGCAGCCGGGAGAGCCGGTCGTCGGCGCGGGTGCCCAGCGCGAGCACTACGGCATTGTCCTGCGCCGGCGAGGTGCCCGGCGTCATCGGCAGCGACGGGCCGGCGAAGAACCGGCCCGGGATCTTCGACGCCGGGTCGGGCGCCGGCGTGTTGCGGGCCGGGACGCCGGCCACCGAGGCGTACCGCCCGCTCCAGGTGGTCAGCTCGGCCATGTAGGCGCGGTTGAGGTGATCCGCCACGGATTGCGCGACGATCTCGTGCAGCTTCTCGACGTCCTCGACCTGGCAGAGCGTGACCCCGTTGCGGGCCGCCCGCGCGGCCATCAGCGCGATGTCGGCCACCGGCACCGGCCAGGAACTGTAGTGGCGCCGGTCGGTGCGCCGGCGCGGTATCGCCGCGGCGAGCGCGATGTCGACGGCGTCGGCGGGATGGGGCGACAGCTGGATCGCGGCGAGGTGGCTGGGGTCGGCCGGATTGGGCAGCCGGGTGACCTTGGAGCGCCAGCCGACGGCCGCGAAGGCGACCGCGCAGTGATGCAGCGCGGCACCGCAACTCAGGATCAGGTCGCGGCCATCCGGGTCGGTGTTGGGCAGCTGCCGGTTCTCGTCGGCGTACAGGTGCACGCTCGCCTCGTCGACGCGCCACCCCCATGGTTGCGTGTTGTGCACCGAGGGTGCTCGGGAGGCCAGTGTCAGGACGGTGCGGATCGTGCCGGCATCGGGAAAGTGCGCGCTCATCGCGGTTGTCCCTTCGGGTCGAACATCTGGTGTTCACGATCACGTGGTTCCGGCGCCCGCACGAGAGCATGACGGCTCTAACCGGAGGGACTTTGTGCCAATACCGGCTGTGTTACGCGGCGCGTAGGGGGCGCCGAGGGCCCTTGGTCACATCGGCACGCGAGGTTCGGCCGCCGCGGGCGGTGTCGTCGGGGTCGCGGCCCGCCCGCGCGCCGCCAGCGCGGCGGCGAGGGAGGCGGCGGCGATCGTGACCAGCGCGCCGAGCATCAGGGCCGCCGCCTCGCCCGCGACCAGCAGATGCTCCTGGGTGCCGATGGTGGCCGCGGCCACCGGTACACCGAGTTGCGCGGCCGACAGCACCCCGAGCGCCGGCGGCTGGCCGAGCAACCTGCCCACGCCGTGGGCCAGCACGGCGCCCAGGCCCAGGCATATTCCCAGCACTACGAACCGCGGCTGCGAACCCAACTCGCGGACCTGCAGCGAGGCGCCCAGCCAGACGAAGAACAGCGGGCTGAAGAATCCCTCGGTGATGCCGAAAAGCTGACGCGCCAACCGGTGTGGTTCCCCGACGACGGCGATCACCAGTCCCAGAGCGAAGCCCGCCAGCAGGATCGACACGTGGGTACGCACGGCCAGCGCCGCCAGCGCGAACAACACGCCGAGGTTGGTGCGCAGTTCCACCGCGAACCGGCGCTTCTCGGAAAAGACGTGCACGCGCCGGCGCCAGCCCCTGCGGTCGATGGCGCGCAACGCCACGAACAGCGCGATGGCGCAGCCCGTGACCACCAGCGCGCCCCCCGCCGCCTCCGGCAACCGCCGGATGTCGATCACCAACGGCAGCAAGACGATACACGCGGTGTCGGCGATGGCGATCTGCGCCGTCACCGACAGCACGGCCGGCCCCCGCAGCCGCAGCGAATCGATCACCGGCAAGGCCAGCGCCGCCGACGACGAGGCCATCAGGACCGCGTAGAGCGCCGCGTGGTGGATGCCGAACTGCGCCGCCAGCCCGAACGCGAGGACCACCGCGACCGCGCCCGCCGCGGCCGCCCGGGCGAACGCCACCGGCAGCATCGACCGCAACTCGTCGCCGCGGACCCGGACGTGGGTGCCCACCACGAACATCACCAACGCGAAGCCGATGTTGGCGAACAGCGCAAACGTCGGGTCGGTGGCGTCGACGAGCCCGAAGCCGGTTCGGCCGATTACCACCCCGGCGGTCAGCTCGCCGACCACCACCGGAATCCGCAGACCCGGCAACGAGGCCAGCACCGGGCCGGCGAAACCCACCGCGCTCAGCAGCGCCAACGTGGCGAAATCGAAACCCGGCACCTCAGTGTTCCGTCGGTTCGACGGCCAGGTTCACGGTCAGCACGGGTGTCATTGTGCCTCTGCGGGCGCCGCGGCGGCGCCCGAAACGCGGCGGGCGCGCGACCGTCTTACCCTGCGGCTCTACCCGCACGAATCCGAACCCGGCGTCCTGAACCGCTACCCCGAAGCGCCCTGGCCACCCGCGACATCATCGGCACGGCCACAGGCATCGGCCGGGCCACGCCGCGCATGGTGCGGGCCAGCTCGGAGTCGCGGCCGGCGAGCGATCACATCCGGCCGGGCCGGGCTGCCGGTAGCCGTTGCTGCACCCACTGCCAGTCGATTCGCTCCTGTTCGAGGCGCACGCGTTCACCCAGCCCGTCTGCGACCAGTTCCGAATAGAGGTCGTATTCGTCCGGCGTCAGTCGCGTCAGGGCCGACTTCGCGGGGTTTTCCTCGGTCACCCAACGGTCGCGGTGGGCCAGCAGCGTGTCCCGGTCCATCAGCACCGAGCGCGCCCGCGGAAGCCGCGCCCGCAGGCGGTCGAGAATGGCGAATCCGTGCGTGTCGATGTCACCCCAGTAGAGGACGTCAGCCTCCGCCAGCCATCGCAGCCGGCCTATGCGCTCGACCTCGAAGCCCTTCCCCCAGAACACCATCCCGCCTTCGGGGACAGCGACGCTCAGATAGCTGATCTCGTTCTCCACGATTACCGCGACATGCGGTGCGACGGTGAGCTGCGCCAACTCCTCGGAACGCACCGCCAGCTCGGTCAGCGTCGCCCCCGGGAAACCCAGTGCGGGCGAGGGGCGGAGCCGCACCAGTGCGGGCTTGCACCGCAGACCGAGATCGGCCAGGAACCCGGTGGCCGTCGATGAAACACCGAGCATCGCGGCCAGGACCGTCCGGTGCCGCTCGGCGAACTTGGTGTCGACGCCGGGCGCACTGATCTCGCGAAGGTAGCGCTGCGACTGACGGTGACTGTCGAGCCACCCAAAGGCAGCGATCAGCTGGGGTATCTCAGACGCCAGTTCGAGCGCGCGATGCGGATGGCCGACGATCCACTCGCGAACCTGCGGATGCCGCTCTGCCAGGGCCAGGAGATCGTCGAATCGGCGAACCATCGTGGTCACGCCCAACAAGGCCCATACCTGCTCGATCGAGGACACCACCGCACGAACGGGCAGTCGGTTGCGCCCGATCCGTCGGCCGCCGATCGGCTGCCATTGCAGGGCGTATCGGCTGTCGTCGTGTCGGCCGGCATCGAGGGCGGCCACCCACTCGCGCGCGGCGGCGACGTCGTCACCGACCTGCGACGGTGTGGGGCCGCGCAGCGGCACCTCGATCGGCTCGAAGGGATCGCCGTTGGCGTGGACGCGCAGCAGCGACCCGTCGTCCCACCGTCGTCTCACCTTCGCGGCAATGTCGTGCGGCGTGGTCCACGTCGCGCTCATGGCGCCAATCCTCCTCATCGGCGCCGCTCATGCGGCGCCTGTTGATGTCGTCGGCGCGCCAGTCACGACCGCCGTCCGTCGCGTCGGGTCCGGTACTCCTCGATCGTCATCGTCTGGAGCCGGGAGCACGTGCCGCTCGGGTTGTCGACGAAGCCGATCGCCTTCACGTAGGGCTCGATGACGTGCACCTTCTGCAGGGGCGTGACGATGAGAAGCTGCAGCCCGAGCGTCGCGAAGAGGTCCAGCGCGTAGCGCGTCGAGACATCCGAGCCGCGCCCGAATGCCTCGTCGATGACCGCGAACCGGAAGTCTCGTGACCGCTCGGCGCCCCACTCCAGCCCGAACTGGTAAGCCAGGGAGGCCGCCAGGATCGTGTAGGCGAGCTTCTCCTTCTGACCGCCGGACTTGCCGTCGGAATCGCTGTAATGCTCCCATTCCGCACCGGTCTGCACGTCGCGCTCCGAGGCGGAGAAGACGAACCAGTTGCGCACGTCGGTGACGCGCCGGGTCCAGTTCTTGTCGGATTCGGCGTAGCCGTCGCGGCCCCGGAAGCGCTCGATGATCCGCTTGACGTCTCCGAAGCGCTGCTCGGAGTACTGGTCGCCGTCGATTGCGAGGCTGTCGTTGGTCAGGTTGCGCAGGTCCGAACGGAACTGCGCGATGTCCTGGTTGGTGGTGGGCTCCTTCTCCAGCCGGATGTAGCGACCCCGGTTGTAGGGCACCGCGCCGAGCGCCTCGTTGATGCGATCGACGCGCTCGTCGATGGCCGACGCCTGCCTGCCCAGCCAGTTGTTGAACCCCGCCAGCTCCTGGATGGCGTTCTTGTTGAGCTGCTCTTTGAACTCGGCCTCGAAACGCGGCAGGTCGTCGGTCGCGACGCGATCGCGGAACGCCAAAAAGTCTTGGCGGGCTTCGACATTGGCGTCCATGTCCGCGCGAAGCTCGGGCCACCGACGCAAGACCTCGCTCATGTACTGGGCCAGGTTCAGCGCATGGCCGTTGAGTTGGCCGGTGAGGCGCTCGATGCGCCGATGCAGATCCGCCGACAGCGCGGCCTCCGTATCGGCACAATCCGCGGCCCGCACCGGGCGGTTCTTTCCGAGGCGTTCGTCGAGGGCCGCGTACGACGCGCGGGCTGCGGCCAGCTCGTGCTCTGGGCGCGCCGCGACAAACTCGTCGTCGCGCGTCTTTCCTTGCTCGGCTTGCCTTTTCGCCGCTGCCGTGGTCGCGAGCCTGCCGGTGAGCGTGTCGATCGACTCCCCCACGAGTTTGGCTTGCTCGTCGTTGTCGGCGAGCGCCCGCGCGATCTCCTCCAGTCGCGACGAGCCGGACAGCAGCCGGACGCGTTCGGCGTCGAGGTCGTGTGCGCGCGCCTGGGCCTCATCGACATCGAGGTCGTTCCAGGAGTGGTATTCCTCCAGCCGGGCGAGGGCTTGCAGCTTTGCCTGCACCGTGTCCCGCTGCGCATCGAGCCTCGCCAGCTCCGCGGCCGCCGTCGCGAGCTTTTCCTCCAGCCCGGCCAGCTCGTCGCGAAGCGCGGCGATCTTTCGCTCGTTGGCCCAGCCGAGAACCCAGCGACGGGGGTCGTCGACGCGGTGCCGGTCGTCCTTCTCGTGGCGCTCACCCGAACGCACCTGACCCTCGCGGGTCACGGCGCGCCGCTGCCCGCGGAACTCCTCGAGGCTCGGCGCGCATCGGTAGTCGGCCCGCTTCGTGAGCTCGTCGGTGAGGTACTGGCGGAAAGGCCCGTCCTTGACCTCGATGCAGTCGGCGAGCCACAGGCCGTCGCGCCCGGGCGCTTGGAGCGGAACCCGTTGTCTGGCAACCCTTTCGTAGACCAGCTTGGCCCCGATCGGCTTGCCGCCGCGCCCGCGGAACGTCAGCCTTGCGCCGTTCACCCAGCCGGCGACGGCGTCGTAGTGCTGCTGCGGCACCAGCAGCGAGAGAGCGAACCCGCGCAGCACCCGCTCCGCGGCGCCCCGCCACTGCGCGTGCTCATCGGTCACGTCGAGCAGTTCGCCCGCATACGGAAGGTCGTCAGGCGTCAGCCCGAGGGCCGCACACAGCTCCGCGCGCACCTCGACCTGCTCGACGGGCAGGTTGGAAGTGCGTTGCTCCAGGCTGCCGAGTTCCTCGGAGATGAGGCCGCACTGCCGTCGGCATTCCCGCTCCCGCCCGATCGCGTCGACCGTGGCCGCGTCGAGCGCTCCCTTGTCCGCCGCCAGCCGCGACCTTTCGGTGGCGGCCACCGCGGACAGGGCCGCGAAGTCCTCGCCGCCGGCGACCGGTTCCAGCCCGGCCTCGGCGACGGCGACATCGAACCGCGTCCGGGCATGACGACGGCTCCGGGCCTGGGCACGGGCCTCCTCGGTGAGTCGCTCCAATTCGCCGATGCGGTCCCCGCCGGCCCTGGCGCGCTCCTCGATCAGGGCGTCGTGTTCGTGTTTGAGCTTCTGCTCCCTGGCTTTGGCGGCGTCCTGCTCCCTCAACAGGCCCACACCCTCGGCTTCCAGCGCGGCGATCTCGTCGCCGAGCAGACCGGAGCGAAGCTCGGCGACGAACAGCCGGACGGCGGACCGCTCGCGCTCCAATGACGCGCGCTCCGCGAGTGCGGCGTCGTACTTTGCCGCGGTCACCACGACGGGATCGAGCGCTTCGAGCTGCTCTCGCGCGCGCTTGACGGCGTCGTGCGCCTTGGTCAGGTCCTCGAAGTGGGCGATGATGTCCCGCACCCGCTCGGTCGAGTCGCTCGGTTCGAGCATGTGGTCGCGCACGAAGTCGTTGAGGTTGCCGACCGACTTCATCGAAACGGTCTGGTGGAACAGCTCGAGCGCCTGCTCGGATCGGATTCCGAGCAGGCGGCGCAGCGAGGTCGCGTACTTGGGGAATTCGTCGAAGATCTCCGCGCCGGTGCCACGCAGCCTCTTGCGAAGATCGCGCAGGTCCGTGCCGAAGTCGGCGAAATCCGCTGCGATCGACAGGGATTTGGTGGCGGTGACGAAGAAGCGGTAGGGCTGCCCGGTGCTGTCGCGCTGCTGGAAGACCTGGGCCAGGGTGACCGTCTCGTCGTAGCCGTGGTTGGTGAACACCCCGAGGACGACGGAGTAGGTCCGCCTGTTCTCGCGCAGGCCCTTGGCACGCGACCGTCCGGTGACCTCGTTTCGCTCGGACTTGTAGTGGCCTTCGACGTAGGAGCGCAGGGTGCGTTCCTTGGCCTCGGCGCCGGCGGCCTTGTTGTAGGCGGCCTTGTGGGACGGCATCAGCAACGTGGTGAGCGCGTCGACGATCGTCGACTTGCCCGAGCCGATGTCCCCGGTGAGCAGCGCCGTCTCGGTGTCGGGAGTGAACCGCCAGACCTGGGAGTCGAACGTGCCCCAGTTCAACACTTCCGCGTACTGGAGCCGGTAGCCGGCCCGTCGGGTATCACCGAGGCCGACCATGGAGAAGAGTCCGTCACTCATCGCCGGCCGCCGCTCCGGCATACTCCCGCAGCTTGGCCGCGAAGTCCGACAAGGTCTGCGCGTCGACGTAGGCCTTGAGAATGCGCCGCACCTCCCACTGGTCGTTCTGGCCGCGCAGCTGCCGCAGGAACCCGAGTTCGCGCGCCTTGTTGATCGTCGTCTCGGCCTGGTCGACGACGCGCGCGTCGTTGGTGGATTCGGCCTGAAACAGCCTCAGCATCTCCACGATCTGATCGGTGGACAGGACAAGCCGGCCGTCGCCGCCGGCCGTCTCGAACTCGACGAGCCGCTTGCGCAGCAACACCAGCAGCAGGCTGACGTTGTAGGTCAGCGCGCGCCGCCGCACCAGGCGCGGCAGCGCCTCTTCGCCGTCCTCCTCGGGCCGGGACCGAAGGTAGGCATAGCCCTCGGCGTCATCGACGACCACGTCGACGCCGATGGTGGCGAAATGGTCCCGGACACCGGCGCCCAGGCGTTCCAGCGTCAGCCAGGTGTCCTCGTCCGATTCGCGGTAGACGACGCCCTGCATCAGCCGGATGATGGCGCTGGCCACCGCGTGTTCGGTGCTCATCGCCGCCACACCGTCATTTTCGCCTCACCGTCACCTTGGGTAGCCTCGCCCGCCTGGTGATGTCCGGGTCGGCGGGGTCGGAGTACTCCAGCAAAGTCTCGTCCGTGTCGTCCATCTCGACCGTCACGTCGTCGTCACTGAGCGCGAGGTAGCCGACGATCTCCGCCGCGCCCTGCTCGATGGGGTGCATCGCGACGACGTCGGACAACAGGGCCATGGAGCTCTCGGGCAGGACGCTTCGGACGATCTCGACCAGGCGCGCCTGGTCGACGAACGTCTGAGTGAACAGGAGCTCGGCGTCGACCTCCTCGGTGGCCACCGCGATCCGGCTTTCGACCGCGACCGCCGCGGGCGGTTGGTAGAGGGGCCGCTCGAACGGCAGCGCGATCTCGATACCCGGCTGGTCGACCGCGAGACCCAGAGTCGGCGGATTGTCGCGGAGTTCGAGCGCAACGACTTCCACCGAGCGAACCAGGTCGAGAACGCGCCGGTTCTCCAGCCAGACCTGGTCGTCGAGGAAGCGGCGCAGTTGTTCGGAAATCTGGCGGACCGTGCGCTGCGCCCGATCGGCGGCCTCGGACCAGTCGTGGTGGATGCCGCGAATGCGCTGGTCGGCTTCGATCGTGTCGAGGGCTGACACCTTGGCGAGCAGCCCCGCGAGTTCGGTCTGACGCGACTCGGAGAGCAGGAAGTCGTAGAACGACTGGAAGCTGCGCCCCTGGTCCGAGCCGGCGATCTCCGAGCGGCTGCCGACCAGCTCGGCAAGCAGTTCGCCCTTCGAGCCATCCCATGCCGCGATCTTTTCTCGCGCGGCACGGTCGAGAAGCCGGAAGTTCTCCTCCACCTCGCGGAAGTCCGACAGCAGTTCCCGCGCGGTCGCGGAGAGCTGCTGGTAGCGGTCGCGGACCCCGGTCGCGTCCATGACGGTGACGACGCCGGCTTCGACGGCCGCGATCTCGGAGTCGAGTTCGTCGCGGCGGCGGCGCAGTTCGGCCAGCCGCACCTCGGGTTGGGCTTCGGTTCCGTGCACGATCTGTCGCAGTAGCTCGACCACGGTGTGCAGCCTGGATTCGGTCCCCACAAAGGACCTGCCCTTCAGGCTCATCACCCACGCGTAGGCCTTCTCGAACGCCGGGGTGACCTCATAGTGCACCTCGTCGTCGCCGCGCGGATAAAACCGCCGCAGATACTCGGTGGCCGCCCAGTCCTCCAGATAGGACCGCGCGTCCTTCGGGAACCGCGCGGAGCCGTCCCCGGTGGAGATCCCGGTGGAGATCCCGGTGGAGATCCCGGCGTTCAGCGCGTGTAGGTGGTCGTCCAACTCCGCCGCAACCTCGTTTGCCGGGCAGGCGCCGCGGTTGCCCTCGACGAAAAACTCCCCGAGGAAGGAGAGGATCAGCGCACAGTTGTCGGCACGCAGCAGTCGCCAAGCGGGGTGTCGTTCCCGCACCGCGTCGATCGCCGCGTAGTCCATCACCGCGTAGTCCATCACCGCGTAGTCCATCACCGAAAGCGTAGAGAATCCCCCCGACAGATTCCGGGTGCGCTCGCCGGGAAAATCCGTCTCTGCCGGGAGCTTGCCTTAGCTTGGTCGCGGCGGCACTGGACGTGACATGAGATCGCACGACGACACAATGTTGGAAAAAACCAACATCAACCCTATATGGCTGCAATGTGATGCTTTCTTGTCATCAGGATCCGCGCAGGCTAATGTGAGCAAATGGCAACATCTGGCGGTCACGAGATGACGGCGCGCTCAGCGTCTGCGCTCGGGCGTGCGCTACGCGCTGCGCGCCAGGCCCAGGGACTGACCCAGAGCGAACTGGCCGAGCGGTCCCGAACCAACCGATTCTCCATCGCCCAACTGGAAACCGGCGACGCCACCAAGGCCATCGAGAAGCTGTTCGACACGCTCGCCGCGCTTGACCTCGAACTGGTGGTCCGCCCTCGCCAAGGCTGGAAATCCCGATGAGCCTGGATATTTGGCTGCACGGAGTACTCACGGCGCGAGCCACCCCGAAATCCGGGGGGCGCAAGGTCGTGATCGAGTACACCGACGAGGGCCGCCTCGGCTACGGCGGTGGTGCACCAATCCTGTCCTGCTCCCTGCCCTCGGTCCCGGGACCGAACGCACCCT
This sequence comes from Mycobacterium helveticum, assembly GCF_007714205.1. Lineage (GTDB taxonomy): Bacteria > Actinomycetota > Actinomycetes > Mycobacteriales > Mycobacteriaceae > Mycobacterium > Mycobacterium helveticum. The sequence goes on along the minus strand of NZ_VMQU01000049.1, from coordinate 3,048 downwards.
CAGTTTCACGCTCCTTCCTGGAAGGGCTGCTTCCGGAAGGTCGCGCGTTGGAGACCGCCGCCGCACGGCTGCGAGGCGTAGAACTCGATCTAACCGCCGCTCCTGCAACCCCTTCAGATGCCATGGCACTCCTTGCCGAATACGGGTGGGACTGCGCTGGGGCAGTTGTCGTAGTGCCTGCCGGAGAAGGGTTGCCGACCGGGGGTCATCTGTCGTCTCCGTTGAGTGAGCAGGAACTTGCCGACCTCATCCGGGATCTGCCGACGAGGCCTCTGGGTGCCGACCCCACCAAGGGAATCCGGATGTCACTGGCGGGCGTTCAGGACAAACTGCTGCTGACACGCGTGAACGGGCGGTGGTGCATGCCGGTAGACGGGTATCCCTCGACGCATATCATCAAGCCCACCACTGTGTGGCCCTATAGTGCCGAGAACGAGGCACTGGTGCTCGCCCTGTCCCGGGAATGCGGCCTCTCGGATAACGCAGTGTGGATCGAGCGGATCGGCGATGAGACCGCACTTGTCGCCGAGCGCTATGACCGAATCGTCCACAGCGACGGAACAATCCACCGCTTACACCAGGAGGATATGTGCCAGGCCGTCGGGCTTCGCCCGAAAGACAAGTACCTGATCGGTCGGCCCTCCGAACGGATGGCCCGCGTGCTTCGAGAATTCGCCGACTCCCCGCAGCGGGAAATAACCGAAATCTACAAGCAGGTCGCCTTTCGCGCGGTCGTCGGCGACGAGGACGGCCACGGCAAGAACTACTCACTGATGCTCCACGACGGAGTGGTTAAGGCAGCGCCCCTTTACGATTCGTTGTCCACGCTGGAATACCCCGAGCTGTCCGGAACCATGGGCACCAAGATCGGTGCGCAGCAGTCGCTTGCCAAGGTGGATCGACAGGCGCTTCTCGACGAGGCGAAAGCCATGGGCCTTCCCGCTCGGGAAGCCGAGCAGGCGCTCGACGAACTCTCAACGCACGTCCGCTCGGGCATCGAGAGCCTGCCCGCCGATATCACCGACGGCTGGCCGTCCGAACACCTGATTGAGACGGTGATGGCGCGATCGCGCCGACTTGAAACCGGGCAGCCGTTCGGCGGCGTCGAACGATCATCACGGCCGAGCCGAACGCTGGACACGATCACCGCCAATAAACGTGGGGCCGCCCCAAGGATGAGAGGCTGAGCGGGTGGCTCGATCGAGTTACGCGACGCTGGATGCCTTGATCGCGCAGGCGACCGTCGATTGCTACAACGACAGCGAGTGCGTGACGAGTTTCTACACCACGCTCGACGAGCAACTCGCCACGCCGTTTCAGACTGTGGTCCTCGGCGTGGACGTGACCGTGGTCGGGATCGACCTGGCCGACGACGAGCAGATCATGGCCGTCTGCACGCGTGGCCCGTCGACACAGCGCATCCCAATCCTGAACCGTCCCATGCCCACTGCGCACCCTGACGGCGCGCAATGGATTGAGGCGTACCGCCGCTGGGTGAAAAGAGCGTGAACACCGTGGACCCCCTGCACGATGTCGACGATGAGATCCGGGTGCGGCTGACCCAGTCCGAAGCCCTGACCAACCTGCGCACTGTGCTCGAGCTGTGCGCGGCCGGCGAGGTGAAGTGCAGCGCCAAGACGGGCCGCCCCTCGGCAGCGACCATCCGTGCCGTCGATACGCACCTTGCGGACGGCGACTTCTACGCGGGCGAACCCATCGCCAGCTTCGCCTGGCCGCTGCTCATCCAGGCCGGCGGACTGGCCAAACTCGACGGAAACCGGCTCCAACCAACCACGAAAGGCATTGCGGCGCTGCGCAAACCACCAGCGGAAGTCATTCGCCAGCTATGGCAACGTTGGCTCACCCACGCGCCGATCGACGAGTTCAGCCGGGTCGAGAACATCAAGGGCCAGCGCTGCCGCAACGTGCTCACCGCGGCCAAGACCCGCCGTCAGATGGTCGACGAGGCGCTGACCGGATGCCCACCGGGCGAGTGGATCGGCGTGGACGATCTGTTCGGCTCCATGCGCCGCGGCAATATGAGCCCCACCATCGCCCGCAACGAGATGGCGCTATGGAAGCTCTACCTCGTCGATCCGCAGTATGGCAGCCTCGGCTACGCCGGCCACCACCACTGGGCGATCCTGGAAGGCCGCTACACCATGGCCGTCCTGTTCGAGTACGCCGGCACCCTGGGCCTGGTCGACCTCGACTACATCCATCCGGCCGGCGCCCGCGAGGACTTCCGGGGCAACTGGGGCAGCGACGACCTGGATGCCCTCAGTCGCTATGACGGCCTGCGGTCAATCCGGCTCAATGAGCTCGGCGCTTACGCGCTCGGCCTGACCGACACTTACCGGCCGGTCGATTCCGACGCTGCCGCCGCTGCGCCGCTGAAGGTGCTGCCCAACCTCGACATCGTCGCCACCGGGGACATCCCGGCCGCGGACCGGCTCGTGCTCACCGCCTACGCACAACAGAGCGCCGACCGCGTCTGGACGGTCTCGGCCACCAGCCTGCTCTCGGCGATCGATTCGGGCCGCCAACTTTCCGAATTCACCGCGTTCCTGACCGAGCGCACCGAGCACGAACTGGTCAGCGCGCTGAGCACCCTGATGGCGGACGTCGGCCGTCGAGCCGGGCAACTCGTCGACCTCGGCCACGTTCGCTTGATCGAATGTGCCGACCCTGCCACCGCCGCGCTCATCGCCCGCGACCGTAGGTTGCAACCGTTGTGCCGCCCGATCGGTGACAAACATCTCGCCGTCCCGCTGGATCAGGAGCTGAAGTTCCGCACCGCTCTGCTCAAACTCGGCTTCGTGATGCCGGGACAAGCGATGACCTGACATCGGCGCCCTGACGGCCGACTCACCGGTGTCCCAACCTCCACGAAAATGGCCCCCGGAGACCTCTCCGGGAGCCATTTCACCTGGTAGCGGGGACAGGATTCGAACCTGCGACCTCTGGGTTATTGTTGAGCGGCACTTTCGATGATGATGATGGCGTCATTGGTGTTGACGATGATCTGGTGATGGGAACGGCCCCGCT
>NZ_VMQU01000048.1 GCF_007714205.1 Mycobacterium helveticum | reverse complement strand
GGGGGGGGCCGCCCCCCCCTTGTTCCCCCCCGGCCCCCCCCCCCAAACCCCCCAAAAACCTTGTTTTTTGGGGGGTTTTGGGGGTGTGCCCGCGCCACTAGGTGAGCTGCGGGATCACCTCCGCGGCAAGGCGTTCCATCTGCTCGCGGTTCTCCGGGACATCGGTGCCCACGGGGTTGAGCAGCAGCGTCTGGGCCCCGGCGTCGATCACCTCGCGCAGCCCGCGGGTGACGTCGCCGGGCGTTCCCGACACCGGCACCGCATCGATGCCGGGCATCTTGCCGTAGATGCGCCGCAACCCGGCGAGCACCCGCTCGCGGGCCCGTGCCGCGTCGTCGTCGACCATCAGGTAGACCCGTTTGCCGATGGTGAAGCGCGCCGCGTCCTGCTGCTGCTCGTGCAGCTCGCGGCGCACCACCTCGACGGCTCCGGCGAACGCCTCGGTGCTCGACGACCCGGCGCCCAGAAACGCGTCACCGTGGCGCACCGCCCTGGCCAGGGCCGTGGGTGCGAGCCCGCCGAACCAGATCGGCGGGTGCGGCCGCTGCACCGGCTTGGGCGCGATGGGCAGGTCGTCGACGTCGCGGAACCGGCCGTGGAACGTCACCCGGGGCTCGTCGGACCAGGCCGCCTTCATCAGCTCCAGCCCCTCGGTGAAGTAGGAGATGTACGTCGACTTGTCCACCCCGAACGCAGCGAACCGGCGCGAGCCGCCCCCGGTCCCCACGCCGATGTCGAGCCGTCCGTGGCTGAGCCGGTCGACGGCGGTCGCGGCCGAGGCCAGCTGGAGCGGATCGTGCAGGGACGTCACCAGGACGGCGACGCCCAGCCGCAGCCGCTGCGTGCTCGCCGCGCACCACGCCAGCAGCTCCAGCGGTGCCAGCAGCGGTGCCGCCCCGACGATCTGCTCGAGCACCCAGCCCGCCTCGAACCCCAGCTCCTCGGCGCGCGCGAGGTACGAGCGCAGCCCGGGAGCGTCGAAGCCGTCGTAGTCGAATTGGGGGATGGCGATGGAGAACCTCACCGCCTCACCGTACGGCGCGCGATCGGTACGCTGGCGGAATATGTTCGCGTTCCCGCCCTCGATTCCCGGTGTCCCCGATCTCGCGAAGGACGTCCGTGCCCTGGCCGGCCGGCTCGACACCGCGCGCCACCACGGCGTACCCAACGGTTGCGTGCTCGAGCTCGACCTGCGCGCGGTGCCGCCGGAGACGACGGGCTTCGACCCGCTGGCCGTCATCACCGGGGGCGGGCGTCCGATGGCGCTGCGCGACACGGTGGCCGCGATTCACCGCGCCGCCGGGGATCCCCGGGTCGCCGGGATGATCGCCCGCGTGCAGCTCGCGGCCGCCCCGGTGGCGGCGGTTCAGGAGCTGCGCGAGGCGATCGCGGCATTCGGCGCGGCCAAGCCGTCGCTGGCCTGGGCCGAGACCTATCCCGGCACGCTGTCGTACTACCTGGCCTCGGCGTTCCATGAGGTCTGGATGCAACCGTCGGGAACGGTCGGGCTGATCGGCTTCGCGACCAACGCGCTGTTCCTGCGCGACGCGCTCCACAAGGCCGGTGTCGAAGCGCAGTTCGTCGCCCGCGGCGAGTACAAGTCGGCGCCGAACCTGTTCACCGAGAGCGGCTTCACCAAGACCCACCGCGAGGCCGTCACCCGGATGCTGGAAAGCCTGCAGGACCAGGTGTGGCAGGAGGTCGCCCGGTCGCGCAAGATCGACCCCGACGGGCTGGACGCGCTGGCCGACCGGGCCCCGCTGCTGCGCGACGACGCCGTGTCCGCCGGCCTGGTCGACCGGATCGGCTTCCGCGACCAGGCCTACGCCCGGATAGCGGAAATGGTTGGCGTCGAAGATGTTTCAGACGAAAGCGACCCACCCCGGCTGTACCTGACGCGCTACGCGGGCGCGGCACGGGCGCGGCTGGCCCCGCCCGTGCCGTCGGTCCCGGGCCGCAAGCCCAAGCCGACGCTTGCCGTGGTCACCCTCGACGGCCCGATCGTCAACGGGCGCGGGGGCCCGCAGTTCCTGCCGTTCGGCAACTCCTCCGTGGGCGGCGACACCATCGCCGCGGCGCTGCGTGCGGCCGCCGCCGACGACGCGGTGGCCGCGATCGTCGTGCGGATCGACAGCCCCGGGGGTTCGGTCAGCGCGTCGGAAACCATCTGGCGCGAGGTGATCAGGGCGCGCGAGCGCGGCAAGCCGGTGGTGGCGTCGATGGGCGCGGTCGCCGCCTCCGGCGGCTACTACGCGGCGATGGGGGCCGACGCGATCGTGGCCAATCCGGGCACCATCACCGGCTCGATCGGGGTGCTCAGCGGCAAGCTGGTGATCCGTGACCTCAAGCAGCGCCTGGGTGTCGGTTCGGACACCGTGCGCACCAACGCCAACGCCGACGCCTGGTCGGCCGACGCGCCGTTCACCCCGGAGCAGCAGGCCCATCGCGAGGCGGAGGTGGACCTGTTCTACGCCGACTTCGTCGAGCGCGCCGCCGCCGGGCGCAACTTGAGCACCGAGGCGGTGGACGCCGTGGCCCGGGGCCGGATTTGGACCGGCGCCGACGCCCGCGAGCGCGGCCTGGTCGACGAACTCGGCGGGCTGCGGGCCGCGGTGCGCCGGGCCAAGATCCTGGCGGGGTTCGACGAGGACACCGAGGTGCGCCTGGTCGGCTATCCGGGCCATTCGCTGCTGGACATGGTGCGGCCGCGCGCGTCCTCGCAGCCCGCCGCCGCGTCGTTGCCCGACGCGCTGGGTGCGCTGGCGGGCCGCGCGGTCGTCGGGATTCTGGAGAACCTCGAGCGGACGCTGAACGGCGCGAGTGCGCTGTGGCTGGGGGAGTCGCGCCTCTAGCCGGTGCGGGTGCCGCTGATGAAGATGATCTCGCCGAGCGGGTCGTCGTTCTGCGGGGCAGGCACGTCCATCCCGTGGCGCTGGAAAAGTTCGGTCCGGGTCACGCCCTCGACGTCCCAGCCCTTCGACCGCAGGTAGTCCACGACGTGGTTGCGCTCGCCCGCGTAGACCAGCGACGCCATGTCGATGTCGACGCCGTGCTCCCGGAACGGACCGGACATCTCCCGCACCCGCTCGGCGTCGAAATCCACGATGCCGGGCACGAATTCGGTGGCGATCGTGCTGCCCGGCACGCTGAGCCCGGTGATGTTGTCGAACAACCGGTCCTGGGCGTCCGGCGGCAGGTAGATCAACAGCCCCTCGGCCAGCCACGCCGTCGGCGCCGCCGTGTCCAGTCCCGCCGCGGTGAGCGCGGTGGGCCAGTCGGCGCGCAGATCGATGGGGACGGCGCGCCGAACCGCGGTGGGCTCGGCGCCGATGGCGGACAGGGCGTTCGACTTGAAATCGATCACCTCGGGCTGGTCGATCTCGTAGACCACCGTGCCGGACGGCCACGGAAGCCGGTAGGCGCGGGCGTCCAGCCCGGACGCGAGGATGACCGCCTGACGGACCCCCGCCGCGGTGGCTCCGACGAAGTAGTCGTCGAAATACTTGGTGCGCAAAGCCATTCCGTCGATCATCGCCTGCAGGCGCACCGGCGACGCGTTCTCGAACGCCGCCGGGTCGAGTTCGCCGTCCAACATCATGGTGAAGAAATCCACCCCGACGGCGCGCACCAGCGGCTCGGCGAACGGGTCGTTGATCAGGCCGCGCGGGTCCCGGGTCGCCATGGCGCGCCCGGCCGCGACCATCGTCGCGGTCACGCCCACACTCGAGGCCAGGTCCCAGCTGTCGTCGTGAGCGCGAGGCATGGGATGACCCTACTTCAGGGTCGCTGCGACGTAGTTCAGGTCGCCGAAGGCAGCCGTCAGCTCCTCGGGAAACTCGAAACCGTGCTGCGCATACAGGTCCCTGACCGCATGGGCCGCCACCTGCCACCCGTGGCCGCTCAGGTAGTCGACCACCACGCTGCGCTGGCCCTGATAGAACAGGTCGGCCGCGTCGAGGTCGAAACCGGCGCGCTGCCATCGTTCGGTGATGCGCTGCAACCGCTCGTTGGTGAAGGCGTTGGGGTCCGGCACGTGCTCGGTGGCCAGCCGGCTGCCCGGCGCGCTGAGGGCGGTGATGTGGTCGAACAGCCGGTCCTGGGCTTGCGGCGGCAGGTAGGGCAGCAGCCCCTCCGCGCTCCACGCGGCCGGCCGGCCGACGTCGAAACCGCCGCGCCGCAGCGCCTCCGGCCAGTCGTCGCGCAGGTCGACACCGATGGCGCGGCGCTCGGCGGTCGGGGCGGCGCCCAGGCCGGCCAGGGTGTCCGTCTTGAACGCGATCACCTGCGGCTGGTCGACCTCGTAGACCACCATGCCCGCCGGCCACCGCAGCCGGTAGGCGCGGGTGTCGAGTCCGGAGGCCAGAATCACCGCCTGCCGGACGCCGTCCTGGGCGGCGCCGGTGAAGAAGTCGTCGAAAAACCTTGTCCGGACCGTCATCTGCTCGATCCGCGCTCTGCGGTTGAGCAGCGGGTCGTCGTCGAAGTCGAGCTCTCCGTCGATGATCCGGATGAACGGATCCAGCCCCACCGCGCGCACCAGGGGATCGGCCAGCGGATCGTCGAGCAGTGCGTCGGGCCCCTGGGAGGCCAGCGCGCGGGAGGCCGCGACCATGGTGGCGGTCGCGCCCACGCTGGACGCCAGATCCCAGCTGTCGCCTTCGGTTCGTCCCGGATTCGCGGTCATCGGCTTGCGCTCCTATTTCTCGAGGGTGCCGCTGGTGTAGAGCATCTCGCCCATGCGCATGTCGTCGTCCTGCAGGGGCGCCAGCCCGTTGGCCACGAACAGCTCCCGGATGCGCACGCTGTCCAACCGCCAGCCGCGGTCGGCCAGGTAGGGGGCCGCCTCGTTGCGGTCGCCGAAGTAGACCAGCCCCGCCATGTCGAGGTCGAAACCGTGCGCGCGCCAGCGCTCGGAGATGGCCTGCATGCGCTCTTTCATCTTGTCCTCGTCACCGGGCCCGGGACTGGGCGCGCTTTCGGTGGCCAGCCGGCTGCCCGGCGCGCTGAGCTCGGTGATGGTGTCCAGCAGGCGGTCCTGGGCCTCCGGCGGCAGGTAGCCCAGCAGGCCCTCGGCGCTCCAGGCGGTGGGGCGCGCCGGGTCGAACCCGGCGGTGCGCAGGGCGGTGGGCCAGTCGTCGCGCAGGTCCACGGCCACCACGCGCCGGTCGGCCGTGGGTACGGCGCCCAGGCCGGCCAGCGTGCGGGACTTGAACTCGATCACCTGCGGCTGGTCGACCTCGTAGACGACCGTTTCGGCCGGCCACGGCAGCCGGTAGGCGCGCGCGTCGAGCCCGGAGGCCAGAATCACGGCCTGCCTGGTGCCCGCCCCGGTCGCCGCCAGGAAGAACTCGTCGAAGAACTTGGTGCGCACGGCCATGTTGTCGGCCATGCGCGACATGGCCCCCGCGGAGCCGGTCGCGCCGTCGTGGACGTCGTTCAACTCGCCCGGGTCCAGTTCGCCGCCGGCCAGCCGGGACAGCAGGTCCACGCCGACGGCGCGCACCAGCGGCTCGGCGAACGGATCGTCGATCAGCGGACGCTCGGCGCGGCTGGCCATCGCGCGGGCGGCCGCGACCATGGTCGCCGTCGCCCCGACGCTGGATGCCAGGTCCCAGGTGTCCCCCTCGTAGCGGGAGCCGGTGGAAGTCATAGTCGTACCCCTCAGTGGTTAGTCCGTCTCAACTAATAATTAGTCCATTTAACAGCTTCTTCCACTGTACGCCGTCGTCCGGTCGCGGCAACCTCGCGCGATACCGGTCGACCTCGCGCGCCTGGCCCGCGACGCGGCGCGAAATCGGGATGGCGCCGGGGTCGAAGAAGTCCGGCACCAGCAGGTCGGCGTTGTCCCGCCATCCCGGCGGCGGTGTATCGGGCAAAGGTGTATCGGGCAAAGGTGTATCGGGCAAAGGTGTATCAGGAAAAGGTGTATCAGGAAGAGGTGTGTCGGGAAAAGAATTGGCGTCCAACGAGAATCGGACCTCCACCACCCGCGCGACAGCTGCGCTGCCGAGCCGGAACCGGTGCGTCACGCGTTGGTGCGCAGGTAGCCGTAGACCGCGGCGAAGTTGCCGTTCACGTCCTCGGGGATGGGCACGGGGCCGCCGAGAGCCCTTGCGCCCCAAACGATCTGGGCCGTACGCTCGACCAGGGCGGTGACGTGCAGCGCCTTGTCGGGCCGCGGGCCCACGGCCACCAGGCCGTGGTTGGCGATCAGGGCGGCCGCGCGCCCGTCGAGCGCCCTGACGGCGTTGAGGCCGACGTCGGGCGTGCCGGAGGCGGCGTACTCGGCGCACCGGACGTCGCCGCCACAGTACACGGCGAACTCGTCGACGCAGGCCGGAATCGGCTGGCGCGCGACGGCGAACATCGTGGCCCACACCGGATGGCTGTGGATGACGCTGCCGATGTCGTCGAACGCCCGGTAGCAGGACAGGTGCAGCTGCATCTCCGACGACGGGAACCGGTCCTGGGCGGCCCGCAGCACGGCGCCGTTCGGGCTGACGAGCACCAGGTCGTCGAGCCGCATGTCGCGGTAGTCCACCGACGACGGCGTGATGACGATGCTGCCGTCGGCGCGCCGGGCGGAGATGTTGCCGGCGGTCCCCTCGACCAGGCCCCGCCGCAGCATGTCCCTGGCCGCGTCCAGGACCGCGGTTTCGGGGTTGTCGACAGATCTCACGAGCCCAGCACCTCCGGGTTGACGATATGTGCGGGTGCGCCGCCGGACAACAGCGCTTCCAGGTCGTCGGCCACCATCTGCGCCTGCCGCGCCTCGGTGTCCCGGGTGGCGCCCCCGATGTGCGGGGTCAGCACGACGTTGGGCATGCCCGCCAGCGGGTGGTCCGTCGGCAGCCACTCGCCGGCGAAGTGGTCCAGCCCGGCGGCGGCGACCTTGCCGTCGCGCAGCGCCGCCACCAGCGCGTCGGTGTCGTGCAGCTGGGCGCGGGCGGTGTTGAGGAACACCACGCCGTCGCGCATGGCCGCGAACTGCGCGGCGCCGATCATCCCGGCGGTCTCGTCGGTGACCGCCGCGTGCAGGGACACCACGTCGGCCTCGGCCAGCAGCTCGTCGAGACCGTGCTCGGCCTCGTCGCTGTAGGGGTCGTGGGCGATGACCCGCAGGCCCAGTCCGGACAGCCGCCAGCGCACCGCCCGGCCGACCGCGCCCAGGCCCACCAGCCCGGCGGTGCGTCCGGCGATCTCGGCGCCGCGGAAGCGCTGGTAAGGAATGCCGCCGTCGCGAAAGATGTTGCCGCCCCGGACGTCCGCATCCGCGGGCAGCAGGTGGCGGGTGACGGCCAGCAGCAGGGCCACGGTCATCTCGGCGACCGCGTCGGCGTTGCGGCCCGGAGTGTAAAGCACCGGGACACCGGCCGCGGTGGCCGCGGGGACGTCGACGTTGTTGGGGTCACCGCGGGTGGACGCGATCGCGCGCAAGCCGAGGCCGAACACCGGTGCGCGCACCGAGTCGGCTTCCACCACAAGCACATCGGCGGACTCGGCGGTGATCCGTTCGGCCAGCTGCTCGGCACTGTAGATGCGCAGGGGCCGCTGCTCTATCCACGGGTCGTAGGTCACGTCGGCCAGCTGCCGGAGTTTGTCGAACCCCGGCCCGCGCAGCGGCGCCGTCACCAGGGCGCGCGGTTTGGGCGTCACGAGAGCCAATGCTGGCGTACGGTGACGCCCGTGTCACGCGAAGGCGTCACAATCGGCATCGACGTCGGCAGCACCTCGGTCAAAGCGGTCGCCGCCGACGCCGATGGCCGCGTGACGGCGCGGGTGCGCATCGGACACCGGTTGCGGGTGCCGGCCCCCGACCGGCTCGAGCACGATGCCGACGAAGCGTGGCGGCGAGGTCCGCTGGCGGCGCTGGACCGGCTCGGCTGCCGTGACGCACGGGCGGTCGCCGTTTCGGCGATGGTGCCGTCGCTGACGGCCGTCGACGCCACCGGCGTGCCCGTCACGTCGGGACTGCTGTACGGGGACGCCAGGGGCCGTGGCCCGGGGACGGCGAACCAACCGCTGCCCGCGGTGGGCGAGGCCGCCGAGTTCCTGCGCTGGACGGCGGCCCGGGCGCCCGGGGCGGCCGGATACTGGCCGGCGCCGGCGGTGGCCAATCACGCGCTGGCCGGGGAGGCTGTGGTCGACTTCGCCACCGCTGCAACGACATTCCCGCTGTTCGACGGGACCGGCTGGAACGCGGCGGCCTGCGCCGAACGCGGCGCGACCGTCGAGCAGATGCCGCGGGTGGAAACCATCGGGGCCGCGGTCGGCCGGCTGCGGAAAGCCGGCGCGGTGCTGGCGACCGGCACCGTCGACGCCCTGTGCGAACAGATCGTCGCCGGCGCGGACCGCGACGGCGACGTGCTGGTGCTCTGCGGCACCACGCTCATCGTGTGGACGACCGTCGCGCAGGCCCGGCAGGTGCCCGGCCTGTGGACCATCCCGCACACGGCCGCGGGCAGGAGCCAGATCGGCGGGGCCAGCAATGCCGGCGGACTGTTCCTGGGCTGGGTGGATCGCGTGCTGGGGCCCGGGGACCCGGCCGCCACCGACCCGCGCCGGGTCCCGGTGTGGTCGCCCTACCTCCGGGGGGAGCGCACGCCGTTCCACGATCCGGACCGCCGGGCGGTGCTCGACGCGCTCGACCTGACCCACGACGCGGCGGCGCTGCGCAGGGCCGCCTACGAGGCGTCGGGCTTCGTCGTGCGTCAGCTCATCGAGCTGAGCGGGGTGCCGGTCGCGCGACTCGTGGCCGCGGGTGGCGGCACCCGGGTCGAGCCGTGGATGCAGGCCGTGGCCGACGCGACCGGCCGTGAAGTGCAGGTCTCCGAAGTCGCCGAGGGAGCGGCGCTGGGGGCGGCGTTCCTGGCCCGCATGGCGGCCGGCCTGGAGACGTCGATCGCCGATGCCGCGCGCTGGGCACGCACCGGGCGCGTCGTGGCGCCCCGGCGCGCGTGGGCGGGGGCGGTCGAGGATCGCTACCACCGGTTCCTCGAGCTGGGAAGCCGGAGATCCGAGGCGCTACCTCCGGCGGCGTCCTGGTCTGGTGCAATCTAGTCTGGTGCTATGACCGACCAGGACCGCAAAGCCGCCCGCCGAGAGATCGCAGATGCCCTGTTGAAAGCTCTTGAACGCCGGCACGAGATAGCCGACGTCGTGGTGGAGTCCGAGAACAAGGCGACCGCGGTCGGGTCGGTCGCTGCGTTGCTGGACACGTCGCGCGCCGCCGCCGAAGCGGTGATGGGCATGTCGTTCGACCAGCTCACCATCGAGTCGCGCAGGAAGATCCTCGCCGAACTCGACGACCTCAACAAGCAGCTGAGCTTCACCGTCAAGGAGCGGCCGGCCAGTTCGGGGGAGAACCTCGAACTGCGGCCGTTCTCGCCGCAGACGGACCGGGACCTCTTCGCCCTGCGGACCGGTGAGATGGGTGCCGGAGACGGCTCCGGTGGACCGGCCGGCAACCTCGACGACGAGATCAACGCGGCGCTGCGGCGGGTCGACGACGAGGAGGCCGCCTGGTTCGTGGCCGAGGAGTCGGGGGAGAAGATCGGCATGGTGTTCGGCGAGTTGGTGCGCGGCGAGGTCAACGTGCGGATCTGGATCCACCCCGAGCACCGCAAGAAGGGCTATGGCACGGCGGCGCTGCGCAAGTCCCGCTCGGAGATGGCGTGGTGCTTCCCCGCCGTGCCGATGGTCGTCCGCGCGCCGGCCGCCAAACCCGCCGAGACCACGTAGGCCGTGAGTCGTTGATTCCGGTCGTGTCGATGTCGTGATCGCTCACCACGCCGCAACGACGATCGGGACCCCCCGAGGGCGCCGATCGCCACCGGCCCCGCGGCTCAGCGCAGCGTCGCGGTGACGGCGACGATGTTGCGGAGCTGGGATTCCTCGTCGTCGGGGTAGACGAGGCCGTAATCGGCGAAGAGCTCGCGCCGGGGCCGGGTGCTGACCTGCCAGCCCGCACCGGTCAGGTAGTCGACGACGTCGCTGCGCTCGCCGTCGAAAAACAGTCCCGACAAGTCGATGTCGCAGCCGACTTTGGCCCACCGCTCGTTGAACTGCCGCGCGCGTTCGCTCATGGTCCGGCCCGCATCTCCGTGGAATTCGGTGGCCAGCCTGCTTCCGGGGGCGCTGAGCCCGGTGATGCTGTCGAACAGCCGGTCCTGGGCTTCGGGCGGAAGGTACATCAGCAAGCCCTCGGCGCTCCAAGAAGTTGGTTGACCAGCGTCAAAACCGCTGCGCCGCGATGCGTCCGGCCAGTCTTCCCGCAGGTCGATGCTGACGGTTCGCCGGTCCGCGGTCGGGGTGGCGCCCAACTTCGACATCGCGGTGCTCTTGAAGTCGACGACCTGGGGCTGATCGACCTCGTACACCACACTGCCGGGCGGCCAACTGAGCCGGTAGGCGCGCGCGTCGAGACCGGCGGCCAGGATCACCGCTTGACGGATGCCGTCGCGTGCCGCGTTGAGGAAGAAGTCGTCGAAGAAACGGGTGCGCACCGCGATCGAATCGGTTTCCAGCTGCAAGTCCCGCTCGCCGTCCTCGCTGCCCTCGGGGACCACCTCGCCGTCGACCAGGCGGCGGAAGAAGTCGAGCCCGACCGCCCGCACCAACGGCGCCGCGAACGGGTCGTCGATGATCGGGTTGGTCGCTTCGCTGGCCAGGGCGCGGGCCGCCGCGACCATCGTGGCGGTGGCGCCGACGCTCGAGGCCAGGTCCCAGCTGTCTTGATCACTGCGCGTCATGGTGCTCCATTCTTCCCGGCGCTCATGCCCCGGGACGCCGGCTGCCGATACTTAGCAAGTATAAAGAATTGTCCGGACGTTGCGCTTCGCCGCAGGCACGACGGCCCGCTGACGAAACTCCGCAGATCAGCTGTTAGTCTCGTACACGATTTGACGCGCTGTAGATAAGGTCGGCCGTACGTCCTGGCCTGCGGGTGTTGGGCGCGTGACCAGGATGACCCTCGGCTGCGCAGGAGGATAGAGTGCTTTCGGCTTTCATCTCGTCGCTGCGGACAGTCGACCTGAGACGGAAGATTCTCTTCACCCTCAGCATCCTTCTGCTCTACCGGTTCGGTGCCGCGCTGCCGTCTCCCGGTGTCAACTACCCCAACGTGCAGCAGTGCATCAAAGAGGCCACCGGCGGCGAGGCCGGGCAGATCTACTCGCTGATCAACCTGTTCTCCGGCGGGGCGCTGCTCAAGCTCACGGTGTTCGCGGTGGGCGTGATGCCCTACATCACGGCCAGCATCATCGTGCAGTTGCTCACCGTGGTGATCCCGCGCTTCGAGGAATTGCGCAAGGAAGGCCAGTCCGGGCAGGCCAAGATGACCCAGTACACCCGCTACCTGGCGGTCGCGCTGGCCGTCCTGCAGGCCACCAGCATCGTGGCGCTGGCGGCCAACGGCGGGCTGCTGCAGGGCTGCTCGCTGGACATCATCGCCGACCAGGGCATCTTCACGCTGGTCGTCATCGTGCTGGTGATGACGGGCGGGGCGGCGCTGGTGATGTGGATGGGCGAACTGATCACCGAACGCGGGATCGGCAACGGCATGTCGCTGTTGATCTTCGTGGGCATCGCCGCGCGCATCCCGTCCGAGGGCAAGACCATCCTGGACAGCCGCGGCGGTGTCATCTTCACCGCCGTGCTGGTCGCCGCCCTGGCCATCATCGTGGGCGTGGTGTTCGTCGAGCAGGGCCAGCGCCGGATCCCGGTGCAGTACGCCAAGCGCATGGTGGGCCGGCGCATGTACGGCGGCACCTCGACCTACCTGCCGCTCAAGGTCAACCAGGCCGGCGTCATCCCGGTCATCTTCGCGTCGTCGCTGATCTACATCCCGCACCTGGTCACCCAGCTCATCCGCAGCGGCAGCGGCGGCACGGGCAACAGCTGGTGGGACAAGTTCGTCAGCACCTACCTGTCCGACCCGAGCGACCCCGTCTACATCGCCATCTACTTCGGGCTGATCATCTTCTTCACGTACTTCTACGTGTCGATCACCTTCAACCCCGACGAGCGCGCCGACGAGATGAAGAAGTTCGGCGGCTTCATCCCCGGCATCCGGCCGGGCAAGCCCACCGCCGACTACCTGCGCTACGTGCTGAGCAGGATCACGCTGCCGGGCTCGATCTACCTGGGCGCGATCGCCGTGCTGCCCAACCTGTTCCTGCAGATCGGCAACGGCGGGGCGGTGCAGAACCTGCCGTTCGGCGGTACGGCCGTTCTGATCATGATCGGCGTCGGGTTGGATACGGTCAAACAAATCGAGAGTCAGCTCATGCAGCGCAACTACGAAGGGTTCCTCAAGTGAGACTCGTTTTGCTGGGGCCGCCGGGGGCGGGCAAGGGCACGCAGGCCGAGAAGCTCGCTCAGAAGCTGGGAATCCCGCAGATCTCGACCGGCGACCTGTTCCGGCGCAACATCGGCGAGGGCACCGAACTCGGCCTGGAGGCCAAGCGGTACCTGGACGCCGGCGACCTGGTGCCCGCCGAGTTGACCAACCAGCTCGTCGACAACCGGCTGAACGAGCCGGACGCCGCGGCCGGGTTCATCCTGGACGGATACCCGCGCTCGCTCGAGCAGGCCAAGGCGCTGCACGAGATGCTCGAACGCCACGGCACCGACATCGACGCGGTGCTGGAGTTCCGGGTGTCTCAGGACGAATTGCTGCAGCGGCTCAAGGCGCGCGGCCGTGCCGACGACACCGACGAGGTCATCCTCAACCGGATGAAGGTCTACCGCGAGGAAACCGCGCCGCTGCTCGAGTACTACAGCGACGAGCTGAAGACCGTCGACGCCGTCGGCTCGATGGACGAGGTGTTCGCCCGCGCGCTGCAAGCCCTCGGCACATAGCGATCCCGGACGACCGACCATGACACCGCTGGCCCGACTGCGCGCACGCCGCGTCGTACCCCAGCGCAGCGCCGCCGAACTGGACGCGATGGCGGCGGCCGGCGCCGTCGTCGCCGCCGCCCTGCAGGCCGTCCGTGCCGCGGCGGTCCCCGGGACGTCGACGCTGAGCCTCGACGAGATCGCCGATTCGGTGATCCGCGACGCCGGGGCGACGCCGTCGTTCCTGGGATACCACGGCTACCCGGCGTCGATCTGCGCATCGGTCAACGAGCGGGTCGTCCACGGGATCCCGTCGGCCGCCGAAGTGCTGGCCCCCGGCGACCTGGTGTCCATCGACTGCGGGGCGGTGCTGGCCGGCTGGCACGGGGACGCCGCGATCACCTTCGGCGTGGGCTCGCTGCGGCCCGCCGACGAGGCGCTCTCGGCGGCGACCCGGGAATCGCTGGAGGCCGGGATCGCGGCGATGGTCGTCGGCAAGCGGCTGACCGATGTCGCCCACGCGATCGAGATGGGCACCCGCGCGGCCGAGGGTCGCTACGGGCGCCCGTTCGGCATCGTGGAAGGCTACGGGGGCCACGGCATCGGCCGGCAGATGCACATGGATCCGTTCCTGCCCAACGAGGGCGCCCCCGGGCGGGGCCCGGTGCTGGCGCCCGGTTCGGTGCTGGCCATCGAACCGATGCTGACGCTCGGGACGGGCAAGACGGTGGTGCTCGACGACGGGTGGACGGTGACCACGTCCGACGGCTCCCGCGCGGCGCACTGGGAGCATACGGTCGCCGCCACCGACGACGGGCCGCGGATCCTGACTTTGCCTGCTTGAGGGCCTGCTTGAGGGCCTGCTTGAGGCCCGCCTGAACCAACCGCTCCGGCGGCTCGTTTCACTAGGCGGAGGTGATCGAGTGGCCCGGGTTGCTGGCAGCGGGGCGCCGTCGGCGGCTGCCGAGGCCGCGCTGATGAAGGCGATCTACGACGAACACGCCGCGGTGCTGTGGCGCTACGCGCTGCGGCTGACCGGGGACGCGAGCCACGCCGAGGACGTCGTCCAGGAAACGCTGCTGCGGGCGTGGCAGCATCCGGAGATCATCAGCGACGCCGACCGCTCGGCGCGGGCGTGGATGTTCACCGTCGCCCGCAACATGATCATCGACGACCGGCGCAGCGCCCGGTTCCGCAACGTGGTCGGCTCGACCGACGAGGTCGGAGCTCCCGAGCAGTCGACGCCCGACGAGGTGAACGCGGCGCTGGACCGGCTGTTGATCGCCGACGCGGTGGCCCAGCTGTCGGTCGAGCATCGGGCCGTGATCGAAAGGTCGTACTACCGCGGCTGGACCACGGCGCAGATCGCCGCGGACCTGCAGATCGCCGAGGGAACAGTGAAGTCGCGCCTGCACTACGCGGTGCGCGCGCTGCGGCTGACGCTGCAGGAGCTCGGGGTCACCCGCTAAGGCATGACGAACCTAAGGCATGACGAACCTAAGGCATGATGAGCAAGGAGAGTGATGAGATGAACGCTCAGCCAGGGGACATCGGCCCGCCCGGTGACCGCTACGCGATGTGGGATGCCGCCTACGTACTGGGATCGCTGTGCGCCGCCGAACGCCGCGAATTCGAGGCGCACATGGCCGGCTGCCGGTCGTGCCGGGACGCCGTCGCCGACCTGAGCGGCTTGCCGGCCCTGCTATCGCGGCTGGACCGCGAGGAGGTGGCCGGGCTCGGCGACTCGGGCCCGCTCCCGGCGGCCCCGGAGATGTCACCGTCGCTGATGGCGGCGGTGCGCTTCCGGCGCCGCCGCGCGCGCGTGGCCACCTGGGCGGCCGCGTCGGCCGCGGCCGTGGTGCTGGGGGTCGGCGTGCTCGTCGGCGTGCACGGTCACGCGTCGGCGCCCGCGCCGCAGGTGAGTGCGTCGTCGCAGCCGATGGCGCAGGTCGGCACCACCCTGCTCACCTCGACGGTGCGGGTCAGCGGCCGGCACTGGGGGACGTCGATCAACCTGGACTGCGTGTGCCTGGCCCCGCTCACCGCGCACCACGACACGCTGGCGATGGTGGTGGTGGGCCGCGACGGCCGCCAGACCCGGCTGGCGACCTGGGTGGCCGTCCCCGGGCAGACCGCGACGCCGGCCGGCAGCATCTCGACACCGGCCGACCAGATCGCCGCCGTGCAGGTGGTTTCCGCCGACAACGGGCAGGTTCTGCTGCAGCGTTCGCTGTAGACGCGGTAAGAAAGGGGGCGTGACCGCCTCGAGACCGCCCAAACGGGACCCTATCGCCGCGGCGCGGGACAACTGGGAGCGTGCCGGCTGGGGCGAGGTGGCGCCGGGCATGGTCGCGGTGACCTCGGTGATGCGCGCGCACCAGATCCTGCTGGCCCGGGTCGAGAACGCGTTGCGTCCCTACGACCTGAGCTTCTCGCGGTACGAGCTGCTGCGGCTGCTGGCGTTCAGCCGCGCCGGGGCGCTGCCGATCACCAAGGCGTCCGACCGCCTGCAGGTGCACGTCACCAGCGTGACCCACGCGATCCGCCGGCTGGAATCTGACGGGTTGGTGCGGCGGGTGCCGCACCCCACCGACGGGCGCACGACGCTGGTGCAGATCACCGAGCTGGGCCGCTCGACGGTGGAGGACGCCACGGTCACCCTCAACGAGCAGGTGTTCGCCGATATCGGAATGTCCGACACCGAATCGCTGGCCTTGGTGTCGGCGGTGGACACGTTGCGGCGCAACGCCGGCGACTTTTGACCGCGGCGGGTCGCCACCATCAGGTCGGCTGCTCGAGCTGGCCGGCGGCCCATGCCTTGGCACGCTCGAGGTCGTCGAGCCCGAACACGGCCAGCTCGCCGGGCACCATCCACGCCAGCGCATGCAGGGTGTGGGCGACCCATTCCTTGTCCGACACGACGGCGATTCGCTTGAAGGCCGAATGATGCGGCAGGACGGTGCCGAATCCCATCTTGAGATCCTCGACCAACCCGCCGGGCCCGAAACCCTCGTAATCGGACGCGATGACTTCCACGATCCTTATTCCACCGGTTGTGAACAGCTCCTCCATGGCGGGCTTGATCTCGCGCAGTTCGTCGCCGCGCAACCGGCCGGACACCCGGATGCCGGTCACTCCCTCCGGCATGTCCGGCAGCAATTCGATCATCGAGGACTCCTTGATGGGCCCAACATAGGCCGCCGGAGTGAATTCTCTCCGACGTTGCGCGCAACCTGGGTCAGCTCGAGCGCAGCATCTCGATGACGGCGCTGAAGTCCTGGTCGGCGTGGGAGGCGTCGGACGCGATGAACTCGGCGTAGATCTCGGCGGCGTGACTGCCCAGCGGTGCCGACGAGCCGGTCGAGGCCACCGCGTCCATCGCCAGGTGCAGGTCCTTGTTCATCAGTGCGGTCGCAAAGCCGGGCTTGAAGCCGTTGTTGGCCGGCGATGTCGGGACGGGGCCCGCCACCGGGCAGTTGGTGTGCACCGCCCAGCAGTTGCCGGTCGCGCCGGTGATGACGTCGAACAGCGACTGCGCCGACAGCCCGAGCCTCTCGGCCAGCACGAACGCCTCGCCGATCGCGATCTGCTGCACGGCCAGCACCATGTTGTTGCACACCTTGGCGGCCTGCCCCGCGCCGGCCGCGCCGCAGTGAATGATCTTGCCCGCCATCGGTTCCAGCACCGGGCGCGCCCGCTGCAGCGCCGACTCGTCGCCGCCCACCATGAACGCCAGGGTTCCCGCCGCGGCGCCCTTCACCCCGCCGGAGACCGGCGCGTCCAACTGGGCGATCCCGCGCGACTGCGCGAGCGCGTGCACCTGCCGCGCGTCGTCGACCGAGATGGTGGAGCTGTCGATGAACAGCGCACCGGCCCGAGCGGCCGGCAGCACCTCGGCGTAGCAGCGCTTGACCACCTCGCCGTTGGGCAGCATCGTGATGACGACGTCGGCCCCGGCGACCGCGTCGGTCGCGTCGTCGAACACCGTGACGCCGTTCGAGGCCGCCGCCGTCGCCGCCGCGGGCACCGGGTCGAAACCGCGCACGGCGTGGCCGGCGGCAACGAGGTTCGCCGACATCGGCCCGCCCATGTGGCCCAGCCCCAAAAACGCGACGGTGGAAACGATGGTCATGGCGCCTTTCTACGCGGTGGCCCGGAACCGCGCGGCCTCGGCCCGGCCGATGACCACGCGCATGATCTCGTTGGTGCCTTCCAGGATCCGGTGCACGCGCAGGTCGCGCACGATCTTCTCCAGACCGTACTCGCGCAGGTAGCCGTAGCCGCCGTGCAGCTGCAGGGCCTTGTCGGCGACCTCGAAGCACGAGTCGGTGACGTAACGCTTGGCCATCGCGCACAGCTCCACCTTGTCGGCGTCGTCGGCGTCCAGGGCGGTCGCGGCCCGCCACAACAACAGTCGCGACGTCTGCAGCGCGGTGGCCATGTCGGCCAGGGTGAAGCGGATGGTCGGCTCGTCGATCAGGGCGGAGCCGAACGCGTGGCGTTCGCGCACGTAGCCGCCCGCCTTGTCGAAGGCGGCCTGGGCGCCGCCGAGCGAGCACGCCGCGATATTGAGGCGGCCGCCGTTGAGGCCGTTCATCGCGATGGAAAAGCCGGCGCCCTCGCCGTCGGCGCCGCCGAGCATCGCGTCGGCGGGCACCCGCACCCCGTCCAGGATCACCTGCGCGGTGGGTTGGGCGTGCCAGCCCATCTTCTCCTCCGGCGCACCGAAACTCAGCCCCGCAGCGCCCTTTTCGACGATGAAGGTGGAGATGCCGCGCGGGCCCGGATTTTCTGGGCCGCCCGTGCGGGCCATCACCACGTAGACGTCGGAGGCGCCCGCACCGGAGATGAACTGCTTGACGCCGTCGAGCACATAATCTGCACTTTTTTCCGGGCCCTGCTTGACGGCGCGGGTGCTCAGCGCGCCGGCGTCCGCGCCGGCGCCCGGCTCGGTCAGGCAGTAGCTGGCGATGACGTCCATCGACGCCAGCCGCGGTACCCAGACCTTGCGCTGTTCCGGGGTGCCGTAACAGTCGATCATCCACGCGCACATGTTGTGGATGGACAGGAACGCGGCGGTCGTCGGGTCCGCGACCGCCAGCTGCTCGAAGATGCGGACCCCGTCGAGGCGGCGCAGCCCGCTGCCGCCCACGTCGTCGCGGCAGTAGATGGCCGCCATGCCGAGTTCGGCGGCCTCGCGCAGCACATCGACCGGGAAGTGCTGGGCGGCATCCCATTCGAGGGCGTACGGGGCGAGGCGTTTGGCGGCGAACGCGGCGGCCGTCTCGGTGATCACCCGTTCGTCGTCGTCGAGCGCGAAGAGTTCCATGGACTCGGGGCCCTAGTGCATGGTCGGGATGACGAATTCGGCACCGTCTTTGATGCCGGACGGCCACCGCGACGTGACGGTCTTGACCTTGGTGTAGAACTGAATCGACGCGGGGCCGTGCTGGTTGAGGTCGCCGAAGCCGGAGCGCTTCCAGCCGCCGAACGTGTGGTAGGCCACCGGCACCGGGATCGGCACGTTGACGCCCACCATGCCCACCTGCACGCGGGAGACGAAGTCGCGGGCGGTGTCGCCGTCGCGGGTGAAGATCGCCACGCCGTTGCCGTACTCGTGCGCCGACGGAAGTGCCAGCGCCTCTTCGTAGGTCTTGGCCCGGACCATGCACAGCACGGGTCCGAAGATCTCGTCGGTGTAGATCGACATGTCGGGGGTGACGTGGTCGAACAGCGTCGGCCCGATGAAGAAGCCGCCCTCGAGGTTGGCGTCCCCGAAGGTCAGGTCGTCGCTGGCCCGCTCGCGGCCGTCGATGACGATCTCCGCGCCGGCGGCCACGCCCTGGGCGATGTAGTCGCGCACGCGGGCCAGCGCGGCCTCGGTGACCAGTGGCCCGTAGTCGGCCTTGGGGTCCAGGCCGTGGCCGACGCGCAGGTTGGTGATCCGCTCGACGAGGCGGGCGCGCAACCGTTGCGCGGTCTGCTCGCCGACGGGCACGGCGACGCTGATCGCCATGCAGCGTTCGCCGGCGCTGCCGTACCCGGCGCCGATCAGCGCGTTGACGGCCTGGTCGAGGTCCGCGTCGGGCATCACGATCATGTGGTTCTTGGCGCCGCCGAAGCATTGCGACCGCTTTCCGGTGGCCGCGGCGGTGGAGTAGATGTACTGGGCGATGTCGGAGCTGCCGACGAAACCTACGGCCTGGATGTCGGGGTGCGCCAGGATGGCGTCGACCGCCTCCTTGTCGCCGTGCACCACCTGGAACACCCCCGGCGGCAGGCCGGCTTCTCCGAACAGCTCGGCCAGGCGCAGCGGGACCGACGGGTCGCGCTCGCTGGGCTTGAGCACGAACGCATTTCCGCAGGCGAGCGCCGGGCCGGCCTTCCACAGCGGGATCATCGCCGGGAAGTTGAACGGCGTGATGCCCGCGACGACGCCCAGGGGCTGGCGCAGCGAATAGACGTCGATGCCGGGGCCGGCGCCCTCGCTGTACTCGCCCTTGAGCAGGTGGGGTATCCCGATGGCGAACTCGATCACCTCGATGCCGCGCTGGATGTCACCGCGCGCGTCGGGCACGGTCTTGCCGTGCTCGAGCGACAGCAGCTCGGCGAGCTCGTCCATGTGGTCGTTGACCAGCTCGACGAACTTCATCATCACGCGGGCGCGGCGCTGCGGATTCCATGCCGCCCAAACCTTTTGGGCTTCGACGGCCGACGCCACGGCGGCGTCGACGTCGGCCTTGCCCGCCATCGCGACCCGGGCCTGCACCTGTCCGGTGCTGGGGTCGAAGACGTCGGCGGTGCGGGTGGACTGCCCCGCTGTGCGCTTGCCGTCGATGAAGTGCGGGATGGTTGTGGTCATGGGGGGCCCTTGGGTGTGGTTGGCGTCGCTCGAGCGGATACTTGCATATCCTAGTAACTGATGGCGCCCGTGGCAAGGCGAGCGGTCCGGGGCCCGTTACCGGGTCCGGCCGCCGCCGGGGGCAGCAGCGCCGGACCGGCGGCCCAGCGGCAGCAGCCGATGGTCGCGGGTGAACACCAGACGCACCAGGCCCAGGGCGACCACGACGGTGGTCGCCGCGACCGATCCCAGGATGAGGAACATCACCACCGCCTGCACGAGCACGGCCTGCACCGGGGGCACGCCGGCCAGGATCAGCCCGGTCATGGCGCCCGGCAGGAACACCAGGCCGGTGGCCTTCGTGGTTTCGATCTGCGGGCTGATCGCCGACCGCAACGCGACGCGCAGGTACGGCGTGGCGGCCTGCCGGGACGGCTGCCCCAGGGCCAGCCTGGCCTCCACCTCGTCGCGTTTGTCGCGCAACTCGTCGACCAGGCGCCGGGCCACCAGCACCATGGCCGTCATCGAGTTGCCGATCATCATCCCGGCGATCGGGACCACGGTCCGCGCCTGCAGGGGGAACACCCGCAGCCCGAAGATGACCCCCAGCGTGATCGCCGCCGCCGCGGTGAACGAGACGATCGCCAGCGGCGCCAGCCGGGGTACCTCCGGTGCCCGGCGGCGCGCGACGTCCCCGGCGTAGGCGACCATGCCCGCGATCCACGCCCACGACCACCACAGCGAACGGCCCGGCTCGAACAGCAACGTCAGGGCGCCGCCCACCAGCAGCAACTGGACCAGGGCGCGCGCCGCCGCCCACAGCACCTGGCGCTCCAGGCCCAGCCGCTGCCACAGCGACACCGCCGCCGCCACGGCGACCAGCGACAGCGACGTAACCAGCCCGACCCAGCCGACCTGCCCGTTCATCGCGGCCCGTTCATCGCGGCCCGTTACCCGGGGCGGCGGGCCCGACGCCCAGGCAGCGGCCCCGCTCGATCCGCAGCACCCGATCGGCGGCCCGCGCGGCCTGCGCCCGGTCGTGGGTCACCCAGACGGCCGGGATGCCGTCGTCGTCGGCCAGCTCGCGCACCGCACGCTCGATCACGCCGGCCGCTTCGGCGTCCACCGCGGAGGTGGGTTCGTCGAGCAACAACACCTGCGGCCGGGCCATCAGCGTGCGGGCCAGGCACATCCGCTGTGCCTCCCCGCCCGACAACGCGGCCGCGTCGCGATCGAGCCACGAGCCGATCAGGGCGACGCGCTCCAGCGTGTCGCGCATCCGCGTGTCGGAGGCGTCCGGGTCGGCGACCCGCAGGTTGTCGGCCACGGTGCCGGGGAACGGCGTCGGACGCTGGAAGCACATGCCCACCCGGCGCCGCAGTACCAACGGGTCGATCTCGGCGACGTCGTTGCCGCGGAAAGAGACTCGGCCGCCGGTCGGCAGCTCCAGCCGGTTGCACAGGCGCAGCATGGTCGACTTGCCCGAACCGGACGGCCCGAATATCGCCGTCACCCCTCGCCCGGGGACCGCGGCGGTGAACCCGTCCAGCGCCCGCACCCCGTCCCGCTCCACGACGACGTCGGCGAATTCGAACACCGGGGTCTCGTCCACCACAAGAGCTTCTCATCCGCCACGGACGGGCGCCCGGCCGGCGAGCCCGGTGGCTCAGGTGTCGAAGTACATTGTTCCCGTGCCGCCGGGGCTGTACGAGAGGTAGATCGGGTCCTCCAGGAACGGCGCGATCCCGCTGTTGAAGTCGCCGCCGGCCGCGCTCGACACGACGGACATTTGATCCGAACCCACGGTTGTCGTGTACAGCACAGTGCCGCTGCTGTTCTCGACGGTGACGGTCGTTCCCGGATCGACGTAGCCGCCGCTGCTGGGGGCGTGGAGATTGGTCGGCATGTCGCCGTACAAGCCGCCGGAATCGATGAACGCGTAGGACGTCGACACCGCGGTCCCGCCGTCGATACTGACTCTCAGTGTGCTCACCGGCGCCCCGGTCGTGTACGGGGTGGAGGACGACGCCGTGCCCGGCCCGAACGTCATGGTCCCGGCGGGTTCGTCGAGCAGCACGCCCTGGCTGAGGTTGCCGGTCAGGTATTGCACCGGGCTGGCGCCCACCATCGGCCCACCGTCATTGACCCCGATCCCCAAGATGGCGGGGGCCTCCGAGGCCGGATAGGAGACGCCGTTCTCGGTCATTGTCTGGACGACGGCGATGGGGGTGTTCGAGGAGGTGGAAATACCGTTGCCGAAATTCACCGTGCCGTCGTAAATCCGGTAGGTCTCGGTCAGGGAGCTCCCGCCGTCGCCGTAGGTCGCGGTGCCCGTCTGCCCGGTGTGGGTGAGGCTGGCGGTATTGACATCCTGGGGTGGCAGTATCAGGCCGGTGGATCCGGTGTCGACGATCACCGAGTCGGTGGGTCCGTTGCTGCCGACCGAGAGGCTGGTCACCAGGCGCTCTCCCGAATACGACAGCGGCACCGAGTTGCCGGAATCGGTGCCGGCCGCGCCAGTGGCCCCTGCCGTGCCGCCCAGCAGGCCGGGGGCCCCGCCGGCGCCGCCGGCCGCGTTGGGCCCGCCCGTGCCGCCGTTTCCGCCGTTGCCCCACAGCCCGGCGGACCCGCCGGCACCCCCGGTCGCCCCGAGCGCGGTGCTGTTCCCGCCGTTTCCGCCGTTGCCGTAGAGGATTCCGCCGGCCTGGCCGCCCGTCCCCACCCCCTGGGCGTTGGTGTAGCCGTTGGCGCCGTTGCCGATCAGCGGCCGCCCCAGCAACGTGTCGGTGGGCGCGTTGACCAGGTTCAGCAGCAGCTGCGCAACGCTCGCCGCCTCGGTGTCGGCATAGCTGGTCGCGGCCGCATGCAGGGCCTGCACGTGCTGGTCGAGGAACGCCGCGGCGCGGGCGCTCAGCGCCTGGAATCCGGCCGCGTGCGCGGAAAACAGCTCCGCGGTCATCGTCGACACCTCGTCGGCGGCGGCCGACAGGATTCCCGTCGTGGGTGCGAGGGCCGCCGCGTGGGCCGCATCGAGCGTGGAGCCCAGTCGCGCCAGATCGTTCGCCGCGTCGGCCATGAACTCCGGCACCGCCATCACTAACGACATTTGGCACCTCCCGCGCCATTGCCATTGCCATTGCCATTGCCATCGAGCCATCGAGCCCTCGCCCCCCGCAATCGGCGATGAACGCATCGTAAATCGTGCCGTCGGCGAAATTAACGGAAACAGCCGGTTTTCACGGTTGTGCCGGTCGGCGCCGGGCGCGGTTATCCGCCGCGCATGCCGTCGAGGAAGGCCCGGGTCTCCGCCCAGGTGGGCAGGACCCCGGACGCCCGCACCTCGTCGAAACCCGGTGCCGCCGCATCGCGGTCGGACAGGCTGGGGGCGGCCCCGTCGACCAGCGGCCAGTCGACCGCCAGCACCGGGTCGGTCGCGCAGATGGTGTGCTCGCGCTGCGGGTTGTACTCGGAGGAGCACAGGTACATCACCGTTGAATTGTCTTGCAGGGCAAGGAAACCGTGCGCCAGGCCCTCGGAGATATAGATGGTGCGGCGATCGGAGTCGTCGAGCAGGACCGAATCCCATTTCCCGAACGTCGGTGAGCCCAGCCGGACGTCGACGACGACGTCGAACACCGAGCCCCGCACGCACGTCACGTATTTGGCCTGGCTCGGTGGCACCTGGGCGAAGTGCAGGCCGCGCAGCACGCCGGCCGACGAGACCGAGCAGTTGGCCTGCCGGACGTCCAGGCGGTGACCGGCGAAGCCGGTGAAGTCGCGGTCTTTGAGCCATTCGAAGAACAGCCCGCGGGAGTCGCCGTGGATGCTCGGGGTGATCTCCCACGCGCCGGGGATGTCGAGTTCGCGAACCTTCATTGACCACGCTCCTCGTAGCGGGCTTCGGCGCCGTCCTTGAGCGGCCGCCACCACGATTCGTTGTCGCGATACCAGTCGATGGTGGCTCGCAGGCCCGCTTCGAAGTTGGCATGCTTTGGCGCCCAACCCAATTCGTTGTACAACGACGATGGGTCGATGGCGTACCGCAGGTCGTGGCCCGCGCGGTCGGTGACGTGGTCGAAGTCGTCGGGGTCGCGTCCCATCATTTGCAGGATCGTGCGCATCACCGTGAGGTTGTCGCGCTCGCCCTCGGCGGCAATCAGGTAGGTGCGGCCGTTGTCGCCCTTGTCCAGGATCCGCCGCACCGCGCTGTTGTGGTCCTCGACGTGGATCCAGTCCCGGACGTTGGCGCCCGCGCCGTACAGCTTCGGGCGGCGCCCGGTCAGCACGTTGGTGATCTGGCGCGGGATGAATTTCTCCACGTGCTGATACGGCCCGTAGTTGTTGGAGCAGTTGGAGATCGTCGCGCGCACCCCGTAGGACCGCACCCAGGCCCGGACCAGCAGGTCGCTGGCGGCCTTGGTCGCGGAGTAGGGGCTCGACGGGTTGTACGGGGTGGACTCGGTGAACCGCTGCGGGTCGCCGAGCTTCAGGTCGCCGTAGACCTCGTCGGTGGAGATGTGGTGCAGTCGCACTCCGTGCCGCCGCACCGCCTCGAGGATGACGTAGGTTCCGGCCACGTTGCTCTGCAGCGACGTGCCCGGGTCTTCCAGTGAGTTGTCGACGTGGGTCTCGGCGGCGAAATGCACCACCGCGTCGGACTCGGCGACCAACCGGTCGACGAGCTCGGCGTCGCTGACGTCGCCTTCGACGAACCTGATCGAGTCCTCGACGCCGGCCAGCGACTCGCGCCGGCCGGCGTAGGTCAGGGCGTCGAGCACCGTCACGGAATCTTCGGGGTGTTCGCGCACGGTGCTGTGCACGAAGTTGGCGCCGATGAAGCCGGCGCCGCCGGTGACCAGTAGCCGCATGGCCTAAGACCCTAGCCGAGCGGACGGCTCAGCCGGGGGGAGTCAGCCCCAGCGGTCCGGCCAATTCGGTCAGTGCGGGCAGCAGGGTCTCTTCGTCCCAGCCCCCCAGCACCTGGATCGCCACGTGATCGGCGCCGGCCTCGAGGTGTTCGCCCAGGCGGTGCGCGACGGCGTCCGGCGTGCCGTAGGCCACCACCGCGTCGATCAGCCTGTCGCTGCCGGGCTTGCGCACGTCGGTCTCGGTGAACCCCGACCGCAGCCAGTTGTTCACATAGTTGCTCAGGCCCAGGTAGTGCTCGACGAAGCGACGGCCCACGTCGCGCGCCTCCCCGGCGTCGGTGGTCAGCACCACCTTGTGCTCCGGGGCCAGGAACACCGCATTGCCGACCAGTTCGCGGGCCTTGGCCGTGTGCTCGGGGCTCGTCAGGTACGGGTGGGCGCCGGCGCTGCGCTCGGCCGCCAGCCGCAGCACCCGCGGCCCGAGCGCCGCCAGGACCCGGCGGCTGGTCGGCACGACGGCCGCGTCGAGTGCGTCGAGGTAACCCACCAGCGCGTCGTAGGGCTTCACGTACTCCCGGGTGTGCTCGGGGTGACCCACCCCGACGCCCAGCAGGAACCGCCCCGGGTACGCGCCCTCGATGCGCTGGAAGGACGCGGCGACCTCGGGCGCGGGCGCCGACCAGATGTTGACGATGCCGGTGGCCAGCTGCAGCGAGGTGGTCTGCGCCAGGGCCGGCTCGACCCAGGACAGGTCCGCGTCCGGCGATCCGCCGATCCAGGCGGCGCCGTAGCCGAGCGATTCGATGCCGGCCGCCAGCCCGGGGGTGATCGACCGGGTGGGCAGCCACACGCCGAAGGAGCCCAGCTCGGGTTTCAGTGCTACCGCCCCGGTCATCGGGATCCTCTCTGGTTCACGACTGCAGTCCGAGCGGCCCGGCCAATTCGGCCAGCGCCGAGACCAGGTTTTCATCTTTGGTCAGGACCTGCACGGGCACGTGGTCGGCACCGGCGTCGAGGTGCGCTGTGAGCCGCCCCGCGATCTGCTCCGGCGTGCCGTAGGCCACCAGGGCGTCGACGAGGCGGTCGCTGCCCGGGCGGGCGATGTCCTCGTCGGAGAAACCCATCCGCTTCCAGTTGTTGCGGTAGTTGGCCAGGTTGAAATAGACGTCGAGCGCCTTGCGCCCGACCGCGCGGGCCTTCTCGGGGTCGGTGGTCAGCACCACCTTGTGTTCGGGCGCCAGGAACGCCTCCGGAAAGCCCGAGGCGCCGATCAGCTCGCGGGCCCGCGCGGTGTGCTCCGGGGTGGTCAGGTAGGGATGTGCGCCGGCGCTGCGCTGCGCCGACAGCGTCAGCACCCGCGGGCCCAGGGCCGCCACCACGCGGCGGTCGGCGGGGACGCCGTGCTCGTCGAGTGAGTCCAGGTAGTCGACCAGCGCGTCGTAGGGCTTGCGGTATTCCGTGTGCGCCTCGGGGTGGCCCACGCCGATCCCCAGCAGGAAGCGGCCGGGGTAGGCCGACTCGATGCGGTGGAACGATTCGGCGACCGGTCCGGCGGCCGCCGTCCAGATGTTGACGATGCCGGTGGCCACCCGCAGCGTGGTGGTGGCTGCCAGGATCGGCTCCACCCAGGCCAGCTCGGCGGGCGGGGAACCGCCGACCCAGACGGCCCCGTATCCCAGGGCTTCGATGTCCTTGGCCTGCCGGGGCGTCACGCCGCGGCCGAACGATCCGAACCGGCCTAACGACCGGGCTGAGCCGGGCTTGCTCGTTGCATCGGTCATGGTGGCTGAAACCCGGGGTGCGGTGACGCTATTCCGGCGCGGCCGGGTCGAGGGCGGGCGGCACCCCGAGCGGCAGCAGCACGACGAACCGGGTGTCGCCGGGCACCGATTCCCCGCGCAGGTCTCCCCGATGCGTGTCGACGACGACGTTCCGGGCCGGTTCCTGCCCCAGACCGGCGACCTCCCGGCAACCCGACCGGACGGGCTGGTCATCCCCGCTGGTATGGCCCGCGAATTTTGGCTCCGGCCCGATCTGCGGGTATCGTGGACCAACGGTGCGACATTCGCGCCGGCTTTCTGCGTGCTCTGTCCTAGGACTTTCCTGTCACCGGCTCACGTTTGAAGACCGGGTGACGCTGCGCCGACGCGGGCGGACCGAGAACGACACCTGAAGACGATAAAGACGAGGATTTCTGAGAAGTTATGGCCAAGAAGGACGGTGCCATAGAGGTCGAGGGCCGCGTGGTCGAGCCCCTGCCCAATGCGATGTTCCGCATTGAGCTGGAGAACGGCCACAAGGTGCTCGCCCACATCAGCGGCAAGATGCGGCAGCACTACATCCGCATCCTGCCCGAGGACCGGGTGGTGGTGGAGTTGTCTCCCTACGACCTGTCCCGGGGCCGCATCGTGTACCGGTACAAGTGAGCAAGCCCGAACCCCAGCGACGACAGAACAGGATCGACCAGCCGTGAAGGTGAACCCGAGCGTAAAGCCCATCTGTGACAAGTGCAGGGTGATCCGCCGGCATGGGCGGGTCATGGTGATCTGCCCCGATCCCCGCCACAAGCAGCGGCAAGGCTAGTAGCCGACCGCGATCACAACTGAATGCAGACCTCCCAGCACCAGTGAGCCGCCGGCATCTTGAGAGATGAGCAGCTCATCCACGCCCGGACGGAGGCCGGGCCCCACCCCGAACTTTCGGGGGCGGGAACGGGCTGGGACCAGACCTCCGCCTACACAAAGAGGAAACGCCACCTATGGCTCGACTAGTCGGCGTCGATCTGCCGCGTGACAAGCGCATGGAGATCGCCCTGACCTACATCTACGGCGTCGGACGGACCCGCTCGAACGAGATTCTGGCGGCCACCGGCATCGACAAGGACCTGCGCACGCGGGACCTGACCGACGACCAGGTGACCCACCTGCGTGACTACATCGAAGCCAACCTGAAGGTGGAGGGCGACCTGCGCCGCGAGGTGCAGGCCGACATCCGCCGCAAAATCGAGATCGGCTGCTACCAGGGCCTGCGGCACCGCCGCGGGCTGCCGGTGCGCGGCCAGCGGACGAAGACCAACGCGCGGACCCGCAAGGGCCCCAAGCGCACCATCGCAGGCAAGAAGAAGGCCAGGTAGAACCGCATGCCACCAGCAAAGAAAGCGCAGGCAAGCTCCGCCAAGAAGGGACAGAAGACCCGCCGGCGGGAAAAGAAGAACATCCCGCACGGCGCCGCTCACATCAAGAGCACCTTCAACAACACGATCGTGACGATCACCGACCCGCAGGGCAACGTCATCGCCTGGGCGTCGTCGGGCCACGTCGGCTTCAAGGGTTCCCGGAAGTCGACCCCGTTCGCCGCCCAGCTGGCCGCCGAGAACGCCGCGCGCAAGGCTCAGGAGCACGGCGTGCGCAAGGTCGACGTTTTCGTCAAGGGCCCGGGTTCGGGCCGGGAGACGGCGATCCGGTCGCTGCAGGCCGCCGGTCTGGAGGTCGGCGCGATCGCCGACGTCACCCCCCAGCCGCACAACGGCTGCCGTCCGCCCAAGCGCCGTCGGGTTTAGGAGAGAAAAGCAGATGGCTCGTTACACCGGCCCCATGACCCGCAAATCGCGCCGGCTGCGCACCGACCTCGTCGGCGGCGACCAGGCGTTCGAGAAGCGTCCCTACCCGCCCGGCCAGCACGGCCGCGCGCGGATCAAGGAAAGCGAATACCTGATGCAGCTGCAGGAGAAGCAGAAGGCCCGCTTCACCTACGGCGTGATGGAAAAGCAGTTCCGTCGCTACTACGAGGAGGCCGTGCGGCAGCCCGGCAAAACCGGCGAGGAGCTGCTGCGCATCCTGGAGAGCCGGCTCGACAACGTCGTCTACCGCGCCGGGCTGGCCCGCACCCGGCGGATGGCCCGCCAGCTGGTCACGCACGGCCACTTCAGCGTCAACGGCGTGCACGTCGACGTCCCCAGCTACCGGGTCTCGCAGTACGACATCATCGATGTGCGGAACACCTCGCTGAACACGGTGCCGTTCCAGATCGCGCGGGAGACCGCGGGCGACCGCCCGATCCCGAGCTGGCTGCAGGTGGTGGGGGAGCGCCAGCGGATCCTGATCCACCAGTTGCCGGAGCGGGCGCAGATCGAGGTGCCGCTGACCGAGCAGCTGATCGTCGAGTACTACTCCAAGTAAGAGCCTCCCGCACCACGGGTGCGGGCACCCCGGAGCCGTGACCGCGGCGACGGACCACCTGAGCGGCATCAAATAGCGGGTGCCGAGAAGGAGAAGAAGAACACCATGCTGATCTCCCAGCGACCCACCCTGTCCGAGGAAGTCGTCGCCGACGACCGGTCCCAGTTCGTCATCGAACCGCTGGAGCCGGGATTCGGGTACACCCTGGGCAATTCGCTGCGTCGTACGCTGCTGTCGTCGATTCCCGGGGCGGCCGTCACCAGCATTCGCATCGACGGTGTGCTGCACGAGTTCACCACTGTGCCCGGCGTCAAGGAAGATGTCACCGAGATCATCCTGAACCTCAAGAGCCTGGTCGTGTCCTCGGAGGAGGACGAGCCGGTCACGATGTACCTGCGCAAGCAGGGCCCGGGTGAGGTCACCGCGGGCGACATCGTGCCGCCCGCAGGTGTCACCGTGCACAACCCCGAGATGCACATCGCGACGCTCAACGACAAGGGCAAGCTCGAGGTCGAGCTCGTCGTCGAGCGTGGTCGCGGCTATGTCCCGGCGGTGCAAAACCGCGCCTCCGGCGCCGAGATCGGCCGGATCCCGGTGGATTCCATCTACTCGCCGGTGCTCAAGGTGACCTACAAGGTGGACGCCACCCGCGTCGAGCAGCGCACCGACTTCGACAAGCTGATCCTCGACGTGGAGACCAAGAGCTCGATCAGTCCCCGCGACGCGCTGGCGTCGGCGGGTAAGACGCTGGTCGAATTGTTCGGCCTGGCAAGGGAACTCAACGTCGAAGCCGAGGGCATCGAGATCGGGCCGTCGCCCGCCGAGGCCGACCACATCGCGTCGTTCGCGCTGCCCATCGACGACCTGGACCTGACCGTGCGGTCCTACAACTGCCTCAAGCGCGAGGGTGTGCACACGGTCGGCGAGCTGGTGAGCCGCACCGAGTCGGACCTGCTCGACATCCGCAACTTCGGTCAGAAGTCCATCGACGAGGTCAAGGTCAAGCTGCACCAGCTGGGTCTGTCGCTCAAGGACAGCCCGGCGAGCTTCGACCCGTCGGAGGTCGCGGGTTACGACGTCGCCACCGGCACCTGGTCCAGCGAGGCCGCCTACGACGACCAGGACTACGCCGAAACCGAACAGCTCTAACAGCTTTGGAAACCTAGACAGGAGCGTCAGCAATGCCCAAGCCCACCAAGGGTCCGCGCCTCGGCGGGTCGTCGTCGCACCAGAAGGCCCTCCTGGCCAACCTGGCCACGTCGCTGTTCGAGCACGGCCGGATCAAGACGACCGAGCCGAAGGCGCGTGCGCTGCGGCCCTACGCGGAG
The DNA here is from genome assembly GCF_007714205.1 of Mycobacterium helveticum. Taxonomy (GTDB): domain Bacteria; phylum Actinomycetota; class Actinomycetes; order Mycobacteriales; family Mycobacteriaceae; genus Mycobacterium; species Mycobacterium helveticum. The sequence continues at coordinate 8,157 of NZ_VMQU01000048.1, read as the reverse complement.
AAGCTGATCACGCACGCCAAAAAGGGCACGCTGCACAACCGTCGAGAGGTTCTGAAGAAGATCCGCGACAAGGACGTCGTGCACGCCCTGTTCGAGGAGATCGGGCCGTTCTTCGCCGACCGCAACGGCGGGTACACCCGCATCATCAAGGTCGAGGCGCGCAAGGGCGACAACGCGCCGATGGCCGTGATCGAACTGGTGCGGGAGAAGACGGTGACGTCCGAAGCCGACCGGGCGCGGCGGGTGAAGGCCTCGAAGGGCCAGGAGGCGCCCGTGGCGGCCGCGCCTGCGCCGCCGGCGGCGGTCGAGCCGGAGGAGGCCGTCGGCCCGACGGCCGAGGACGTTTCGGCGTCCGCGCCCGAGGCGGCCGCCGAAGCGCCGCCGGCCGAGGAGGCAGCCGCCGACGAGTCCGATGAGGCCGCCGACAGTTAGCAACGAGGTCCGGCTGCGGCTCGACATCGCCTATGACGGAACCGAATTCGCGGGCTGGGCGGCGCAGGCCGGGCAACGCACCGTCGCCGGCGTCCTCGACGAGGCGCTGACGACCGTTTTCCGCGCGCCGGTGCGGCTGCGGGCCGCCGGCCGCACCGACGCCGGGGTTCACGCAAGCGGGCAGGTGGCCCACGCCGACCTGCCCGTCGTCGCGCTCCCGAACGCCGAGTCGCGCTCGCCGCGGGCCGGCGAGCCGGAGTTCCTGCCGTTGCTGCGACGGCTCGGCCGGTTCCTGCCCGCCGATGTCCGCGTGCTCGGGATCGCGCGCGCACCTTCGGGTTTCGACGCCCGGTTCTCGGCGCTGCGCCGGCACTACCGCTACCGGTTGTCGACGGCGCCCTACGGGGTGGAGCCGCAGCAGGCCCGCTATGTCACCGCCTGGCCACGTCCGCTGGACCTCGAGGCGATGACCGTCGCGTCACGAGACCTGCTGGGACTGCACGACTTCGCGGGATTCTGCCGGCACCGCGACAACGCCACCACCATCCGGGACCTGCAGCGGCTCGAGTGGTCGCGCGAGGGCGACGTGATCACCGCGCACGTCACCGCGGACGCGTTCTGCTGGTCGATGGTGCGGTCCCTGGTCGGTGCGCTGCTGGCCGTCGGCGAACACCGCCGCCCGGCCTCCTGGTGCCGCGAACTGCTCTCGGCCACCGGCCGGTCCAGCGATTTCGCGGCCGCGCCGGCGCACGGGTTGACGCTGATCGGCGTGGACTATCCCCCCGACGACCAACTGGCCGCGCGGAATTCGGTCACCCGCGACCTGCGTACACGCGGCTGAGCCGGCGCGCACCGGGGTTCACAGCTTGCCGGCGAACGCGGGGCTGAAATTGCGCAGGGGCCCGAGAATCCGCCGGGTGCCGTTGCCGAACAACGCGACGGCCGCGATGTGGTCGTCCATGGCCGGTGGCAGGGGATTGGTGAAGCCGAACGCCGGTTTGGTCACCGCGACCACCAGGTCGGCCGCCGCGGCACCCAGCGAGTAGCCGCCGAGCACCATGCGCGTCTTGGGACAACTCCGGGCCATGGATTGGACGTGCGCGCTCATGTCGTCGGCGCCCGTGGCGGGGCTGATGTCGGCGGGGTAGTCCACCCCGTAGGACGCGATCGCCATCTTCGGCAGCTTGGGTCGCAGGGCGTCGACGAACGCGTTGCCGACGTAGCCCGGACCGGGCGGCTCCTCTCGGCCCCGCGCGAAGACCACTTCGGCGGCAGGGCAGGCCGGGAGCCGCCGCCCGAACGGCCTTGGGGCAGCGGGGCACCCGCGCTTAGCCGCATGGGCCGATGGTAGCGACGCGACCGGTCAGCTCAGCCGACCACCGCCGACGGTTCCGGAATCGTTATCGACGCCGCGTCAGTAGACGAGGGAGACCAGGTCGGGCGCGGGCGACGGCGGGGATGACGGCGACGGCGACGGCGGCGACGGCGGCGACGACGGGGGCACGTTGCCGTGTATCGACGGGCCCGACCCCGGCGGCAGCGGGCCGGCCGGGGCCTGCGGCCCGGGCGCCTGCGGGGAGCCGCCGGGTGCCTGCGGGGCAAAGCCGGGCACCTGCGGCCCGAACCCGGGGACCTGCCGGCCGGTCCCGGCCAGCAGCCTGGACGCCACGAAAGCGGCCGCCTGCGTCGTGTACACCGGGACATAGCCCTCGGTATGCCCGGTCCACTCGTTGCCGGGGCCGGCATGGCAGATCGGGTCGATCGGGTTGCACAGGTCGATCACCTTGGAACCGAACAGCGGACTCTGGGCCGCCAGCGAACGGCCGGACCGGTCGGCCACGTCGCCGAAGACGGCGACCGCGGCGATGTTTTTGGCGTACTCGGGGGGAAGCGAGCTGCCCCAGTTGATGCCGCCGATGGGGGCCCCGCTCACGATGTCGATGACGTCGGCGCCCTGCGAGTAGCCGCCCAGCACCAGCTTGGTGGCGGGGCAGGACGACGCCATCGACTTGACGTGCGAGATCACGTCGTTGGCGCCGTCCCCGGTGTGGATCTGCAGCTTGCTGGCGTTGTAGTTCACCGCGTACGTCCCGATGTCCAGGCCGCCGGTCTGCTGGCGCAGCGAGTCGACGAAGGCTTCGCCGACCCGCCCGATGCCGGGCGGCTCGTTGGTTCCGCGGGCGAAGATGACCTGCGCGTCGGGGCAGCTGTCGGCCGAGGCGACGGGGGCGACCACCAGCCCCGCGGCGCCGGCCAGCGCGGCGGCGCCCAGTCCGGCCCAGCGACCCCCCGACCGCGCGCCGCCCGCCCGAGGGCCACGTGTGCGGTGCAGAAACATTCGATAATTTTAGCCGTAACCAGGCCAGACGACACCCCGGCGGCTGTGGATGGACTGCGCGCGGGCACCGCCACGCGGGCTACCGTGAGGCCCGACGGATGCGGACGGATCGTGGGGAGATGTGGAGAAGGGCGGGGGCTGGGTGTCGGGCCGGTCGACGACGGCGCTGCGGGTCAGCGGCTACCGGTTTTTGCTGCGCCGTGTCGAGCGTGCCCTGCACGGCGGCCGGTCCGTCCCGGCGCGGGCGGCGCCGCTGACCCTCGGCTGGGTCCTCGCGGCGGTCGCCGTGGCCGGCTGCGCCGTGTTGGCCGTGCTGCGGCCGCAGCCCGACCTCGACCGGGCGCGGATCGTGATCGCCCGGGAATCCGGCGCGCTGTACGTCCGCGTGGGCGAGACCTGGCATCCCGTGCTCAACGTGGTGTCGGCACGGCTGATCGCCGGGGCGGACACCGGCCCGCGCCTGGTGTCCGAGTCGGATCTGCGTCGCACCAAACGCGGCCCGCTGCTGGGCATTCCGGGCGCGCCGACGCTCATCGGAGCGGCTTTGCCCGCGGAGGAGTCGGTGTGGGCGGTCTGCGACGGCCGAGGGCCCGGCGGTGAGGGCACGACGGTCGTCGTCGGGCGGGTCGACGCCTGGGCCGGCCGGCACCTGCCCGGCGGGCGGGCCGTGCTGGCCACCGCCGGCCCGGGCCTGCCCGCCTACCTGCTCTACGACGGCCGCCGGGCCGTGGTGGAGCTGTCCGACGCCGCCGTCGTGCGGGCGCTCCGGCTGGAGGGGCGCGCGCCGCGGGCCGTGTCCGCGTGGTTGCTCAACGCCGTCCCGGAGGCGCCGCCGATCACGGCACCGCGGATCGCCGGAGCCGGTCGTGAGTCGGCGGGGGTCCCGGGCTTTCCGGTCGGCGGTGTGCTACGCATCACACGCGGGGACGGTGACGAATATTACGTGGTGTTGCCCGCCGGGGCGCAGCGCATCGGCCGGGTGGCCGCGGATCTGCTGCGTCTCGGCGACTCGCACGGTACGGCCGACGTCCGCACGGTGGCGCCCGACGTGATCCGCGCCGCTCCGATCGTGACCACGCTGCCGGTGGGGGGATTTCCCGACCGGGCCCCCGATCCGGCCGACGCCGGCGGCGCCGTGTGCGTCGTCCAGGAACCCGCGGCGGGACACGTCGGGATCGTGACGGGGGATCGCCTCCCGCTGCCGCCCGGGCAGGCGCCGGTGACGCTGGCGCAGGCCGACGGGCGCGGTCCCGCGCTGGACGCGGTCTATCTGCCGCCCGGCCGCAGCGCCTACGTGCGGGGCGGCCGGGCGGCCGACCGCTACCTCGTCACCGACACCGGGGTGCGCTTCGCCGTCCACGACGATGACGCCGCGCACGACCTCGGTCTCGCGGCGCCGGTTCCGGCGCCGTGGCCGATGCTGGCGGCGCTGCCGTCGGGACCCGAACTCAGCCGAACCAACGCATCAGTGGCCCGCGACGCCGTCGTCGGGCCCGGCGGGCCCGGTGCGGGCCCTGGTGCGGGCGGCCTGGGCGGCCAGGGCGGCGGCCAGCGCGATGAGGCAGATCGCCGCGCCGCCCAGCGCGGTGCCGCGCGCATCCCGGTTCGGTGACGGCGCGTGGGCGGGTGCCGGCATCGGCGACGGTGCCGGTCTGGCCGCGTCGTCGGGCGCGCCGGGGTCGGTGCTGACGGCGGCCAGGGCATCGATCGTCCCGTGGCCGACGAGCGGATCGCGGCCGGCGGGCGGGTGATGCGCGGTCGACTCGATGCGCCGCATCACCTGCCGCGCGGTCAGCGCGGGGAAGCGGGCCCGGATCAGTGCCGCCACCCCGCTGACGACCGGTGCGGCGAAGCTGGTGCCCGACACTTCGCACCCGAGCGGGTGCACCCGCTCTCCGGTCGCCGCGACGTCCACCCAGGGACCGGCCAGGGTGAACGGCGAGGGCACGCCTTCGGCGTTCACCGAACCGACTGTCAGCACGTAGTCGTCGTACCAGGCGGGACTGACCGCGACCGTGATGTCGTCCCAGGTGGCATCCGGACGTTGAGCGGGGCATTGCGCTCCGCCGCCGGTGTTGCCCGCCGCGGCCACGACGACGACGTTCTTGACGTCGACGGCGTAGGCCAGCGCGGCGCCCAGCGCCCGGTCGTCGAGGGTCGAGGAGGCCGCAACGCAGGCGACCGAGGAGATGTTGATCACCGATGCACCGAGATCGGCCGCCGTGCGCACGGCTTCGGCCAGCGTGTCGACGTCACCGACGCCGGTGCGGGACCGGTCCGCCGCCGGGGCGAACTTCGTACTGGACTGGCGGATGCTGATCACCGTGGCGTCGGGCGCGACCCCGCCCGTGCCCGCGGAATCCGTTGCGGCGGAGATCATTGCGGCCACCAGGGTGCCGTGGGCATCGCAGTCCGCGGCGCCGTCGCCGGTGGACACGTAGTCGCCTCCGGGCACCACGGTGGGCAGCCGGGGGTGCGCGGAGACGCCGGTGTCGATCACCGCGACGCGTTGCCCGGCCCCGCGGGTGAGCTGCCACACCCTGGGCAGGTCGAGGTCGGCGAGGGGGTCGGTGTCCGGGGCGGGACCGGTCGTGAGCGCCGCGCACACGTCGCGCTGCACGGTCGGCCGTGGCGGGGCCGGCCGGGCCGGCGCCGGCAGCCACCTGTCGTCGACCTGCGGCGGTGAAACCGCCTGGGCACCCGGCGTTCCGAACTGGCACAGCGCCGCCAGCGCCGACGCCGCGAGCAGCTTTCCGACGCGGGCGGCCGTCACGGGAGGCGAATTCCGCGAACGGCGCCGTAGACGCCGCAAATCCAGCACGCCAGCGGTGCCATGGCAAGCAGCGCGCACCATTCCAACAGTCCGGCGCCGCGGCGCAGTGGCGGCGGCAGCGACAGGTCCGGGGCGGCGAGGCCCAGGACCAACGCGGCGGCGGCCAGCAGCGCCGCCACCGCGGCGATCCACGGACCCCGCTCCGGCGCGCTGATCGCCGCGGTAGCGAAAACCGTTGCGATAGTAATGAATCCGGCACCGGCCAGGGGCAGCGCCCTCCTGCCGCCAACCGTGTGGGCCCTCGCCAGCAGCAACGCGCCGGTGACGGCGGCAAAGACCAAGCGGGCCAGGCGTGGTCCGCCGGCAAGCGCGGTGACCGCGGCACCGACGGCGGCCGAGGAGGCGAACGCGCCGATGAGGCCGGTCAACCAGCGGTCGGCGCGGACCGCCGCGGCGGCCACCCGGTCCCCGTCGGGTGTGACGGCATCGAGGCGCGGCGACAAGCCCGCCAGCACGACGGACACCCGCCCCGAGCATTCGAGCAGGCCCAGGGACGCCAGCGCGGTCACCGCACCGATCGCGGCCGGCGGGGCCGCGGTGAGCACACCCACGAACGCGGCGGCGGCCACGACCATCGCCAGGCCCGCCATCGCGGTGAACGCGACGGCGCCCCGGGCCGATGCGCGCATCGACAGCACCGACGCGACCGCGGCGGCCGTTGCGGCCAACAACACGCCCGGCACGCCCGGGCGGCCGGGAACGGCCAGGAAGCCGGCCGCCGCGGCGAACGCCGTGCCGATCACGCCCAGCGCGAGCCCGGCGGTGGGGTCCCGATACACCCGTCGCGCGAATACCGCGGACAACACGGCCACGACGCCGGCCGCGGCCGCCACGGCGGCGGTACCGGCGTGACCGGCGGGCGCGCTGTCGCTGAACGCGTTCCGCAGCAGCGCAACCGCGCCGATGCCGGCCAGGCAGGTCGCCGCGACCGCACCCGCGGTGCGGGTCGCATGACGGCCGTCGGGCCCCTCCGTCGGGCCGAGCGCCGCCGAGACCGCCTCGGCGAGGTCGTCGTGGAGCGGCGTCGGCGCGGGCGGTGCGGACCGGTTGAGCACGAGAACGGCGCCGTCGCGGATGCCGTTCTGCGCCAGTGTGGTCGGCCCGGGCAGAGCGGGCCGTCCCGGCGGTGACAGCAGATAGCGCGTCGCCTCCGCGGCGCCGGCGGGGCCGTGCAGGATGTCGACGATCGAGGGGATCAGGGCCGCCACGGGCACGCCGGCGGGCAGCACCAGGTCCGCCGCGGCGGCACCGGCGTGAACGCATACCCGGCACAATTCGTCGGATTCAGGCAACGGCGACCCCTTCGCTCGAATCACCGGCACGTTAACCGGTTTCGGGTGACCCGGTGTCCGGGTGTCCACAGGTGACTTGCCGCCCCTTCTGCGGCTGCCTACCGTCGGCGACAGTGGGAGGATCGCGGTGACTGATGACTTTGCGCCCCCGGCGCGACTTCGGCCGCCGGCGGTTTCGGCGGCGGACATCGTCGTCGATGCCCCGCCCGGCCTGCCGGCTCCCGCGGCGCCGGGTCCGCTGCTGCGGCTGCTCCCGCTCGTCACGTCGGTGGCGGCCGCGGGAGCCATGGCGGTGTCGTCGCTGCCGGGGACGGGCGCGGGCCGCAACCCGGCGTTTATGGCATTGCCGGCGATGATGCTGGTCTCGGCGCTGGTGACGGTGATCGCCGGGCGGGGGCGCGGCGGCGATATCGACGGCGACCGGGCCGGGTATCTCGAACACCTCAGCGGCCTGCGCCGGGTCGTCGCCGAAACTGCTGCCGCACAACGTGCCTGCGAGCGTTGGAGTCATCCTGACCCGGACACGCTGTGGACGTTGATCGGCGGCCCGCGGATGTGGGAGCGCCACGCCGCCGACGCCGACTTCTGTCTGGTCCGGGTCGGCGTCGGCGGCCGGCCACTCGCCGCCCGCCTGGTGGCCCCCGCGGCACCGTCCCGCGGGGCCACCGACCCGGTGACCGCCACGGCGATGCGGCGGTTCGTCGACACCCACGCGGCGGTCGCCGACGTGCCGATCGCGATCGGTCTGCGACCCGGGGCGACCCTGACCCTGCAGGGCGATCCGGCGGCGGTGCGGGGGCTGATGCGCGCCATGGTCTGTCAGCTGGCGGTGCTGCATCCCCCGGATGAGCTGTCGGTCGTCGGCGCGGTCGGCGACCGCGCGCGGGTCCACTGGGATTGGCTGAAATGGTTGCCCCACAACAGACATCCCACCGAAGCCGATGCCCTGGGCCCCGCCCGCATGGTGTACCCGAGCGTTGCGGCGGCGCTGCCGGCGCTGGCGGCCCTGGGCGCGGGGCAGGCGGTGGTGATCGCCGACGTCGACGACGACGCCGGCGCGATACCCGGCGTGATCACCGTCGCGGTCGGCGGCGGCCGCGACGGCGCACCGGTGACGATCGCGCAGGGCGGCGACGTAGAGACCCTGGCGTGCCCCGACCGGCTCGGCCCCGTGGAGGCGCTGACCTGTGCGCGCCGGCTGGCGGCCTACCGGGTCGGGGCCGACGGCCGGGGCGGGGGTTCCAGGTGGCCGGGTCTGGCGG
>NZ_VMQU01000047.1 GCF_007714205.1 Mycobacterium helveticum | reverse complement strand
CGCCCGCGCCCCCCGAAGACCTGCCGCCCCCCGGCGACGACAACGACGCACCGGTGGCACCGCAGCAGGCCTTCGACGTCGGCTACACCAAGCAGCTGTGGGAAGCCATCCGCGGACTGGACATCCACGGAAACGACGCGCTGGACGCCCTGGCGCGGCCGTCCGCCGTCATCTGAGGTCCACGCGAGTCGTCCGGCGTCCGCGCCGTCAGGCCGAGCCCACCCATTCTTCGGTGCCGTCGTCGAAGAACTGGTGCTTCCACACCGGTAGCCGCTCCTTGATGGTGTCGACCAGCAGGGCGCATGCGGCGAATGCCGCTTGCCGGTGGTCGGCGGCCACCGCGGCAACCAGTGCCGCGTCTCCGATGTGCAGCGCGCCGATGCGGTGACTGGCCGCGATGGCGCGCAGCCCGCGGGACTGCTCCGCGATCTCGGTGACGACATCGGTCATGACCTGTGCGGCCGACGGGTGGGACGAGTATTCCAGCCGCACCACGCGACGCCCGCCGTCGTGGTCGCGGATCATGCCGACGAAGCCGACGACGGCACCGGCCGACCGGTGGCGGACCAGGTCTTCGAGCTCGGACAGAAAGATCGGCCGGTCGGTGATGTCGGCCCCCACGACCAGCGTCATCGCCGGTGGTCTTCGCCGGCGATCTGGTCCAGCGCGTGGTCGAGCACGTCGGCGAGCACCGCGAGCCCGTCCCGGACCCCGCCGGGCGAACCCGGCAGGTTGACGACGAGGGTCCGCCCGACGACCCCGCACACACCCCGCGACAGCACCGACGTCGGCACGCCGGGAAGCCCGGAGCGGCGGATGGCATCGGCCAGGCCGGGAATCAGGTAGTCCAGCACTGCCACGGTCTGGTCCGGGGTGCTGTCGGTCGGTGAGATGCCGGTGCCGCCCGAGGTGAGGATGACGTCGACGTCGGCGGCGACCGCTTTGCGCAGCGCCTCACCGACCGGTGACCCGTCGGGAACCACCTGCGGCGTGACGGGAGCGAATCCGCGCCGCTCGAGCCATTCGGCGATGAGGGGCCCGCAGCGGTCGGCGTACTCTCCCGTCGACGCGCGGGTGGAGGCGATGATGACTCGTGCGGACCGGTCGCTCATCCCCGCGTCCAGTTCCCGCTTTTGCCGCCCTCTTTGCGCAGCACCCGGATGCCGTCGATGCGCGCGGCCGGGTCAACCGCCTTGATCATGTCGTAGAGCGTAAGCCCGGCCACGCTGACGGCGGTGAGCGCTTCCATCTCCACGCCGGTGCGGTCGGTGCTGCGCACCGTCGCGGTGATCTCGATGTCGGACTCGCCGACGGCGAATTCGACGTCGACTCCGGTGAGCGCGAGCTGATGGCACAACGGGATCAGGTCACTGGTGCGCTTCGCCGCGAGAATGCCCGCGATCCGTGCCGTCGCCAACGCATCGCCCTTGGGCAGCCCGCCGGTCGAGATCAGCCCCACCACGCGGGCCGAGGTGCGCAGGGTTCCCGCCGCCACGGCGGTTCGTCTGGTGGCGGCCTTGGCGGTCACGTCGACCATGTGCGCCGCCCCCTGCTCATCCAGGTGCGACAGCGGGGTCGCGGCCTCGGATGCCTCGGCCATCGCGGCGACCTAGCGGTTGATTTCGGTAACCGGGTGCACGTAGGGCAGGTCGTCGGAGGGCAACGGGAAGGTCAGCTCACCGAAGGGCGACAAGGCGCCCGTTCGGTCGCTCACGAGTTCGCTCACCGCGTGGTCGTCCGGTCCCGTCGCAGGCCAGCCGTTGTCGACGTACTTGGTTTTGCGGGCCTTGCCCTCAGCAATGTCAGCCACGGGGACCATTCTGACATTTCTCGCAAGCCTGCGCGGCGCGAGGTCAGCGGTCCGGGTGCCGTCGTGTCCCGCGGGCGTGCGGTAACCTGCCCGCGTTCTCGCTGCGGACGCGGGCCCGGGGGGCTGCTTTACGCTGGTCGGCAATGACCGACAACACCCCGGACATCCCGCTGGGGTCCTGGCTGGCCGACTTGCCCGACGAGCGGCTGATCCGGCTGCTGCACCTGCGGCCCGACCTGGCCCAGCCCCCACCCGGCAGCATCGCCGCCCTGGCCGCGCGCGCACAGGCCCGCCAGTCGGTCAAGGCCGCCACCGACGACCTCGACTTCCTGCGGCTGGCGGTGCTTGACGCCCTGCTGGTGTTGCAGGCCGACGCGACGCCGGTGCCGGCCCCGAAGCTGCTGGCGCTGATCGGCGACCGCGCGCCGGAGGCCGACGTCAGCGCCGCGCTGGACGCCCTCCGGGAGCGCGCCCTGGCCTGGGGCGAGGCCGCGGTACGAGTGGCCGCCGACGCGGTAACCGCACTGCCGTGGCACCCGGGCCAGGTCATCCTCGAGGACGCCTCGCGCTCGGGCGAGCAGATCGCGGACCTCGTCGAGGACCTCGACCCGGCACAGCGCGAGGTGCTGGACAAACTGCTCGAGGGTTCCCCGATCGGCCGCACGCGCGACGCCGCCCCGGGCGCTCCGGCGGGCCGGCCGGTACCGCAGCTGCTGGCGCTGGGCCTGCTGCGACGCATCAACGCCGAGACGGTCATCCTGCCCCGGCACGTCGGGCAGGTGCTGCGCGGCGAGCGGCCCGGCCCGATGCAGCTCACGGCGCCCGACCCGGTGGTGTCGACCACCACGCCCGGCGACGTCGATGCCGCCGCCGCCGGCGCCGTCATCGACCTGCTGCGGGAAGTCGACGTGGTGATCGAGACACTGGGCGCCGCGCCGGTTTCCGAGCTGCGCAGCGGCGGGCTGGGAGTCCGCGAGCTCAAGCGGCTGGCCAAGGCGACCGGCATCGAGGGGCCGCGGCTCGGGTTGATCCTCGAGATCACGGCCGCGGCCGGGTTGATCGCCAGCGGCATACCCGATCCGGAGCCGGCCGGCGGCCCCGATGGACCGTACTGGGCGCCGACGCTGGCCACCGACCGATTCGCCGCGCTGTCGCCCGCCGAGCGTTGGCACCAGTTGGCCGAAGCCTGGCTCGGCCTGCCGGGCCGTCCGGCGTTGATCGGCACCCGCGGTCCGGATGCCAAACCATATGGGGCCCTGTCGACTTCGCTGTACTCGACCGCGGCGCCGTTGGATCGGCAACTGCTGCTGGGCATGCTCTCGGAGCTGCCCGCCGGCGCGGGCGTCGACCCGGCCGAGGCATCGGCGGCGCTGGTGTGGCGGCGCCCGCGGTGGGCCCGGCGGCTGCAGCCGGGACCCGTCGGCGATCTGCTGAGCGAGAGCCACGCGCTGGGCCTGGTGGGCCGCGGGGCGATCAGCACGCCCGGCCGCGCGCTGCTGGACGGGGACGCCGGACCCCGCGTCGCGGTCGAGGCGATGGCGCGCGCCCTGCCCGAACCGATCGACCACTTCCTGGTGCAGGCCGATCTGACCGTCGTGGTGCCCGGGCCCCTGCAGCGCGACCTCGCCGACCAGCTTGCCACCGTGGCCACCGTCGAATCGGCCGGCGCCGCGATGGTGTACCGGATCAGCGAGCAGTCGATCCGCCGTGCGCTCGATATCGGCACAACGCGCGACTGGATGCAGAGGTTCTTCACGCAGCACTCCAAAACACCGGTACCGCAAGGGCTTACATACCTGATCGATGACGTCGCGCGCCGTCATGGCCAGCTGCGCATCGGGATGGCCGCGTCGTTCGTGCGCTGCGAGGACCCGGCGCTGCTGGCGCAGGCGCTGGCGGCGCCCGCGGTCGAAGGGGTGCAGCTGCGCGCCCTGGCGCCGACGGTGGCGGTGTCCCCCGTACCGATCGCCGAGGTGCTCGCCGCGTTGCGGACCGCCGGCTTCGCCCCGGCCGCCGAGGATTCTTCCGGCTCCATCGTCGACGTCCGGCCACGCGGTGCCCGGGTGGCCGCACCGCAGCAGCGCAGGCCGTACCGCCCGGCGCCGCGACCCAGCGCCGAGACGCTGGATGCCGTCGTATCGGTGCTGCGCAAGGTCACCGCCGCGCCGTTCGGGAACATCCGCGTCGACCCGGCCGTTGCCATGTCGCTGCTCCAGCGCGCGGCAAAAGACCAGGAAACATTGGTGATCGGCTACCTCGACGCCGCCGGCGTGGCCACCCAGCGGGTGGTGTCGCCGATCACGATCCGGGGCGGTCAGCTGGTGGCGTTCGACTCGGCGTCCGGGCGGCTGCGTGACTTCGCCGTTCACCGCATCACGTCGGTGGTGTCGGCCCAGGACCGATAATGGATCGCGTGACGAAACAGAGCAGGAGCGCCGGCTGTGACTGACGGACCTTTGATCGTGCAGTCCGACAAGACGGTGCTGCTCGAAGTGGATCATGAGCTGGCGGGCGCGGCGCGCGCCGCCATCGCGCCGTTCGCCGAGCTCGAGCGCGCGCCCGAGCACGTGCACACCTACCGGATCACACCGCTGGCGCTGTGGAACGCGCGCGCCGCCGGGCACGACGCCGAGCAGGTCGTCGACGCGCTGGTGTCGCACTCGCGCTACGCGGTACCCCAGCCGCTGCTGGTCGACATCGTCGACACGATGGCCCGCTACGGCCGCCTGCAGCTGGTCAAGCACCCGGCGCACGGTCTTTCCCTGGTGAGCCTGGACCGCGCGGTCCTCGAGGAGGTGCTGCGCAACAAGAAGATCGCTCCGATGCTGGGCGCGCGGCTCGACGAGGACACGGTCGTCGTCCACCCGAGCGAGCGGGGCCGGGTCAAGCAGATGCTGCTCAAGATCGGCTGGCCGGCGGAGGATCTCGCCGGTTACGTCGACGGCGAGGCGCACCCGATCAGCCTGCGGCAGGACGGCTGGCAGCTGCGCGACTACCAGCAGCTGGCCACGGACTCGTTCTGGGACGGCGGCTCGGGGGTGGTGGTGCTTCCGTGCGGGGCGGGCAAGACCCTGGTCGGGGCGGCCGCGATGGCGAAAGCCAGTGCGACGACGCTCATTCTGGTCACCAATATCGTGGCCGCGCGGCAGTGGAAACGCGAACTGGTCGCCCGCACCTCGCTGACGGAGGACGAGATCGGCGAATACTCCGGCGAGCGCAAGGAGATCCGGCCGGTCACCATCTCGACCTACCAGATGATCACGCGCCGCTCCAAGGGCGAGTATCGGCACCTGGAGCTCTTCGACAGCCGCGACTGGGGGCTGATCATCTACGACGAGGTGCACCTGCTGCCCGCGCCGGTGTTCCGGATGACCGCCGACCTGCAGTCCAAGCGACGGCTCGGGCTGACCGCCACGCTGGTCCGCGAGGACGGCCGCGAGGGTGACGTGTTTTCGCTGATCGGCCCGAAACGCTATGACGCGCCGTGGAAGGACATCGAAGCCCAGGGGTGGATCGCGCCGGCGGAGTGCATCGAGGTGCGGGTCACGATGACCGACAGCGAGCGGATGACCTACGCCACCTCCGAACCCGAAGAGCGCTACCGGCTCTGCTCGACCGCCCACACCAAGATTGCCGTGGTCAAGTCGATCCTGGAGAAGCATCCGGGCGAGCAGACCCTGGTGATCGGCGCCTATCTGGATCAGCTCGACGAACTCGGCGTCGAGCTGAACGCGCCGGTGATCCAGGGCTCGACCCGGACCAAGGAGCGCGAGGCGCTGTTCGACGCCTTCCGGCGCGGCGAGGTGTCCACGCTGGTGGTCTCCAAGGTCGCCAACTTCTCCATCGACCTGCCGGAAGCCTCGGTGGCGGTGCAGGTTTCGGGAACGTTCGGTTCCCGCCAGGAAGAGGCCCAGCGGCTGGGCCGGCTGCTGCGACCCAAGTCCGACGGCGGGGGCGCCATCTTCTACTCGGTGGTGGCGCGCGACAGCCTGGACGCGGAGTACGCCGCGCACCGGCAGCGCTTCCTGGCCGAGCAGGGCTACGGCTACATCATCCGCGACGCCGACGACCTGCTCGGCCCGGCGATCTAGGGCGGGCCGGAGCTGGTGCTAGAGCGACAGGATCGTCGCCGACGCGGTGCCCGGTGCGCCGTACACCTGGGCCAGGCCGACGCGCGGGTCGCCCGGCACCTGGCGCTCGCCGGCCTCGCCGCGCAGCTGACGCACCAGCTCGTGCATCTGCCGCAGCCCCGATGCGCCGATCGGCTCGCCGTTGGCGATCAGTCCCCCGTCGGTGTTGACCGGGATCGAGCCGTGGATCTCGGTGGCGCCGTCGGCCACCAGCTTCTCCTGTTCGCCGTCGGCGCACAGGCCCGTCTCGGCCATGTGGATGACCTCGGCGCCGGCGTCGGTGTCCTGCAGCTGCGCGACGTTGACGTCCTCGGGGCCGATGCCCGCGGCCTCGTAGGCGGCCCGGGCCGCATAGACGGTCGGCGCGGCATCCCCGTCCAGCGGCGCCGAGGTGGCATGCACCTCGTAGGCACCGTAGCGGCGCGTGCGAATCTCACACGCGCGCACGTACACCGGCTTGTCGGTGAACTTGTGGGCCATCTCGGCGCGGCACATGATGACCGCGGCCGCGCCCTCGTCGGGCGCGCAGAACATGTACTGCGTCAGCGGATAGTTGAGCACGGCCGAGTTGAGGATCTGCTCTTCGGGGATCGGCTTGCGGCGGAACGCGTTCGGGTTCAGTGCGCCGTTGCGGAAGTTCTTTGCGGCCACCTTGGCCAGCGTGGCCTGGGAGACGTGGTGGTCGTGCAGGTACTTGTTGGCCTTCATGCCGAAGAACTTGGTGGTGACGAACTGCCCGTTCTGGGCGTACCACTGCGGCAGCGCCAGCTTGGCGGGGTCGTCGGTGAACGCCCCGCGCGGGTGTTTGTCCATGCCGATGGCGATGCCGATGTCGTACTTGCCCAATCGGATGGTGTCGGCGGTCTGCTGGATGGCGCTGGCCGCGGTGGCGCAGGCGTTGAACACGTTGGTGAACGTGATGCCGGTCAGCCCGACCAGGCGGGTCACCGCGTCGGGGTTGGACACCTCATAACTGCCGCCGAAGCCGAACTGGATGTCTTGCCAGTCCATGCCGGCGTCGGCCAGCGCGGACTGGATCGCCTCGGCGCCCATCTGCATCGCCGTCTTCTCGAACCTGCCGAACGGGTGCAGGCCCACGCCGACGATCGCGACGTCGTTGCTCATTTCAGGCCCCCTCTGCGATCGGCCGGAACGCGAACGTCATCACTTCGGCGCCTTCCTCGTCGGTGGTGAACGGCACCATGGTCAACTCGACCTGCTGGCCGAACCGGATCTTGGCCGGATCGTTCTCGGTCAGCCGGCCCTCGACCCGGATGACGTCGTCGAGCTGGACCAGTCCGACGCCGAACGGCACGAAGTCCTTGCCGGACGGACCGGCGTAGGGCGCGCCGGGCGGAAATCCCTGCGTGGTCCAGGCCACGAGGGTGCCGCGGCGCGGCAGCAGCACGTCGCTCATCTCCCCGGCGCTGCAGCGGGGGCACCACTGCTGCACGGGAAATGTTGTGGCGCCGCAACTGCCGCACCTGCTGCCGATCAGCTGGGGGTTCGCGTCGGGCCAGGTGGAGATTTCGGGGGCGAGTGCTCGTTGCATCGAAAGTCCTCCGGCGATCATCCGCAGTTCGCGCGAGAATGCGCTCACGCAAAAGTACAACAGCATTAGACGAAAGCAGAAATTATGTTCTCGGCAGCGGCCCGGCGGCGGTCCAGCGCCTATTGTGGGAGCGCCGCCGCAGCGAGGGAGACGCCATGCCAGTCACGGTGATACTGGAACTGAAATTCAAGCCCGACGCGGTTGCCGCGGCGCGCGACGTGATGGGCCGGGCGCTGCGGGACACCCGCGCGTACGCCGGCAACCTTCGCACCGACGTGCTCGTCGACGAGGACGACGAAGCCCACTGGCTGATCTACGAAATCTGGGCAACGGTCGAGGACGACGAGGCCTACCGCGCGTTTCGCGCCGGCGAAGGGAAGCTGACCGACCTGCCTCCCCTGCTGGGGGCGCCGCCGGTCAAGACGCGATACCTCACCAGCGATATCTAACCCAGCGCGGGGATCACCTCGCGTTCGAACAACTCGAGGCCGGACCGGTCGTAGGCGGCCTCGGGGAAGTAGCAGATCACGTACTCGCACCCGAGGTCGCGAATCCTCGTGATCCGCTCGATCACCTGTTCCGGTGTGCCCGTCGCCGAGTCCGGGCCGCTGGTGCCGGCGATCATCGCGTCGGCAGCGGCCTCGGGGAGGTGACGCACCAGGCGCTCGCGGACGTGTCGCATCCTCTCGGCGACGTCGGCGTCCGACGCGCCGATCACGGCGTTGATGTTGACCGAACGCACGATGGCGTCGAAGTCGGTGCCCACCTCGCGGCAGTGCCGGGCCAGCACCTCCGACTTGTGGGCGAACGCCTCGGGCTCCGGGGTGAAGTTGGTGTACTGCGCGTACTGCGCGGCGATGCGCAACGTCACCTTCTCGCCGCCACCGGCGATCCACAACGGTAGCCCGTTGTCCTGCAACGGCTTCGGGGCCACGATCGCCCCGTCGACCTGGTAATGCCGACCGTCGAAACTGACTTTGCCGTCGCGCCAGGCGGTGCGCATGATCTGGACGCCTTCATCGAGTCGGCCCAACCGCACCCCGGCCGACGGGAAGCCGTAGCCGTACGCGCGCCACTCGTGTTCGTACCAGCCGCCGCCGATGCCCATCTGGATACGGCCCCCGGAGATGATGTCGGCCGTCGCGGCCACCTTGGCCAGGTACACCGGGTTGCGGTAGCTCATCGCCGTGCACATCTGCCCGAGCTTGATCCGCGACGTGGTGGCCGCGTACGCCGCCATCAGCGACCACGCCTCGTGGGTGGCCTCGCCCGTCGGCATCGGGACGGTGTGGAAGTGGTCGTAGACCCACAGCGAGTCCCATGCGCTGCCGTCGGCGTATCCGGCCAGATCGCGCATCACCGGCCAGTGTTCGTCGGGTTCGATGCCGACCAGATCCATTCGCCAGCCTTGCGGAATGAAAAGCCCGAAGCGCATGGCGCCGACTCTAGCCTGGACCGAGTAGGCTGCGCGCGATGCGGATCCTCATCTCCGGAGCCAGCGTCGCCGGGCCGGTCCTGGCGTACTGGCTGAGCCGGTACGGTTTCGCCGTCACCGTCGTCGAGCGCGCGCCGGCCCCGCGCAAGGCCGGCGGCCACGCCGTCGACCTTTTCCGTCCGGCGATGGAGATCTCGGCGAAAATGGGGGTCCTGGCGCGCATCGAGGAACGCGCCACCGGGACCGACCGGCTCGCGATGTACCGCGAGGGCAGCACGCGAGCCACCGAGATCGACCTCACCAAGGTCTATGGAGCCACCTCCGACCGGCACGTGGTGATCATGCGCGACGACCTCAGCGAGATCTACTACGCCGCCGGCCGCGACGACGTCGAGTACCTGTTCGACGACTCGATCACATCGATCGACATCGACGGCGACGTGACCTTCGAGCACGCGCCCGCCCGCGCGTTCGAGGTCGTCGTCGGCGCCGACGGGTTGCACTCCAACGTTCGGCGCCTGACGTTCGGCGAGGAGGGCGAACTCACCCGCTTCCTCGGGGGATATCTGGCCGTGCTCTCGGTGCCCAAGGCGCTGGCCGATGCGGGGCGCATGATCGGTCACGTCGGCGTCGGTCGCCTCGCGGCGCTCCACACCGCGGCGCACCTGGACGACGCCCGCGCGGCCTTTCTGTTTCGCAGCACCGCAGAACTCGACAGCGGGCATCGGGATCCGCGGCGGCAGAAGCAGATTCTGCACGACATGTTCGTGGGCATGCATTCGGAGGTGGACCGTTGGCTCGACGAACTCGAGGCGACGCCGGCGTTCTACTTCGACGCGATCACTCAGCTGCGACTGGACAGGTGGTCGCGCCGGCGGGTCACCCTGGTCGGCGACGCCGGGTACTGCCCGGGCCCCGCGGTCGGCGGCAGCACCAGCCTCGCGGTGCTGGGCGCCTACGTGCTGGCCGGCGAACTGGCCCGCGCGGGCGGCGACCACCTGCGTGCGTTCGCCGGGTACGAACTGGCGATGCGCGAGCCGGTGCTGCGCAGCCGGGCCTTCGCCCGCGGCGTCGCCAAGAGCATCATTCCCGGCTCGCCGGCCGGGACCTGGGCACTGACCCGCGGTGCCCAGCTCGTCTCGCGGATGCCCGCACCGCTTTCCCGCGCTCTGGCCAAGCTCAACACCAAGGGCCTGCGACTCTTTGACTCGATGCAGGTCCCCGACTACCCCGAGGCCGACGTCTGACAGCATGGTCGGAAAGCCCTGACGGAAGGAATGACCTGCATGGAACTCACCGGTGTCGGAATCTGGAGTAGCCAGCTACGCTACGGCGACGCATCCGAATCCGCCGAGGCGGCAGCGGAATTGGACGAACTGGGTTTCCCGGCGCTGTGGATTCCCGACGTCGGCGGGCCGGTGCTCGGCGCGGTCGCCCGGCTGCTCGCCGCAACCAGGCGCACGGTGATCGCCACCGGGATCCTGAACCTGTGGATGCACGCGCCCGGCGAGGTCGCCGAATCCCATGCGGAGCTGACCGCCGAGCACGGGGACCGTTTCCTGTTGGGCATCGGGGTCAGCCATGCGCCGCTCATCGACGCTGGCCAGCCCGGGCGCTACCGCAAGCCGCTGGCCGCCACCGCGGCGTACCTGGACGGCCTGGATGCCGCGCCGCGGCCCGTGCCCGTCGAGAGTCGGGTCCTGGCCGCGCTGGGCCCCAAGATGCTGGCGTTGTCGGCGAGCCGCGCCCGCGGGGCCCACCCCTACCTGGTCACTCCCGAGCACACCGCTTATGCCCGTTCGGTTGTGGGCCAGGGGCCGTTGTTGCTGCCGGAGCAGGGTGTCATCCTCTGCGACACCTACGACGAGGCGCGCCGCATCGGAACCGATACGCTGCGGGCGTATCTGTCGATGCCGAACTACGCCAACAACATGCTGCGCTGCGGCTTTTCGGAAGACGATGTGACGCAGGTGACCGACCGGCTCTTCGACGCGCTGATCGCGTGGGGCGACGAGGAGGCCGTCATGCGGCGGGTCGCCGAGCATCATGCCGCCGGCGCCGACCATGTCTGCGTGCAGGTGCTCACCGACGACCCGCGGGCCTTCCCCCGCGAGCAGTGGCGCCGGATCGCCGCCGCCATTTGAGGCCGAGCAGACGCAAAAACCCCCGAAAACCGTTGTTTTGGGGGGTTTTTGCGTCTGCTCGCGCGGTGCTCAGGTCAGCGACGCCGGCGGCTGGAAGCGCTCGCCGTACTTGGCAGCCAGTTCCTTGGCCCGCGCGACGAAACCGGCCTTGCCGCCGTGCGGGTAACCGGCGATCAACTGCGCCGCACCACCCGTCCACGGCGGGAAGCCGATGCCCATGATCGAGCCGATGTTGGCGTCCGCGGTCGAGGTGATGACGCCCTCGTCGATGCACTTCTGCGTCTCGAGCGCCTCGGCGAACAGCATCCGGTCGATCATGTCCTGCAGCGGCGGCTGCGAGGTGCCCGACTTGAAGGTCTCCCGCAGGCCCGGCCACAGCCGGGTGCGCTTGCCGTCGACGTACTCGTAGAAACCGGCTCCGGAAAGCCTTGACGGACGGCCGATCTCGATCATCTTCTCGACGACGGCCTCGGCCGGGTGCGGCTCGTAGGTGCCGCCGGCGTCCTCCACACCCTTGCGGGTGGCGAGCGCGATCTTGTGCATCAGCTCCATGTTGAGCTCGTCGGAGAGCTGCAGCGGCGGTGCCGGGTAGCCGGCCTGCGAACCGGCGTGCTCGATCGAGGCCGGCTCGACGCCCTCGCCGAGCATCGCCAGCGCCTCGTTGACGAAGGTGCCGATGACGCGGCTGGTGTAGAAGCCGCGGCTGTCGTTGACGACGATCGGGGTCTTGCCGATGGCCAGCGTGTAGTCGAAGACCCGCGCCAGTGCCTCGTCGGAGGTCTTCTCGCCCTTGATGATCTCGACGAGAGGCATCTTGTCGACCGGCGAGAAGAAGTGGATCCCGATGAAGTCCTCCTGCCGCTTCACCCCGGTGGCCAGACCGGTGATCGGCAGCGTGGAGGTGTTGGACCCGAGGACCGCGTTCGGCTCCACGATGTCCTCGATCTCACCGAACACCTTGTGCTTGAGGTCCTGGTTCTCGAACACCGCCTCGATCACGAAGTCGACGCCCGTGAAGTCCTGCGGGTCGGCGGTCGCGGTGATGCGGGCCAGCAGCGCGTCGGAGCGCTCCTTGGTGGTCTTGCCCCGCTCCAGCGCCTTGGCCTCCAGCTTCTCGGAGTAACCCTTGCCCTTCTGCGCGGCCTCCACGGTGACGTCCTTGAGCACGACGTCGAATCCGGCCTTGGCCGAGACGTAGGCGATGCCGGCGCCCATCATGCCCGCACCCAGCACACCGATCTTCGTGATCGGGGTCTTGCCGATACCCTCGGGCCGCGAGCCACCGGAGTTGATGGTCTGCAGGTCGAAGAAGAACGCCTGGATCATGTTCTTGGCGATCGGGCCGGTGACCAGCTCGGTGAAGTACCGGCTCTCGATGCGGGTGGCGGTGCCGAAGTCCACCTGCGCGCCCTCGACCGCGGCGGCCAGGATGGCCCGCGGCGCCGGCATCGGCGCGCCCTTGAGCTGCTTGCGCAGCAGCGACGGGAACGACGGCAGGATCGCCGCCAGCGCGGGCGACGACGGGGTGCCGCCGGGCATCTTGTAGCCCTTGGCGTCCCACGGCTGGATGCAAGCCTCGGGGTTGGCCTTGATCCAGGCCTTGGCGGCCGGGACCAGCTCGTCGACGCTGGAAACCAGCTCGTCGACCAGGCCGTTGTCCTTGGCGGCGGCCGGCTTGAACCGGGTGCCCTGGCTCAGCACGTTGACGAAGGCGTTCTGGATGCCCAGCATCCGTACCGTGCGGGTGACGCCGCCACCGCCGGGCAGCAGGCCCAGCGTGACCTCGGGCAGGCCGATCTGGACGCCCTTGACGTCGGCGACGATGCGGTGGTGGCAGGCCAGCGCGATCTCGAGGCCGCCGCCCAGCGCCGCGCCGTTGATGGCGGCCACCACCGGCTTGCCCAGGGTTTCCAGCGTTCGCAGGTCGCGCTTGATGTCCTCGACCTCGGCAAAGATCTCGCCGGCGTTCTCCGGCCCGGCGGTGATCATGCTCTTGAGGTCGCCGCCGGCGAAGAAGGTCTTCTTGCCGCTGGTGATCACCACGCCGGTGATCGAATCCTTCTCGGCAACAAGACGTTCGACGGCCTTGTGCATCGACTCCTTATAGTGCTCGTTCATCACGTTGGCCGACCCGGTCGGGTCGTCCAGCGTCAGCGTGACGATGCCGTCGGCATCCTTGTCCCACCCAATAGTGTTCTCTGCCATGGTCATTCAGCCTTTCAGACTCGCTCGATGATGGTGGCCACGCCCATGCCGCCGCCGATGCACAGCGTGATCAGTGCACGCCGGGCGTCGCGGCGCTCGAGCTCGTCGACCATGGTGCCCAGGAGCATCGCGCCGGTGGCGCCCAGCGGGTGGCCCATCGCGATGGCGCCGCCGTTGACGTTGAGCTTCTCGTCGGGGATGTTCAGGTCTTTCTGGAACTTCAGGACCACCGACGCGAACGCCTCGTTCAGCTCGAACAGGTCGATGTCGTCGACGCTCAGGCCGGCCCGGTCGAGCGCCTTCTGAGTTGCGGGCGTAGGGCCGGTCAGCATGATGGTCGGGTCGGCGCCGGTGGTGGCGGTGGCCACGATCCGGGCGCGCGGCGTCAGGCCCTGCGACGTGCCGGCCGCCTCGGAGCCGACCAGCACCAGCGCGGCCCCGTCGACGATGCCCGAGCTGTTGCCGCCGGTGTGGACGTGGTTGATCGACTCGACCCAGTGGTACTTCTGCAGCGCCACGTCGTCGAACCCGGCCATGGCGGCCAGGCCCTCGAAGGCGGGCTTCAGCTTGCCGAGCCCCTCCTTGCTGGTGTCGGGGCGCATGTGCTCGTCGTGGTCGAGGATCAGCAGGCCGTTCTGGTCGCGGACCGGCACCACGGACTTGGCGAAGTAGCCGCCCGACCACGCCGCGGCCGCGAGCTCCTGCGAGCGCAGCGCGTAGGCGTCGACGTCCTCGCGGGAGAAGCCCTCCATGGTGGCGATCAGGTCCGCGCCGATGCCCTGCGGAACGATGTAATGGTCATAGGAGGTGGCCGGGTCGGCCATCATCGCGCCGCCGTCGGAGCCCATCGGGATGCGGCTCATCGACTCCACGCCGCCGGCGAGCACCAGGTCGTCCCAGCCGGAGCGGATCTTCTGGGCGGCGGTGTTGACGGCTTCCAGCCCCGAGGCGCAGAAACGGTTGAGCTGCACGCCGCCGACGGTATCGGGCATGCCGGCCGCGATCACCGCGGTGCGGGCGATGTCGCCGCCCTGGTCACCCACGGGTGAGACACAGCCCAGGATGACGTCGCTGATCAGGTTCTCGTCGAGGTCGGGGTGACGCCTGCGCAGCTCCTCGATCAGGCCGACGACCAGGTTGAGTGGTTTGACCTCGGTCAGCGATCCGTTCTTCTGTTTTCCGCGCGGCGTGCGGATGGCCTCGTAGACGAAGGCTTCTTCGGACATGTCGACTACCTCTTCGCAGTTGGCTTCGGGGGTTCCGTGTTCAGGTTAGGCGGGAGTACCAGCACCCTAACAGGGCTCCCGTCCAACCTGTTGGTTGGGCCGCGAGCGCGCGGCTAAGCCCTCAGGGCGGCGTTCGAAGGCCCGCCCCTTCGCTGCGCCGAGCGTGACGTCAGGGCGAAAAAATCGACGAGATCTCGGCCTGAGAACACGTTTGGGCGGAACACTTAGGCCGACGACTTCTCGAGGATGTGTACGCCGCAGGCCGAGCCCAGGCCGATGACGTGGGCCATTCCGACCTTGGCGTCGGCGATCTGACGGTCGCCGGCCTCGCCGCGCAGGTGATGGCAGACTTCCCAGATGTTGGCGATGCCGGTCGCCGCGATGGGATGTCCCTTGGACTGCAGCCCGCCCGACACGTTGACCGGGGTCGAGCCGTCGCGCCAGGTGGCCCCGGAGTTGAAGAAGTCGGCGGCCCCGCCCTCTTCGCACAGCATCAGGTTGTCGTAGTGCACCAGTTCGGCGGTGGCAAAGCAGTCGTGCAGCTCGACCAGGTCCAGGTCGCCCGGGCCGACGCCGGCCTGCTCGTAGGCCGTCTTGGCGGCCCTGCGGGTCAGGGTGTTGACATTCGGCAGGACCTGGCAGCCCTCCTCATAGGGGTCGGTGGTCAGCACCGACGCCGACACCTTCACCGCGCGCCGGCGCTGCTCGAGTGAGAGCGACTTGAGCGTTTCGCCGTTGCACACGATCGCGGCCGCGGCACCGTCGCAGTTGGCCGAGCACATCGGGCGGGTGTTGGGGTAGGCGATCATGACGTCGCCCATGATCTGCTCGAGGGTGAAGCGCTTCTGGTAAGCGGCCAGCGGGTTCAGGGTCGAGTGGGCGTGGTTCTTCTCGCTGATCTTGGCGAACAACTCGAAGCTGGTGCCGCCGTATTTGTGGCCGTACTCGGTGCCGATCTGGGCGAACACCCCGGGCATGGTCTCGGTGCCGATGCGCCCGTCGACCGGGGCGACCGCACCGTAGCGGCCCTTGGGTGCCCAGACGTCGTCGGACTTCTGCTGGTTGCCCCCGGCCAGCAGACCGGCCCCGGACAGTTTCTCCACGCCCACGGCCATGCCGTAGTCGACCTCGCCGGCCTTGACCGCCATGATCGCGGTGCGCAGCGCGGTGGCCCCGGTGGCGCACGCGTTGGCCACGTTGTACACCGGGATGCCGGTCTGGCCGATCTGCTTCTGCAGCTGCTGACCGATGCCGGCGTGGGCGTTCATCAGGTTGCCGGCCGCCAGCACACCGATGTCGGCCATCGTGACCCCGGCATCGGCCAGCGCGCCCATCGCCGCCTCGGCCGCCAGGTCGACCGTGTCGAGGTCGGGGTGCTTGCCGAACTTGGTCATCCGGATGCCCAGGATCCAGATCTCGTCGCTGGCGCTCATCGTCGCTGCTCCTTCGAAGTGACTCGGTTGCTCAGGCGGCGGGCTCGAAACCGAAGCCGATCGCCTCGGTGCCCTCGGCGTCGGCTCCCACCGAACAGGTGGCCAGCCGCACCTTCATGCCGTCGCGCACGTGCTCGGGGTCGGGCTCGACATTGATCAGGTTGGCGCGCACCTGGGTGCCGCCGCAGTCCACCACCGCCGCGACGAACGGGGTCGGGATCCCCGGCGCGGCGAACGTGACGATCGTGAACGCACGCACCGTGCCCTCGGTCGCCACCGGGACGGTCTTGAACTCCGTGGCAAAGCAGCTCGCGCACGCGTTGCGCCGGTCGAAGAACCGGGCCCCGCACTGGGTGCACTCGTGCGCGACCAGGTGCGGTTCGCCGTCATCGAGCACCAGATAGTCGACCAAAGGAATCTGCCCGGCCATGACAACCTCCGTCCCGTGTGTAAACGACCGTAGCCCATCCCGGGTCGTGCCGGGCGCATCGGCACCGCGCCTTAAGCTCGACTGTCATGACGGTGTCGCGACTGCGTCCGTACGCGACCACGGTGTTCGCCGAAATGTCGGCCCTGGCCGCGCGGATCGGCGCGGTGAACCTCGGCCAGGGCTTCCCCGACGAGGACGGGCCCCCCGCCCTGCTGAAGGCCGCGCAGGACGCCATCGCCGGCGGCGCCAACCAGTACCCGCCCGGGATCGGCATCCCGGCGCTGCGGCAGGCCATCTCCGCCCAGCGGCGGCGGCGTTTCGGCATCGACTACGACCCCGACACCGAGGTGCTGGTCACGGTCGGGGCCACCGAGGCGATCGCCGCGGCGGTGCTCGGTCTGGTGGAGCCCGGCTCGGAAGTCGTGCTGATCGAGCCGTTCTACGACTCCTATGCACCGGTGCTGGCGATGGCCGGCGCACACCGGGTGGCCGTGCCGCTGGTCCC
Organism: Mycobacterium helveticum; assembly: GCF_007714205.1. GTDB lineage: Bacteria > Actinomycetota > Actinomycetes > Mycobacteriales > Mycobacteriaceae > Mycobacterium > Mycobacterium helveticum. The sequence goes on along the minus strand of NZ_VMQU01000047.1, from coordinate 21,455 downwards.
CGACGGTCGCGGCTTCGCCCTGGATGCCGACGCGTTGCGCCGGGCGGTCACGCCGCGCACCCGGGCGCTGATCGTCAACACGCCGCACAACCCGACCGGGGCGGTCCTGAGCAGGACCGAACTGGCGTCCATCGCCGAAATCGCGGTCGCGGCGGATCTTTTGGTGATCACCGACGAGGTGTACGAGCACCTGGTGTACGCCTCCCCCGCCGGCCACGAGCACCTGCCGCTGGCCTGCTTCGACGGCATGGCCGAGCGCACCGTCACCATCTCCAGCGCGGCGAAGATGTTCAACTGCACCGGCTGGAAGATCGGATGGGCCTGCGGCCCGGCGCCGCTCATCGCCGGCATGCGGGCCGCCAAACAGTATCTGAGCTATGTCGGCGGCGCGCCGTTCCAGCCCGCGGTCGCCCTGGCGCTCGACACCGAGGACGAGTGGGTGGCCGAACTCCGGAACACGTTGCAGGCCAGGCGGGACCGGCTGGGCGCGGGTTTGGCCGAGATCGGTTTCGAGGTGCACGACAGCTACGGCACGTACTTTCTGTGCGCCGACCCGCGCCCGCTCGGCTACGACGACAGCACCACGTTCTGCGCGGACCTACCGCAGCGGGTGGGCGTGGCCGCCATCCCGATGTCGGCGTTCTGCGACCCGGCCGCCGCGCACGCCGCGGAGCAGTCCAAGGTGTGGAATCACCTGGTGCGCTTCACCTTCTGCAAACGCGACGACACCCTGGACGAAGCGATCAGGCGACTCGCGGCGCTGCGGGACCGGCCCGCGGGATAATCGGCGCGCATTGCTCATCCCGCGGCCGGCGGGCGGGCCAGCACCGCGGGACGGAACCCGTAGCGAGGGGCCGCGGTGAACATGCCCTGGGTGGCCATGTTCGTTATCGGCGTCATCGGCGGCAGTCCCATCGACGCGGCGGCCTGGCTCGGCAGGGAGCCGAACCCGACCCCCGGCAACCCCGCCGCGAAGGGGTTGGCTATCGGCGCCGGCGACCACGCCTGCGGCACCGACAGCGCGCCGACCGTGACGGCCCGGCCCAACCCCGCCGACACCGCGCCCGGGCTCCCGCCCACACCCAGGTTCACCGTGCCGAGTGGCCCCAGGGCTCCCGCGCCGACGCCGTGCGACAGCGCCGCCCCGGCCGCGGGAATCGCCTTGGCGGCCGCCCCGACCGACGACATCAGGGATTTCGACATGTTGGCCATCGAGAGTCCCCGCATCGGCATCATCGAGACGATCGATGCCGGGTAGAGGACCGTCTTCAGGTTGTTCATCGAGGAGTTGAACACCGACGTCAGCGTCGACGTGGACGGCAGGAACGACGCCGAGGACAACGGCGAGGCGAGCCCCTGCAGGGTCTGCGGCAGCGCCGACATGGCCTCCTGCAGGGTCGTCTGGGTGTTGGCCGCCGCGGATGTCGTGGCGGCCTGCACCGCCGCGGTCTGGCCGACCGGACCCGCCGGGTTGCCGAGCTGCTGCGGCGCTTGGAGCGGCGTCAGCCTCGACGCGCTCGCCGAGGCGCCGGCGTAGCCGTACATGGCGGCGGCGTCCCGGGCCCACATCTCGCCGTACTGCGCCTCGGCGGCCGCGATCGCCGGGGTGTTCTGCCCCAGGAAGTTCGTTGCGATCAGCGACATCACCAAACTGCGGTTGGCCGCGACGAACTGCGGCGGCACCGTCATCGCGAACGCGGCTTCGTAGGCGGCCGCCGCCGCGCGCGCCTGGGCCGCGGAATGCTCGGACTGGGCGGCGGTGGTGTTCATCCACGCGACATAGGGCGCGACCGCGCCGACCATCGAAGCCGACGCCGGCCCCGTCCACGAACTCACCAGGCCCGAGAGCACCGAGTCGCACGACGCCGCCGTGACGCGCAGTTCGGCGGCCAGCCCGTCCCAGGCCGCCGCGGCCGTGAGCAACGGGCCCGAGCCCGGTCCCGCATACATCCGCGCGGAGTTGACCTCCGGTGGCAGCATTCCGAAATCCATTGCGCAACACCCTTTGTGCTCAGGCCGGTCGGGTCTTCGTTCGACGACGACACTCCACGGCGAAGCTGAAGCGCAGCTGAAAGAGGCGCGCCCAGGCGCGTACGCTCAGCCTCCCTTCAGGAAAACGTCGTCACAATGGCCGTGTGCATGGACTTTCGGCTCGACAGCACGCGGACACCAACCCACCGCGGGTGCTGGTGGTGGAGGACTACGCCGCCATCCGCGAGATGGTCGTGGAGGCGCTCGCCGATGCCGGGTATGTCAGCGGCGGACGGGTGGACGGCCGGGGGCTGGAGGACGCGCTGGCCGCGTTTCGGCCCGACTTGGTGGTGCTCGACGTGATGCTGCCCGGCCGCGACGGTTTCGCCCTCATCGACGTGGTCCGCGGCTACGGCGACGCCGGCATCGTCCTGCTCACCGCCCGCGACGCGCTCCCGGATCGGCTGCGTGGGCTCGACGCCGGCGCCGACGACTACGTGGTCAAGCCGTTCGACGTCGCCGAGCTGGTATCCCGGGTGGGAGCCGTGCTGCGGCGGCGCGGACGGGTGCCCTCGGCCATGCAGGTCGGCGATCTGGTCCTGGACGCCGACGGCGGTGTGGTGAGCCGGGCCGGCACCATGCTGGACCTCACCGGCACCGAGTTCAAGCTGCTGAGCTACCTGGTGGAACAGCGGGGCCGGACGGTGAGCAAGGACCAGATCCTGGCTGCGGTCTGGGGATACGACGCCTACGACGCCAACCTCGTCGAGGTCTACATCAGCGCGTTGCGCCGCAAGCTGGAGGCACACGGGTCCCGGATGCTGCACACGGTCCGGGGAATCGGCTACCGGCTGTCGGCGGCCCAGCCGTGACCGCGCCGACCACTCCCACTCCGTCGCTGCGCCGGCGGGTGACGGTGGCGATGGTGACCCTGATCGCCATCCTGCTGCTGGCCCTCGGCGCGGCGATCGACGAGGTGGTCGGCGTGCAGCTCAACCGTGACCTGGAGTCCCGGCTGGCCGACGACGTCGTGCGCGCCGCCAATCTCGTCAAGGTGGGCGTCGGGCCCGCCGAGCTCGTCGCCCAGCTGCAGGCGCAGCGGATCCGCGTGCAGGTGATCGGCCCGGACGGCACCCGCTACGGTGACCGCTCGCTGACGCCCACCGCGTCCCCGCCGCCGCAAGGCGGGCCCGTGCCGCCACCGTCGGCCGGGGAACGGAGCAGCAAGTCGGTCACCCGCGTCCTGCGCGACGGCTCGACGCTTGTCATGGTGGCCAAGACCAACGGCATCCAGGCCCGCCGGGCCCAACTGCGCCGCGACCTCCTCATCGGCGGCATCGCCACGCTGATATTGATCGCGGTGCTGGTCAGGCTCGTCGTCGGCCGCGCGCTGGCCCCGCTGCAGCGGATCACCTCGACGGCGCAGCAGATCACCTACGGCGACCGGGGCCGGCGACTCCGGCCGGACCGGCCGTCGACCGAACTCGGCCACGCCGCGGCCGCGTTCGACACCATGCTCGACGCGCTGGAGACTGCCGAAACCACCGCCCACCGGGCCGCCGAGGCCGCGCAGCAAGCCGAGTTGAAGACGCGCCGCTTCCTCTCCGACGCGGCACACGAGCTGCGCAGCCCGGTGACCGCCATCCAGGCGGTGGCCCAACAGCTGACGGCCAGCACCGAAGGAACCGGCCACGACGACGCGTCGATCTCCCGGCTGCGCCGCTACGCCGCGCTGCTGGGCGGCGAAACCCGGCGGGCCGGCCGGCTGGTGTCCGACCTCCTGGACATCGCCGGCATCGATGCGGGGACGGCCTTGCGCAGCGAGGACGTGGACCTCGTCGACGTCGTCGCCGCCGAGGTGGAACGCGCCGCCATGCTCGCGCCCAGCGTGTCGGTGCGCCTGGTCGGGGACGGCAGTCGCTTACCCATCCGTGCCGACCCCGGCCGGATCGTCCAGATCCTGTCGAATGTGTTGGACAACGCCCGCCGGTACACCCCGCGCGGCGGCGAGATCACCGTGCGCACCGCCGCCAGAGACCGGACCGCGGAGGTGACGGTTGTCGACTCCGGGCCGGGCATCCCCGACGCGGACCGTGAGCGGGTTTTCGACCGGCTGGTCCGCCTCGACGACGCGCGGGACCGCGGCTCCGGTGGCGCCGGCCTCGGGCTGTCGATCGCCCGGGGACTGGCCGAGGCGCACCACGGTACGTTGGAATGCCTTGCCCGGGAATCCGGAGCGGCCTTCCGGCTGAGCCTGCCCCTGACGCAGGCTTCCGCCGGACCGGCGGCCTGAGGCCATCCCGCGCCGGGGCGCCCTGCCGGCTACTCCGGCCGGCGAGGCCGCTGCGCGGCCAGCACCTGCTTGCGCAATCCCTCGGTCGCGGCGCGCAGTACCGTCATTCGCGCACGGTTGACCAGAAACTCCGGCAACGGCGCCGACGGTTCCAGGGTGATGTCGAATTGCACCCGCGTCGTGTCGACGCCGACGCGCTGCAACCTGTATTCGACGTGCTGGCCGTGCTGATGCGCGGTCCTCTGCGCGTCCCACACCACCCAGTCGGGACCCCAATGGTATTCCAGCACTTCATGATCGACGATTCCGAGCACCTTGACCGTGACCTTGACATGGTGTGGCCGGCCATCGGGGTAGGCATCGATGATTTCGGCCTTCTTGTGCACCGAGGACCAGATGGGCACCGAGTCGACGTCGGCGAGCACCACCATGATCGCTTCCGGGGGCGCATCGATGACGATCTGCGCCGACGCTTGTACGGCCACCGCTACCAAGTTAGCAACCGCGGTAGCGGATGTGGCCGGGACATTCCGATCAGCCGCCGCCGGCGATGAGCTCGCTCAGGCCTTTCACCGCGGCATCGAGGACGGATCGCGTCGCCCGCTTGACGATGAAGCCCGGGATGGGCCCCGCCGGTTCGACGGTGATGTCGAACCGCACCCGGGTCTGGTCCGTGCCCTCGGGCTTGAGGTTGTACTCGACGTGCTGGCCGTGCTGCTGGGGGGTTCCCCTGGCGTCGTAGACGACCCAGTCGGGGCCCCAGTGGTATTCCAAAACCTCTCTGTCGACGAGCCCCAGGATTTTGATCGTGGCCTTCACGTGGTGGGGCCGACCGTCGGGATAACGGTCGACCACCTCGACGTGCTTGTGCAGGGGCGACCAGGACGACAGCACGACGACGTCGGTCAGGGCCTCCATGACCACTGCCGGCGGCGCGTCGACGACGAATTCCCGTGATGCTTTTACAGCCACTGCGCTCAACCTAGCAACGCCGCACCGGGAGGGGGCAGGTTTCGCGTAACCGATTCGCTACCAGTCGATTTCGCTCAGCGGTGTGGTGCCGGCCACCGGTGCGCCCACCGGCGGGGCCGGGGTGCGCGAGAAGCGCGGGGCGGGCGCGGCCTGGTCGGTGCCGTGGGCGGTGATCAGCGTGGAGCGCGCCCGCAGGTGGTCGTCGGCGGCCGCCTCGCCCCACGTCAGGACCGGCGTCACGCACGCGTCGGTGCCGGCGAAGACCCGCGTCCACTCGTCGCGGGTCCGCCCGGCGAACCGTTCGGCGAAAATGTCGAACATCTTTGGGTACGAGGCGATGTCGCGCTGGCCGGGCACCTGGTCGGGCGACAGGCCGAGCCCGGCCAGCAGCGCGGCGAAGAACTGCGGCTCGATCGCCCCGACGGCCACGTACTTGCCGTCGGACGTCTCATAGCAGCGGTAGAACGGGGCGCCGCCGTCGAGCAGGAACGACTCGCGCCGGTCGCGCAACGCGCCGGTCGACTTCATCGTCCACATCACCTGGGCGAGCAGACTGACCCCGTCGACCATCGCCGCGTCGACGACCTGCCCGCACCCGGAGCGTTCCCGCTCGTACAGGGCGGCGACGATGCCCACCAGGACCAGCATCGAACCGCCGCCGAAGTCGGCGACGAGGTTCAGCGGCGGCATCGGGGGGCGGTCGGCGTAACCGAGCGCCCAGAGCGCACCGGTGCGCGACAGATAGTTGATGTCGTGGCCGGCCGTCCGGGCCAGCGGCCCATCCTGCCCCCATCCGGTGATCCGCGCGAAGATCAGCCGCGGGTTGACCGCCGCGCAGTCGTCGGGGCCGATCCCGAGCCGCTCGCAGGTGCCGGGCCGGAAACAGTCCAGCAGCACGTCGGCCCTGGCGGCCAGCTCCAGTAGCGCCCCGGGCTGCGACTTGACGTCCAGGTCGACGATGCGCTTGCCGCGGTGCAGCAGGTCCCGGTCCTCCGCCGGCATCGCGAGTCCCGACCCGTGGTGGCGACCCGCTGCAGCGGGGCGACGCACCCGGACCACGTCCGCGCCCAGGTCGGCCAGCATCATCCCGGCGTGCGGTCCGGGTCCGATGCCGCCGAGCTCGATGACCTTGATCCCGGCCAGGGGGCCCGGGCTCGTCACGGGCGCTTTCACCGGGACTACCGCCCCTTCCTGACTTCCAGCACCCGCTTGCGCAGCCCGTCCGTATTGAGCTCCATGATTCCTTTGATGGCACGTCTCATCACGAAGCCGGGCAGCGGCACGAGCGGATCCAGCTCCAGACTGAACCTGGTCAGTGTGTTGTCGCCCTGCGCAGTGAGCGTGTAGCCGCCTTCCTGATTGCGGGACGCTTTCCCGCTCTCCTGCGTCCAGGTGACGCCGTCGTCGGACCACGTATAGGCCAGCACGATCTCGTCCGTGACGCCCGTCGTCTTGACTTTCATGCGGGCGCGCCGCGGTCGACCGTTCGTGTCGCGGTCGAGCACCTCGGCGCTCTGATGGATGGACGACCATTCGGGCATGGCCTCGACGTCGGCGACGACGTCGAGGATCTCCTCGGGGCTTGCTTCGATGACGACCTCGCGGGACTCCTTGACTGCCATGGCTGGGACGATAACGTGGCGACGTCGCGTCGGGAATAGTTCGGACCGGGCGTACCGTCGTCCTTGTGAGCGATCCCGATTCCCGGTACACCGTCGGCGACTACCTGCTGGACCGCCTGGCCGAGCTCGGCGTCACCGAGATCTTCGGCGTTCCCGGCGACTACAACCTGGCATTCCTGGATCACATCGTCGCTCACCCGGCCATCCGGTGGGTGGGCAGCGCCAACGAGCTCAACGCCGGGTACGCCGCCGACGGATATGGGCGGTTGCGCGGAATGGCGGCGGTGGTAACAACATTCGGAGTCGGTGAGCTCTCGGCGGCCAACGCGGTCGCCGGCAGCTACGCCGAGCACGTGCCCGTCGTGCACATCGTGGGCGGCCCCTCCAAGGACGCACAGGGCACCCGACGGGCACTGCATCATTCGCTCGGCGACGGCGATTTCGAGCACTTCTTCCGCATCAGCCGCGAAATCACCTGCGCCCAAGCCAATCTCATGCCCGCCACCGCACGCCGAGAGATCGACCGGGTGCTGTCCGAGGTGCGCGAGCAGAAGCGGCCGGGGTATATCCTGCTGTCCACCGACGTGGCACGGTTCCCCACCGAACCGCCCGACGCCCCGCTGCCCCGCTACTCCGGCGGCACCAGTCCCCGCGCCTTGGCGATGTTCGTCGAGGCCGCGACCGAACTCATCGCCGGCCACCGACTGACCGTGCTCGCCGACCTGCTGGTCCATCGCCTGCACGCCGTCAAAGAACTCGAGGCGCTGCTGGCGGCCGACGTGGTGCCGCACGCCACGCTGATGTGGGGAAAGAGCCTGCTCGACGAGAGCTCGCCGAACTTCCTGGGCATCTACGCGGGTTCGGCCAGCGCGGAACCGGTGCGCACGGCGATAGAGCAGGCGCCCGTGCTGGTGACGGCGGGCGTGGTGTTCACCGACATGGTCAGCGGCTTCTTCAGCCAGCACATCGACCCGGCGCGCAACATCGACATCGGCCAGTACCAAAGCACCGTTGCCGGCGAAGTCTTCGCGCCGCTCGAGATGCAGGCCGCGTTGGACGCGCTGGCCACGATACTGGTCCGGCGCGGAATCAGCTCGTCTCCTGTCGCGTCGCCGCCGGCAGAACCTTTGCCGCCGCCCCCACCGCGCGATCAACCGCTCACCCAGCGGATGCTGTGGGACCGGCTCTGCGTGGCGCTCACCCCGGGAAACGTGGTCCTCGCCGATCAGGGGACCTCCTTCTACGGCATGGCGGATCACCGATTGCCGCACGGAGTCACCTTCATCGGTCAACCGCTATGGGGCTCAATCGGTTACACGCTGCCCGCTGCGGTCGGGGCCGCAGTGGCGCATCCGGACCGCAGGGCGGTGTTGCTGATCGGCGACGGGGCCGCGCAACTCACCGTGCAGGAGCTCGGCACCTTCTCCCGCGAGGGATTGTCTCCCGTGATCGTCGTGGTCAACAATGACGGCTACACCGTCGAACGGGCGATCCACGGGGAGACGGCGCCCTACAACGACATCGTCAACTGGAATTGGACCGACCTGCCCGGCGCGCTGGGGGTGACCAATCACCTGGCGTTCCGGGCACAGACCTATGGCGAGCTCGACGACGCGCTCACCGCGGCCGCGGAGCACAAGGATCGCATGGTGTTCGTCGAGGTGGTCATACCGCGGCTCGAGATCCCGCGCCTGCTCGGCCAACTCGTCGGCCCCATGTCACCGGGCGGCGCTCACCGCCGGTGACGCAGCCGGTCCGCCGTCACCGGGCCCGACGACCACGGTATGGCTGGTGATTCCGTTACCCAGGCACACGAACACTCCGGCGATCCGCTCAGTCCGCCTCGATGCGCATCGTGTCGAAGATCCGGCCGACGAACGGCGGCGGGTAGGCGCCGGCCCCCGCCCCCGACATCCATTCGGCGGCGGCATCGGGGTGCTCCATCCACGTCCGCGCGCCCTCCTCGTCGGGGAACTCCTGCAGAATCAACACCTCGTGTGCGTCGTCGAATGCCTGGAACAACCACGTCTTTCGGATTCCGGCCGCGGTGAACCTCTGCATCGCCGAGCGGACTCCCTCGGTCAGGGTGGACACATCGTGGACCGAGGCGATCGCGGCCACCACGGTCCCGGGCGCGCCGGGAGTCGACTGAGCCTCCGAAGGCTCGGCGATAAACCGGTCGACGATCTCGCCGGCGAACACGGCGGGGATGTCCGCGACACCGGCCGCGTCGAACCAGTCGAAGAAAACGCGGGACCGGAGCAACTTCACGACGGGCTCGCGGCTGTGGACGCCGATCATCACCAGGACGCGGCCGTGGTCGTGCGTGGACGTGTAGACCAGGACGTGGTGGGCGCCGATGTCGGCGAGAGCGGACTTGTTGCGCTCGAGCAGCGGCCACACTCGGGTCGGATCCGGGACGCGATAATCCGAAGCAATGACCATCGAGTGCAGATCGCCGTTATTCACCCGAGCGCCCTACACCGGGTTGAACGACGAAATGAGCCACTTGTCATGGGCTTTCGTCAACGTGACCGATACGCTGCTGTTCGTGAACGTCGGCTCCGGCCGGTCCTTGCTCTGCGTGCTCTGGTTGACGAACAACAGCACGACGGCCGAGTCCGGATGCAACTCAGACACGGCGGCGCGAAGCACCACCGCGGTCGTCTTGACCGACTTCTGCTTGGCCGCGGGCGCGACGATCTGCTGGGTGAATTGGTCGTAGTACGAAAGGAAGTCGCCGGTCAGGTGTGACTTCGCCGAGGAGAAGTCATGGTCGAGGGTGTCGGGCGAATAGGACAAGACGGCGATCGTGCCCTCGCTGGCGGCCGAAATCGCGGCCTTTGCGGCGGCCGCGTCGGTCGCGCGATCCGGGCGGTATTGAAACCAGAACAGTCCGCCGAGCAGGGCCAGCGAAGCGACCACCAGCAATGCCAGCACGGCGGCGAGGATTCTTCCCGAAGACAACTTCCCGGCCCGCGCGGCGATCCGCTTCGGCCGGCCGGGGCTCTTGTCGTTGCCGCCGGTGTCCCCGGCCGAGTCGATGTCCTCGGCGGGGGCGACGTCGGCGGCCGTCACTTCGACTTCGGCTGTCTGGTCAACCGATGTTTTCTCCGCGGTCACGGCACGAACTCGACTTTCGAAATCTTGAGCTGCCCGCCGTCGCGGGCGACTGTCACGATGAGCCGGTAGTTACGGGGATCCTGCTTGGCTCCGGCGGCGTTGGTGACCTCCGATGTGGAGGCGACCAGCACCACCGCCGAATCGTTTGTCATCGAGTCCCGTTCCACGGCGGTGGCCGCAACGGTGCCCTGCGAGACCACCTTCGACTTTTCGACCACCTTGGTGAAATCGTCGGCCATCTTGACGAAGTCGTCCTTGAACGAGCCGGTGGAGTTGTCGACGATGCGTTGCACCCCTTGCTTGGCGTCGTTGAAGTCCAGCGATGTCAGCGTCACGACGCCCTGGCGCGCCGCGGCGGCGAACTCGGCCTCACGCTGATGCTGCCGGACGGCGTCGCGATGCTGCTCGATCATGTAGCCGCTCCCCCCCAGCGCGCCGAGAATGACGATGATGGCCAGGCCTGCGGCCACCGTCGACCATTTCGGACGGCGGAGGCGACCGGACAGTCGGCCCCGGCCTCGTGGCGGAGCCGCCGCGGGGGCGAGCAGGGTGGCGGATGCGGGCTCCGCTGCGCGCTCGGGGGCCACGCCGGAATCGTCTTCGCCCTCGATCTCTTGCGTTTCCCCTGTCTGCACGTCGCTCGACTCCGGCGCGACGTCCGTGGCTTCCGCGGCCACGGCAATGTCTGTTGCCGCTCCCGCTGCGGCGTCGTCCGCCGGAGCCTCGTCCTTTTGAGCTTCGGCGTCCTTTTGAGCTTCGGCCAGCTGCGCCCGGCGGCGCAGTTGAATGGCGCGGGCGCGGGCGCGGGCGGCGGCGGCAAGGGCCTCCGCCTCTGCCGCCTCCGCCTCGGCCTGTTCGGCCAACGCCCGTATGTCGGCGACAGTCGTCGGGGCTTCGTCCTCGTTCACCGGAGCCAATTTCGTGTCAGCGGGTTCTGGGCGGGCGCCGCCACTCACCGCTCACCAGCCCGAGAACGAGAATGCTCGTGACTCACTGCCAAACTCCTCTACCGCTTGCCCGCCTGGCCGCGACGACGCCACGGGACGGCATCCCGTACATCGGCACAGACGTTCTCGCCGTTGGGCAACCCTACTCGGCGTATGCGTCCGCGTGTGAGCACATGCGTCGATATTCCCCCCGACAAGCTCGTCGCAGCCGGGAGAGTCAGGTTACCACCGCTTGTCGCGGTCATTGTTCGAACCGCTGCAAGCGCGGCATCAAAGCGACGGACCAACTGCGATAACGTCGTTCTCCTATCGGGCATTGACAACGCCCCCTACCGCAGGAGGTCTTTGATCACCTTGCCGGTGGCGTTGAGGGGCAGCGCCTCGAGGAACTCGACCGTGCGCGGCACCTTGAAGCCCGCCATGCGGTCGCGGCACCAGTCGATCAGATCTTCGGCGCTGACGGCGTCTTGGCGGTCTTTGCAGACCACGAACGCCTTGCCGACCTGTCCGAGCCGCTCGTCGGGAACACCGATGACCGCCGCCTGCGCGACCGCCGGGTGGTTCATCAGGAATCCCTCGATCTCCGCCGGATATGCGTTGAATCCGCCGACGATGTACATGTCCTTCTTGCGCCCGATGACACGCAGCCGGCCCGCGTCGTCGACGTTGCCCAAATCCCCGGTGTGCAGCCAGCCGTCGGCGTCGATCGCCTCGGCCGTGGCGGCCGGGTCATCCAGGTAGCCCTGCATGACGCCGTAGCCACGCACCAGCACCTCGCCGTCGTCGGCGACGCGCACCTCGACCCCCTCGCACGGCAGACCGGCGGTGGTGGCCACGTCCTCGAAGGTGTCCCCGGGGCGGGACAACGTGACGTTGCCGGCCTCGGTGAGCCCGTAACCGGTCATCAGCGTCTGGAACGGCAGTTCGTCATGGATGCGCCGCACCAGTTCGACGGGGATGTCGGCGGCGCCGGTCACGCCGGCCCGCAACGTCGACAGCTTGGACTTGTCGGCAACCGTCAACAGCGAGTGGTACAGCGTCGGCGGGCCGGGCAGCATCGTGATGCGTTCGCGGGCAACGAGATCGACAACGACGTCGATGTCGAAGACCGCGACCGGCAGCATCGTCGCGCCGCGCAGGAAGGACGTGACGAGTCCGGCCTTCAAGCCGAACGTGTGGAAGTACGGGTTGATCTGCAAGTACCGGTCGCCCCCGCGCAGATCCGCCAGCGTCGCCCACTCCTCGTACATCCGCAGCGTCTGGCGGTGGTGCATCATCGCGCCCTTCGGGCGGCCGGTGGTTCCCGAGGTGAAGATGATGTCGGAGGTGTCCGTGCCCTGCACCGCCCGCTCGAACGGCGAACCGCTGGAAAGGAAACCGGATTTCAGATCGATGACCGGTATCCCGGGCGGCGCGGTGTAGTCCTGGTCCAGGAATCCCTTCTGCACCAGGACCGCCTTGGCTGCGCTGCGGGCGATGATGTCGCCCGCTTCCCGGGTCCTGAACCGGGTGTTGACCGGTACCAGCACCCCGCCGGCGGTGAGCAGACCGAATGCCGCGATGATCCACTCCGCGCAGTTGGGTGCCCAGATGGCCACCGGTTCGCCCTTGCCGATTCCGAGGTCCGCGAAAGCGCCCGCGGCGCAACGTATCCGCTCAATGACTTCGGTGAATGTCAAGCGCAGCGGACCGTCGACGACCGCTTCCGCGTCGCCGAAGCGGTCCGCCGCGCTCAAGACCATCTCGGGGATGGTGTCCCATGGCGGGGCAGGCGTCATCTCGCTCGGGCGTCACACCGTGACGAGCCGGCCGAGGTTGCCGCCCATGATCTTTGCCTGGTCCTCGACGGACAGGTGCGACAGCGCGTTGACGTAGTAGGTCGGCTCCGCCAGCCCCTCCGGGTGCGGCCAGTCCGAGCCGTACAGCACCTGATCGACACCGACGAGGTCGACCAGATCGTCGATGCCGTCCTCGAAGAACGGGCTGACGTGGATCCGGTTCTTGACCATCTCGACGGGGTCGCTCGGGAACGCTTCCGGCGCCTTGCGGAAGACCTCGGCCAGGCCGTCGAGCAACGGTGTCATCCACTTCGAACCGGCCTCGACGATCGCGACCTTAAGCTTGGGATGGCGGTAGAGCGCGCCGTGGATCACCCACGACCCCACCGAGTCCTGGATCGGCCGCCACTCGTTGAGGATGCCCATCGCATTGGTCTGGAACGGCAGCATCTCCTGGTCGGCACCGTCCCATTCGGAGGTGTACCGGGAGTAGCCGCTGTCGGACGAGTGCATGCCGACCAGCACGTCGTGCTCGACGACCCGCTCCCAGAACGGGTCGAACTCGGGCAGCGCGAAGGACCGGGGGCCACGGAAGCCGGGGACGGGAGCCGGGCGGACCAGGATGCAGCGGGCCCCACGCCTGACCACCCACTCCAGCTCCTCGATCGCCTTCTCGACGATCGGCAGGGTGATGACCGGGGTGGTGAAGATCCGGTTCTGGTAGTTGAAGCCCCAAACCTCGTCGAGCCACTGGTTCAGCGCGTGGATCAGGACGTGGATGGCGACCGGGTCGTCGCGCAGCCGCTCCTCGATCAGGCTGGCCAGCGTCGGGAACATCAGGGTGCGGTCCAGGCCCAGTTCGTTCATCTTCTCCAGGCGCGGGCCGGGCTCGAAGAACGCCGGGATCGCGCGCATCGGCTCACCGAACAGCTCGCGCTTGGTCTTGCCTTCGGGGTTGCCGTACTTGAAGTACTCCTCCCACGCGCCCGGCCGGGCGACGACCTCGAAGGTCGGGTTGGGAATGTAGTTGCTGATCACGCCACGCAGCGCGATCTTGGTGCGCCCGTTGATCTGCACGTACTGGACGTAGTCCTGGTACTCCTTGGGCAGGAACTTGGTCAGCGCCTCCGGCGGTTCGTAGAGATGGTTATCCGCATCAAAGATCGGAAACGGAACGTCTTCCCGATGCGACAACTGGCCCATGAGATCCTCCTTCGCGTTTTGTGAGAATACTATTCTCTCGATGGCCCTCGTCGCAATGTCCCCCGCCGCCGGGCGCGCTCGTCGCTCAATGGGGTTCGGTCAGCACGTGGCGATGATCTTGAACGTCGCGGTAGCCGGCTCGGTCGGCTCCTCGGACTTGTAGCCGTTGGCGGTCCCGGTGATCGTGAATTTGTCGCCGCTGAAGCTCATGTCGGCCTCGCCGCCGTCGTGTTTGGAGTACATGCCCGTGAAGCCACCCAGATTCTGGATCCGGACCGACTCGGCGGTCAGTGGCTCGCCGCGACCGTCGATGACGACCTTCGCCCCCGCGAAGTCGCCGCCGATGTCGATCGTCCGGTACCACTCCTGCTGAGTGCACTTGACCACATTGATCTTTGCGTCGTTGCCATTGACGGCCACGGACGCCGTGCTGGAGAGCTGGGGTTGCGGCTTGGGACTGCAGGCGCCGAGGCCGGCGACGGCGGGCGCCATCGCGATCAGCGCGGCGATGCGCATGTGCATGGGGCCACCTCCGTCTTTTGCACGCAAGCTCGGGGCCTGCTGCGGTGATGTTATTCTCCCGCAGGGAGAATGCCAATATCGGCATTTCCGCGCGAGGAGTGACGACGCATGGTGGACCTGGAGTTCGACCAGGAGTCCGAAGGACTCGCGGTGCTGACCATCGACCGTCCGCACGCCCGTAATGCCATCTCGCTCGACACCATGGGTCAATTGGAGAAGGCACTCGGTGCGGCGGCGGGCGCCCGGACCCTGGTCGTCAGGGGGGCCGGCGACCGGGCCTTCGTCTCGGGCGGCGACCTCAAGGAGCTCAGCGCGCTGCGGACCGAGGAGGACGCCGCGGCGATGGCCAAACGGATGCGGTCGATCTGCGATCAGTTGGCGAACTTTCCGGCTCCGGTGGTCGCCGCGCTGAACGGCCACGCCCTCGGTGGTGGCGCCGAGGTCGCTGTCGCCGCCGACATCCGGATCGCCGCCGACGACATCAAGATCGCCTTCAATCAGGTCCAGCTCGAGATCATGCCGGCCTGGGGCGGCGCCGAGCGATTGGCTGCGATCGTCGGCAAGGGCAGAGCACTCTTGTTGGCGGGCACCGGGACCGCCCTGGAGGCCGTCGAGGCCGAGCGCATCGGCCTGGTGGACAGGGTCATCCCCCGGGCATCGTTCGACGAGGGGTGGCGATCGATCGCCAGGTCGCTGGCGCGGCGTCCCGCTGGCGAGATAAAACGCGTAATCAGGGGAGTTTCGCCGGATGAGGCGATAGCATCCTTTGCACGGCTGTGGGTTGCCGACGCCCACTGGCGGGCCGCAGAGCGGGTGATGAACCGCACCGCCGGCTCGCGCCCGGCAGCTGGAGGAGCGTCATGAACACACTGAAGAGGCTGCTCGCCTCGGGTGCCGCGATGTCAGCGATGTCCCTTGCTTGTGTATCGGGGCTGGCGGGCCCGTTGACAAGCACCGCGCCCGCACATGCCGACCCCGTCTGGCATCAGGTCGTCTACGTCGTCTCGACCAAAAACCCGGCCCACGTTGACATCTTCTACCAAGACCAGGACCCCGCGGTCTTCTCCGACTACAGCCACAACAATTACCAATTCACCCCGCAGGTGCGGGCGGACATCGCCCCCGACAAGCCCTGGGTGCAGCCGGTGAACCTGTTGAACCCCGATCAGTGGGCGATGGTCACGGCCACCACCGGTCGGGCATCGCCGGTCGACGGCGGCGTTCAGTGCAACCTGTCAGTCGACGGCAAGGTCGTGGTGTCCAACATCGGCCCCAAAGGCGCGCTCTGCTCGTTGCGCACCTGGTGAACCACCCACGCCGACGGCGTGCCCGCGAGGGGCTGCGGCTCCCCTTCCAGGCGGCGCAGATAGCTTTCCACCAACGTGATGGTTTCGGCGTGACCGCCGGACATGCCGATCGCCTGCTCGAGCACCAGAAACCGCGACAGGCTGGTCATGAGCACCGTCCAGACCACCGGCGGCACGTCGCCGCCGTCTTCCCCGTAGCGCTGCAGCGCGGCCGTGACGGCTTGGCTTTGCTCCTGGCGGAAGCGTGCGGCGTAATGGGCGATTTCGGCTCGCATCTCCTTGCGGTGATTCGCCAGCGCCATGAACTCCATGGAAATACGCGTGAACCCGGGATCGGTGCCGAATCTCCACAGCGCCCACAAGGGCTGGGGCGACTGCAGCAGCCGCGCCTGGACCTGAAGGCCTTCGTCGGCGCGGCGGCGGAAGACTTCCAGGAACAACTCCTCCATGGTGCGGAAGTAGTAGTGCACCAGTTGCGGTTTCAGTCCCGCCTTGTTCGCCAGACGGCGCGACGTCACCGCCGCGTAGCCCTCTTCGATCATCAGCTGTTCGGCCGCGTCGAGCAGCAGCCCGCGATTCTTCGCGTCCGGCGCCCCGATCCTGCGGGGCGCGGAAGAAGTCGTCATGCCCCTGCTCCGTACTCTTCGCGCTCCCTTGCCAACCCCACGGATCGTATCGTGGCACGCCGCGGTGATCTTGACCCCGACATTACCGCCATGCTAAGCAAGTGCTCAGCACTTCGTGGACATCGGACCGGGGCGGCGCGGAGTCTCGCCGCCGAACAGTCATAAGGCCAACGGCGGCTTTGGAGGCATGCACGACATGAGCAACTTCGACACGATCGACTTCTTCACCGATCCGGCCCTGGTGCCCGACCCGCACCCGTATTTCGACTACCTGCGCGGCCAGAATCCGGTGCTGCGCCTGCCGCACCACGGGGTCGTCGCCGTCACCGGGTATGACGAAGCCACCGAGGTCTACAAGGATCCCGAGACGTTCTCCAACATCGTCGCGCTCGGCGGGCCGTTCCCCCCGCTGCCGTTTGCGCCCGAGAGCGACGACATCAGCGCGCAGATCGACGCGCACCGCAGTTACTTCCCGATGAACGAGCACATGGTCACCATGGATCCGCCGGACCACACCAAGGCCCGATCGCTGCTGAGCAAGCTGCTGACCCCGAGCCGGCTGAAGCAGAACGAGGAGTTCATGTGGCGTCTCGCCGACCGTCAGCTCGACGAGTTCCTGGTCAACGGCCACTGCGAATTCATCGCGGAGTACTCAAAGCCCTTCGCCACGTTGGTGATCGCCGACCTGCTGGGCGTTCCGGAGGAGGACCACAAGGAGTTCCGCGTCGTGTTGGGCGCGGACCGGCCCGAGGCGCGGGTGGGCGCCCTGGACCACGAGTCGGTCGGCGTCAACCCGCTGGAGTGGCTCGACGAGAAGTTCTGCTCCTACATCGAGGAGCGCCGTCGCGATCCGCGCAACGACGTGCTCACCTCGCTCGCGACGGCGAAGTATCCGGACGGATCGACGCCCCCGGTGATCGAGGTGGTCCGCTCGGCCACGTTCCTTTTTGCCGCCGGGCAGGAAACCACCGCCAAGCTGCTGTCCGCGGCGCTGCAGGTGCTCGGCGACCGGCCGGACATCCAGCAGCAGCTGCGTGAGGATCGCAGCCTGATTCCCGGGTTCATCGAGGAATCGCTGCGCATGGAGAGCCCGGTCAAGAGCGACTGCCGGCTGGCCCGCCGGGCGACCAGGATCGGTGGCGTCGACATCGCCGCCGGCACCGTGGTGATGCTGCTGCCGGGTGCGGCCAACCGCGACCCGCGCCGGTTCGAGAACCCGCACGCGTTCGACTTGCGCCGCAGGAACGTCCGCGAGCACATGGCGTTCGCCCGCGGCGTCCACTCGTGCCCGGGTGGACCGCTGGCCCGAGTCGAGGGCCGCGTCTCGCTCGAGCGCATCCTGGACCGGATGTCTCGCATCGAGATCGACGCGGCCAAGCACGGTGCGGCCGGCGGCCGGCAGTACACCTACGAGCCGACCTACATCCTGCGGGGGCTCAGCGAACTACACCTGACGTTCACGCCGAACGATCAAGGGCGATGAACTAGCGGATCGCCGTGCCGGCGAAGTAGCAGGCCAACAGGCTGACGGCGATCAGCATCACCCAGGCGTCCGTCAGGCGGCACAGCAGGACCGGCGCCTGCCTGACTTCCATGAACTCGCGAAAGATGATGCGCACCTTGATGACTGCGATGACGATGACGCTCGAGGTGAGCACGGCGCCGGATCGCAGTGACCCGTTCGCGGTGTGGTCGATCCACAGGTAGGACAGGCTCAGCGAAGCCAGGACCACCCACACCACCATCAGCCGTTTGTTCGACTTCATTGCTCACCGCACCGCGTAGAGCAGCGCGAAGATGAGCACCCACAGGAAGTCGACCGTGTGCCAGTAGGTGGCGCAGGTCTCGACGAGCTGCTGGGATCTTCCTGCCGCACTGTGGAGTTGGTAGACGATGACGCCGAGGGCGACGAAGCCGATCAGCAGGTGGATGAAATGGATCCCGGTGAGGAAGAAGTAGTAGGAGAAGAAGTCGTTGCTGTCCAGCCCATTTCCCGTGCGGACCAGCCGGGCCCACTCGAACACCTTGAGCGTCAGGAACACCGCGGCGCACGCGGCCGTGATGGCGACGTCCCTCAGTGCGCTTCGGTAGGCGCCGGCCCGCGACGACTGAACACACCGCGCCACCGACCAGGAGCTCAGCAGCAGAACAAGGGTGTTGAAGACCCCGACACGTGGATCAAGCTGAGCCTGGGCGTGCACGAAGGCCTCGGGGCTTCGCGCCCGGTAGAACAGGTAGAAGCCGAAATACGCGGTGAAGATCAGAGTCTCGAACAACACGAAGGCCCACATGTCGGGCTGGCCCGGCACGAACCGCGCGCGGGTGTTCTTGTCGGCCAGGTCGGTCATCAGGCGGCCGCCGTTTTCCGCGGCAGGTCGGGTAGCGGCCCGGTGCCGAAGTCCTCGCGCTGGATCATGCGCATGAGCAGGAAGATGAATGCGCCGGTGTAGACGCCGAACACGACCACGTCCAGCCACCAGGCGATCTGGCCGTTCCATGCCAGCACGCCGCGCCGGAAGATCCAGCAGGGCGCCACGACGACCTCGGTGAGCGCGTTGCACAGGTTCAGGTAGCCGAACCACTTGGGGAACACCCGGTTCTTGTCGAGCAGGATCGCGATCAACCAGATCAGCGAGCCGATGAGGAAGACGCCCATGGTTCCGTCGAATGACAGGAAGGCGAAGTCATAGAGCCACCCGATGGCTTCGGGGCTTCGCTCGGGGCGCAGCGTGCCGACGACCAGCGCGATGCAGAGCAGCAGCATGCCGGGAACTGCGCTGAGCGAGTAGATGAGCAGATACGAATACGCGAACGCCGGGCTGACCGACATGCGCCGCATCGAGCACGCGATGAGGGCATTGTTCACGGCGACCATGCCCCCGATGCCGAAGATGATGCCGAAGCCCACGGGGATCCCGAGGTGGCGTTCGTGGAACCAGTGCACCTGCGTCGCGAGATCCCAGGCGGGCTGGGGTGGGGGCTGCACCCGTGTCACCACGAAGAACATCACGAAGAAGAAGTTGTAGAAGACGACGAGCACCCCCCAGGCCAGCCACAGCTCGCGCTTGGGGTCGCGCCGACAGTGCCAGGCGATGCGCCGATGCAGCGGTCCCGGGGGCGGCGCGGCCGCAGCGGCGGCCGGCGTGAGCACCGCGCTCACGCGCGCCCCCATCCTTGCTCGCGCCGGCGGTATTGGGCGCGCTCGCGGAAAACGGCCCGGGCCAGGACACCGCCCATGACGACGATCCAGACGGCGATCCAGACGGCGATGGCAATGTTCTTCAGCCAGAACGCCAGCACACCGTCCCACGCCAGCGGGCCGGACAGTGACAGTCCGACGAACGCCGCGGGAGCCAGCGCGGCGGCGACGAGAAGGTTGAAGCGGGCCACCCAACGGTTGAATACCGGCCGCGGCTGATCGTCGAAATAAATTGCCAGCGCCAGGATCACGCTCTGCCCTATCAGAAACGGGACGAGAATGGTGAAGGTGATCCAGGCCAGGTCGTTGAACATCTGTGTGAGTTCGGGACTGCGCTCGGGCCGGAAGGCGGCCAGCAGCCAGCAGGCGTTCGCGACCAGGAACAGGGTCGGACCGCCCGCGGCGCAACCCAGCATCGCGTAGGAGAAGACCGGCGTCCGGTGTGCCATCCTGCGGATCTGCAGCACGATCAGGGCCAGGATCGGGATGAGGCAGACCCCGAACCAGTTGAACACGATCATGCTGTACCGGATCTCCGGGAGATGGGCCGGATCGCGGTAGAACGCCGCGACCTGATCGGCCGACATGCTGGGCGACATCGGCGGATTGAACCCCGGAAACAGGAAAAAACAAGCGATCCACATGATCACGGCCGCGGGTAACGTCCACAACAGGATGAGCTCACCATCGGTTCGCCGGGACGCACGCCGGGACGCTGCCACCTCGCTCTCGACGATGTCGGACCTCGCGGCTCCTTCGCTGCGGCGGCATGGCTACGCTAGTCCGCGAAGCTAGCCGATCGGCTAGCTTCGGTCAATACCGCCGTCTAGGCTCGTTGTGTGAACGCAGCACGGCCGCCCGTCGCCGACGGGCAAATGAAGGTCGTCCGGCACAGCGCCGCCCGGACGCGTGTTCTCGATGCCGCGCTCGATCTGTTCGCCCGGCACGGCGTCAGCGGCACGTCGCTGCAGATGATCGCCGACTCGGTCGGGATCACCAAAGCCGCTGTCTACCATCAATTCCGGACCAAAGAGCAGATCGTGCTCGCGGTCACCGAGCGCGAACTCGGTCGGCTGCTGCCGGCGCTCGACGAAGCCGAGGCGCACGGCAACGGTCCGCAAGCGCGCGAGGCCCTGCTGGTTCGCGTGGTGGAAATGGCCGTTCGCGACCGGCGGCTGGTGCGCACGCTGCAGTTCGATCCCGTCGTCGTCCGGCTGCTGGCCGAACACAAACCGTTCCAACGCTTCATGGACCGTTTGTATCGAGTGCTGCTGAGCGACGCCGGCCTGGACGGGCGGATCGAGGCCGCCATGTTCTCGGGTGCGATCAGCGCCACCGTCATGCACCCGCTGGTGGCGGATATCGACGACGACACGCTGCTTGACCGGCTCACCGACCTGAGCCGGCGCCTGCTCGGCCTGCACCGCTGACCCCGCTGTTTCTCGGCAATCTTCTTGGCCCACTTCGACGCTTGCTCGGGTACGGTTTCCCCATGAACACAGTCGCGCGTTTGACCGCCGCAGCGGTCATGGTGACTACCGGCTGGGCGGGCACCGGCTCCATGGCCAGCGCCCGCGCCGACGATGCGCCCTGGCCCCCCTGGCCGTTCGTGGGGTATTACTGGTGTCCGCCCCAGCCGTTTGATCCGGCCTGGGGCCCCAACTGGGAGCCCACCACCTGCCACGACGCGCACCATCGTGACCTGGACGGCACGATTCATACCTTCGATTACTGGGGACCCAGCCCGTTCCAGGACTGGCCGGAGATTCCCAACACCCGGCCCTGAATTCGGGTGGCGAATCGCGGCCCCCGCGGCCAGGGTCCCGGAAAAGTCACGTCTCACGAGGTCAGGACCAATTTGAGGGCGTGATCTGGGTGTCTGGCGTGGTGGC
>NZ_VMQU01000046.1 GCF_007714205.1 Mycobacterium helveticum | reverse complement strand
CCCCCCCCCCGCCGCCCGCCGCGCCCCCCGCCCCCCGGCCCGCCGCGGGCCCCCGCGCCGGTTGCCCGGGCCCCTCGGCGGGTGGTGGCGGCGGCGGTGCCGGACTCGGGTTGGGCGCCTGCGGTGCGGCCGGGGCGGCGGTCGCGGCGGGCGCGGCGGGCGCCGACGCGCCGACACCGACCACCAGGGCCAGCGCCGCGGCGCCGCCCAACACCACGACGGCGTTGCGTATCTCGTATCTCATCGATTCCTCGGTTCCCTTGGTCTTGCCCTCCCCGGCCTGTACCCGGTCAGGGGGTTGCCCAATCCCGGCGTTCGACACATGTCAGGTGCACGCGGGCACAACTTCGTCGGCCAGCAACTGGACCGACTTCCACGCCTCGTCGACCGGCATGCCGCCGACCAGTGGGTGCATCACCAACGGTCCGTAGTCGGCGGAATCCCGGATTTCGGCGACGAGTTCCGCGGGTGTCAGGAACCGGTAGCGCCCCGACGCCCTGACCTCCGCCAGGGTCCGTACCCCGGGCAGGTGCATCAGGGAGCGTTCCTGCGTGGACCAGCCCCCGTAGGTGACCGCCTCCCACAGGATGTGCTCGCCGAGTTGCGCCCACGCCCGGTCCGGATCCTCGTGCAGGAAGACCATCCCCCGATTGACCGCGCCGGGCATGACCACCCGCGGTTTGACGCCGGCGTCCGCACAGAGCCGGCGGTAGTGCGCGGCGACGTCGGGCAGGTGGTCGGACAGGCTGAGCGGCAGGCCGAACCGCGCCGCACGCCGCGCCGTGGCGCGCACGCCGCCGCCCACGTACAGCGGCGGGTGCGGGCGGCTCCAGGTCCCGGTGCAGACCGCCCCTTTGTGGTCGGTGCCGGCCCACACCGCCAGCATCCGCGTGATCAGGTCATCCATCAGCTCGCCCCGCCTGCCGAAATCGGCACCCAGCGCGTCGTATTCGACGGTGCGGTAGCCCAGGCCCACGGTGGTGTGCAGCCTGCCCCGGCTCATGTTGTCCACCAGCGCGATATCTTCGGCCAGCCGGACCGGGTGCCACAGCGGCCCGAGCGCACAGTCCACGCCCGCGATCAGCGTCGTCGTCCGGGCCAGGAACATCGCCGCCGCCATGATCGGGTTGCAGCTCCACCCGTGGCCGGTCACGTGGTGCTCGTCGACGCTCACCGAGGTGATGCCGTGCGCCTCGCCCCACTGCGCCATCTCCAGCGCGACGCGGACCAGCTCGCCCTGGGTGCGCGGATCACCCTGTGGCGAAGCGAAGTTGAAGCGCAGCACGGTGAGCGGCATGTCCGCGCTCAGTCCCGCGCCGAGGGTGCCGCGGACCGCAGGAATGCGGGAAAATCCGGGAACAGCGACCGGTCGACGATCTCGATGCGGGTGCCGGACGCGTCGACGTAGTAGGCGAACAGGGCGAGCCCGGGTGGGGCTTAGTCGGCGGTCGCTTCCAACGCGAAGCCGTTGTCCTCCAGGGTGCGGGCCGCCGCGGCGAGGTCGTCGGTGAAGTAGCCGAGGTGATGAACGGCGTTGCCGGGCGGTGCCGTCCACGGGCTGCCGGGAACCTCGCGGATCAGTTCGAGGTGCGGGCTCTGCAGGGAGTAGACGAACGTCGAGGCGAGCTCACGGGTTCCGCCGGCGGTGCGCAACGGCAGCCGGTAGCTCATCGGCGTGATCCAGGTGTAGCCGGCCAGCGCGCTCAGCCGCGCCATCGCGGCGTCGAGGTCGGGCACGACGATGCCGGTGTGGTAGAAGTCTTCCGGCCGCAGCGTCAAAGTCATGGGTTCGTCACCAATTTCTTTTTCAACCAAGCGGTTTCCCAGAAATTCGTGCTGTCGGCCAGCAGTCTCTCGTGCGCGCGCCGCAGCACGCCGCGCGCACCCGCGTGGTCCGGGGGAACCAGCTCGGCCAGGTGGATGGCGTGCAGCGGGCGGTCGGCGTCCAGATGCGCGCGTGCCCGCTCGACCAGGGCCTCGGCGCCGGCCAGCTCGACCACGTCGGCGGCCACGGCGTCGAAGCCGACCGGGTACAGCTCGGTGGTCGACCGGTGGTGAAACCACCCCGAGTAGTTCTCCCACACCGCCCGCACGTCCCAGGCCACCTTGCCGTAGCCCTGTCCCACTTCGCATTCCGCGGGCAGGGTGATCTCGCGCATCAGGGTCGCGACGTCCTTGCCGGCGTTCATGCCGGCCACCGTCCGGTCGTGGACGTGGCGGACGGCGTCGCGCAGCCGGGTCAACTCGGCGTGGATGCGCTCGGCACCCGCGATCGGTTCGAAGTGACCGGTGACCAGCAGCTCGGGCTGCAGATCGCGCACCCGCTCGACCGAGGCGATGACGGTCAGGGCGTCGCGGTAGCGATCGCCGCGCATGGTGACCAGGTTGGGGATGTGCCCGAACAGCGCGCCGAACGTGTTCCCGCACAAGCAGATCCGCTCGTCCGGCAGCCACACCACCAGAGAGTCGGTGGTCTCGCCGCCAGGCACGGAGATCAGCTCCAGGCGCCGGCCGCCCACCTCCAGGGCAAGGGTGTCCTCGAAGTCGAGGTCGACGGCCGGAACGCTCTGGCCGGGCAGCCCCGTGGTGCCCAGGCGCCGCTGGATCGCCCGGATGCCCGACGCCAGCGTGTCACTGAAGGCGAACGCGCTGCGCTTGGCGCGGTAGGGCATGAGCCGTTCGTTGTCGTCGCGCCACATGGTCCAATTCGCCTGCGCGACAACGGTTGTGCCGGGGTCGCGGACGCTGTCCAGGCCGCCGACATGGTCCACGTGACCCTGCGTGATGATCACGTAGCGCACCGGGGAGGGGTCGACGGCGTCGAAGTTGGCGCGGTGCACCGGGCCCTCGAAGCCCATGCCGGTGTTGACGATCACCCGACCGTCGCCGGTGGTCAACAGGTAGGAGTTGGACAGGCCCGGCGAGCACCACAGCCCCGGGGCGACCGGTTCGGCCCTTTCGGCGGCCGCCGGGCGCATGGCCTCCGCGCCGGGCCGGGTCCGGTAGACCGGCTCGAAGCTACTCATCGCGCACGTCGAACCGGTCGAAGTAGAAGCCGAAACGCCCGCGCAGTTCGTCGGCGGAGACGCCAAAGTGGCGTTGCAGGTCGTAACGGACGCGGCCGTGTTTGCCGCGCGGGTTGCCGTCCAGGTACCGCTGGAAGCCCGCCCGCACCTTCGGTGTCAGCTCGACCCCGCCGCGCCGGTAGAGCTCGTCGAGCAACGCCATCTCGTTGCCGACCAGCTGGTGGAAGCCGATGTCGATGCTGCGTTCGGCCGGCACCAGGTCGCGGTCCCGCACGCAGGCGCTGAGCAGCCGGTGCACCCGGTCGCTCCAATAGTCCAGCAGCCAGACCGGGTCGATGCTGGTCCGGCGCAGCCGGTCGGAGTAGGCCATCATCGTGATCGCCGACTGGATCACGGCGACCGGGTCGCGGTGCGTGAACGCCACCGTGGCGTCGGGGAAGGTCGCCATCAGCGGGCCGAGTTGCTCGGCGTGCTGCGGGCTCTTGAGGACCCAGGTCCGCGGTCCGCGCAGGAAGGTCAGCGCCTGCAGCACCCTTTTCAGGTACGCGTAGTGCCGCGTGTGGTCCAACCGCAGGTAATAGTCACGCCAATCGGGCACGCGCGCATGCCATTCCAGCACGTAGGCGGCCAGGTCGAGGTCCAGCAGCTCGACCTCCTCCTCGATCGCCCCGGGGAACCGGTCGTGCATCGCCGCGACGACGGGGGCGCTGGCCATGAGCGCGTCGTGCTCGGCCTTGGCCCGGGCGTAGCGGGGGTCGACGCCGAAGACGTCGGGGCCCTGGCCGCGCGCGGGGATGGGTTCCTGGCTCTCCCAGTACGGCAGCGCGCGCCGGCGCGGATCGGCCGCGATGAGGTTGACCAGATGGGTGGTGCCGGACCGCGGCATGCCGACGACGATGAACGGATTCTCGATGGGGATCGACTCGATCTCGGGGTAGCGCCGGAGCAACTCGGTCAACGACAACCGGTTGCGCAGCAGGCGAACCACCCGTTGCCGCAGCGAGCCGCGGGTGAGCTGGCGCAGGCCCTCGTCGGCGCCGATCGCGGCGACGTGCGCGGCCAGCCGGTCGGCGAAGCCGTCGGCCTCGTCCAGGTCCTCGGGTCCGCCCGCCTGCTCGAGGGCCTCGGCGCGCATCCGGCCCACATCGAGGTCCACGGGCCTGGCCTCGGTGAACTCCACGATCTGGCGCTGCACGTCGGTCAGCCTGGGGGCCGTCAGGTCGTCGAAGTCGATTTCGATGTCGGCGACGTCGGGGCCGGCAGAGCCCATGCGACCGCCTCCTCGAGCTGGCGTCGGATAATCGACGTACCATTCGAAATATGACACAGACGGTAGCCGCGCCCGGGATGCGCCGTCAACCGGCCTCCCCGCCGACCGAGCGGGTGGTGGCGATCATGGGGCTGCTCGGCGCGCAGCCCGCGCGAATGTTCTCCCTCGCCGCGATCACCCGGGAGCTGGGCATCAGCCGCGCCACCGGGCACGCCATCCTGGCGACGCTCGCCGCTCACCACTGGGTGGTGCGCGACCCGGCGACCGCCGCCTACTGCTGCGGACCGGCCCTTGCCGCGCTGAGCCGCGACGGCGACCGCGTCTACCACGGCATCCTGCGCGAGCTCGCCGAATCGACCGGCACCCAGGCGTTTCTGGCTCGCCGCGCCGGCAACACCGTCGTCGTCGTGGACAGCGCGGGGGACTCCGCCACCGGGATGCGCGTCGACCGTGGAACGCGCATCCCCCTCGTCGCGCCCTTCGGCCGCGACTACCTCGCATGGGGCGCCACCGGGCCACGGCGGGCCTGGCTGGAGGGCCTCGGCAAACCGTCCGCGGCGCTGTCCCGGCGCATCACCGCCGTATTCGCAGAGATTCGTGAGCGCGGCTACGTGGTGGAGCGGCTCAGCCGCGAATACCTGCGGGTGTACGCCGCGCTCAGCGCGCTCGGCGGGGACGGCGAGCCCGACGCGATCACCCAACGCCTGGCGCGGGCGTTCGCCGACCTCACGGTGATCGACGTGCTGCCCGCGGAACTCGCCGGAGCCGGCACGCACAGCATCGCCACCGTGTCCGCACCGATCGCCGACGAGGACGGGCTGGTCACGATGTCGGTCGGCGCGGCACCGTTCGCCGACCTCTCCGCGGCCGGGGTCGAGCGGTTGGGCGGGCAGGTCCGCGCCGCCGCCGCACGAATCCGGGCGCTGGCGACCGCGGCTACAGGTTAGCCAGGTCGTCGGGAACGTCGACCATGTGCTCGATCAGCGTTTCGAGCGGCACCACCTCGAGGGTGCGCTGGTGGGTGGATGCCAGCACCACGGGAGCGGCATGACCGTCGTCGTGGGCTCGCAGCCAGTTCACGGCGGTGACGCACCAGCGGTCGCCGGGCAGCAGGCCCGGGAAGCGGTATTCGGGGATCGGTGTCAGCAGGTCGTTGCCGATGGAACGCTGGTGCTCGAGGAACTCGGTGGTCATCACCGCGCAGATCGTGTGCCGACCCGGGTCCTCGGGCCCGGTCGCGCAGCACCCGTCGCGGTAGAAGCCGGTGAGCGGGTCGGAGCCGCAGGGTTCGAGCGGGCCGCCCAGCACGTTACGATCAGGCACCCCCTCAGTATCGCGCCCCGGGGTAGTAACTTCGAACGTAAATTTCGCCGCCGCGCCATGCCCACCGGACGATAGGTTTTCCCTGTGATACTCACCGGAGCGTTCCTGGCCGAGGATGCCAGGACGGTGAACAGCAAGCTCGACGTGTCGGGCGGCGTGCTGTCGCGGTTTGTGCTCGGGCCCAACCGCGCGGCCCGGTTCGTGCTCGTGGTGCTGACACGGGCCGACGGCGAGGATTCCGATCGCCGGGTCGACGTGAAGATCGTGCCGCCGACGCTCGGCGAGCCGCTGCGCATGTCCTTCGAGGCCCCGGAAGCCGCCGTCGGCGAATATCCGGGATTCGCGTTCTTCGACATCGGGGTCACGCTGCCGGTCGACGGTCGTTGGGTCGTGGAGGTGACCGGCGGTGGCGAGACCCTGTCGCTGCCGCTTGCGGTGAGTAGCTGGGAAGCCCCGCCGCCCGCCGCTTTCGCCTGACCGACGGCGCACGGCGGGACTCCCCCGCCGCACGCCCGGGCTTGCGTCAAAAAGCTTGGCAGCCAACATTTTGCCAGCACAACCCGCCGCCGGGACCTCGTGATCGCCGCCGAGTACGGCGGACTGGGCTTGGGCATCACCGCGGCCTCGCTGAGGGCGCCGCGACGTCACTTCAACGGACCGTATCAAGTGCCGTAGTCCAATCGGTGGCGATGGCCTCCTGCGCTGCAGCAACTGGCACCCTACCTTCACAGACAAGCTCATGCAGCCTGGATTCGACGCCGTCTTTCGGGTTTGGGGATGCACCGGGTTCGATCCACAGGTTGCGGGGATCGTTCGGGTCCCCGCCAAGTTCAAGTGGGACGAGATGGTCGTACTCAACGCCTTTCAGCGAGCCCGTGTAGCCGTATGACGCTGCGTTGGCGCGCTTTTCGGCTGCGGTGATGAAGGCGGGCGGGCGGATTGACTTGGTGTAGCCGGTCCTGCAGATCGTGGTATCGAGCGTGTCTGGGGTGACCTTCGGGCTGATCGCACCAGGGGTGCAAGTCGGGTCGGGCAGGGTTTCCCCGTTGGCGGCGGTGCGGTAACGGCATGTTCCTGACGGCGGCTGCGGCTGCTCGGTGTAGTTGGTGGGACCTGGTCCGATTGGTACGTCAGCCATGGCAACACCGACATCACCGAAAAGCAGCATCAGGCCGGTCAGCGCGAGGCCGGCCGGGATGGACACAGTTTTCAACTTGGCGCAGATTTCAACTTGGCGCAGACTCGCGCAACCTGGCCATATCCACCTCAGGCATGCTTACGCCCGCCGCGTACCGGTCGGCTATCCGCAGGCGCGGGACATTCGTCAGCACTCGCGTACGCAGTGCGGCGTTCTTCTGCTCCTGCTCCGCCGGAATCTCCTCGATGTACTCGTGCGCAGGAGTCCGAGCATGTGTCAGGCATGTCGACTTCCCGTCAGAATCCGGGCCGGTGCGGCAGGGCTCCGGGGTGCGATGGTTTGGTTCGTACTGGGTTGCAGAGACAGCGTATGGGCCACTGCTTACAGCGAGTAGCGTAACCGCAACGCGGGCTGGGGCCCCATGTTGGGCAACCACGCTAATTGCGACAACCCGTGAGCTACACCGAAGCCGACGGCGGACCAATCAGCTCCTCGAGCTGAAAAAGCACTCGTTGGAGCTCGCCGACCATCCAACTGTCGCTTCTGCGCTCATACTCGGCGAGTAGCGAGCGGTAGTACCACAGGTGCTGCTGAGGATCCTTGGCGTTGAACCGTTCCCACAGATCTGATCCGTGGGTTCGGAGGTCGCGCAGGATCGCTCGGGCGTTGTCGAGTTTGTCCGCAAGCGAGATGAGGATCGTGTCTTGCGAGGTCTGGGCGAGGTGTGCGATGTAGCGCTCTTTGCGCTCGCGCCACGGTGGCTTCGGTGTCTCGAATGTGTCGCTGCATTCCGCGACGATCGTGGACACGTGCTGCCCGAACCGCGCCTCGATCTCGGCGAGAGTGGCTTCGCCCCCTTGATCCTCGGCGGCGTCGTGAAGCAGCCCGGCGATCGCTTGGGTCTCGCTTCCCTCTGCCTCGATGACCAAACCCGCGACGGAGAGCAGGTGGCCGAGGTATGGGATCCGGCCACCCTTGCGCACCTGCCCGCTGTGGAGGTCGGCCGCGTAGGTCAGCGCGTCAGCGAACCTGGATGTCAAGCGGGGGGAGGTCGTCTCGTTGACCATAAAGTCCTCGTATGTTGAGTCCTGTGCCAGTCAGGGATGCATTGAGTGCGCCGATCGTGCCCGGCGCAGGGAGCTTATCGCCGTACAGACAAGTTCCGCTGGCCGGTGTCGGACCGACCTCGCCCAGTCGCGGCCCGTGGCGCCTGGCGCTGCAACGGATGCTCGGGCACACTTCGGCGAAGCTCACCTTGGACACCTACAGCGACTTCATCGACGAGGATCTGGACGCGGTGGCGGTCACGCTGCACGCGCGGTACGGGTCACGCCGATCGGGGCGTGCGTCAGGATGATCGACAACCACACCACCGACGCCGCCGACGAGATTCGTCGCGGCGGATTCCGAGGGTCGAAATACCGGACGATGTCGGACCTCCGCGACTTCGAACGATCGAGGACGGCAAGCCCTACCGCGAATGGTGCGTACCCGCCGCACTCGTCGACACACACACCGCCGCGGCGCCGACGACCGACCACGGGCTGGAACCCACGGGGGCGACGATCTGGCGCAGCTACCTCGATCCACTCCCTTGGATCGGGGATGTCGGCTGATTGGCCGGGTTTGCTACGGACGGGGGCATGTTGTTTGGGTCTACTGACGTTTCCGTGGGTTCCTTGACCTGGGCATTTGGCGCGTATGGCTTGTTTCGTCTGGGCCGCGGCGTTGCCGCGGGCAGGTCCCTGACCTGCCCATAAGCCTGCCAGCGGGCGCATAGAGACTCGCGGGTCAAGGGGTGGCCGACAGGCCATCGCAAAGCGACGCGAAGCGCCCTTGACGCGCGAGGGATGCGCCCGTAGGCGGCGCGGCCCAGGCTCCCTTCGCCGCAACAGAACCCCAGGTAGACGCACCGGTACCTACCCGAATTTCACCCACGGAAACGTCACAAGAGCCGCATGTTTTCAGGTGTGCTCAAAATGTGCTCACGGCGTGCTCACTAAGGAACCGGCAGCGACCATCAAACAGTCGACGGTTCACACCACACGGTCCATCGATGAATTGCGGCTCAGGATCGGCACTCACTGCTTCGATAAAGTTGAAAGAGATTCAAAGCCGCCAAGGACATGACGGACAACGGGATGAACGGGGGCTTTATCCCCAGGGGAAGCACCTTTGCCGGCACTTCCGGCTGCAGATGCACGTACGTCGCAATCCCCATGTTAACGATCAGTCCGGCTGAGGCGACGAACACGATCGGGCCGGAAAGATTCGAGATCCTCCGCCTGGAGCAGGAAGCCGAAAGCAGACCGAGGCCAATAGACATTTCTCCGGCGACACCCAGTGGAATGCTGACTCGCGGCAGGCCACTCTTGGTTATCTGAACGTCAAACATGGTACGAATGGGCTCAAACAATTTCAAGAAGCCAAACAAGAACATGAGCACGCCCAGAAAGTTCGAATTGTATTTCAGGATCTTATTACCTGGTGTTTGCATCACAAGTTCCTCCGTTGTGTCAGCTGTGTTTCCGATGGCGGTTTGGGCAATCGGCGGCTGGAGGCCGCATGCGTCCCGTCCGGCGTGTTCTGCCGTAGCACCGCCGAGGTTGGTGGCGGCACGGTGCGGTGTTGCCCTGCTCACCGCGCTGCCGGATGCTCGGTCACGTACCGGATGAAGCCGATCACATCGTCGGCGACCAGCCGCCCGATGGCCCCGCTCGAGTACACGGCAAGCCGCACCGTGCCGTCCGGCGCCAAGATGAAGCCGGTCGACTGCAGATAGTGCGGATCGTCGTTGACGTAGGCACCCGTCGCGGCGGCGATCTTGTCGGCGTCCGCGCTGTGGCCGACCGGGAAGCGCAGCTTGCGCTTGTCGACCAGCGCAGCGGATGTCTCCTCATCGTCGACAGACAGGGCGACGACCTTGGCGCCCACCTCGGTCAGCGTGTCCACCGCGCGCGAGAACGCGCCCAACTGCGCGTTGCAGTACGGACACCAAGACCCGCGGTACATCAAGACGACGCCGTAGGAGCCGGCGAGATCGCCCGGCAGCGAGATCATGCCGCCACCGACGGCGGGAACTTCGAGCACGGGAAACTGCTCGCCATAGTTCAGGCGGGACATGTCATCCTCTCCGAGGGGTAGGCGGACCACGCGACCACAGTGTGCTGAAGCAGGATTGGACTATCAAGTCCAATCCTGAATACGCTCCGCACATGCCATCAAGAGAAAGCTCCGGTGCTGTGCGACTAACGGCTCGCGGTGCGGCAACCAGGGCCCGCATCGTCGCTGCGGCGGCATCCCTGATCCATGGGCATGGGGTTGCCGGGACGAGTCTGGACGACGTGATGGCGGCCACCGGCACCAGCAAGTCGCAGATGTATCACTACTTCGCCAACAAGGACGCGCTCATCAGTGAAGTCGTGAGGACCCAGCTTGGCCAGGTCATCGCGGCCCAACAGCCCGATCTCGGCGAGATCTCGTCGTGGGAGGGGCTGCAGCGGTGGTGTGACCACGTCGTGGCCATGGCCCGTGCGACGCAAGGTGTCGGGGGTTGCCCGCTGGGCTCGCTCGTGGGCGAACTTGCCGAACGGTCCGATTCGGCGCGGCAGGAGCTTGCGCAGAGTTTCGCCGAGTGGCAGTCATATCTGTCGGCGGGCTTGGCAATCATGCGGGACAACGGCGAAATCTCCCGAGATGCCGACCCATCCGAACTTTCACTGACCATCATGAGCGCGTTGCAAGGCGGACTGCTGATGGCGCAGACGATGCGCAGCGCCCGACCCGTCGAACTCGCCGTGAACATGGCGCTCGGCCACGTCGCCTCGTATCGGCGCAACGCCCGGCAAACGGGATAGGACAACCCGACGCCACGAACACCGTCTGTCAAAATGCAGCAGTTGCAGAGCCATTCAGCTTCTCGGCAGAGCCGAAAACCTTAGGCAGCAGATACGATCTGCGGAATGCCAAGGATCCCAACGGTATTGGATATTGGATAATCTCCCCAACCACGACCGTTATGGTGGTGTACGTGCTCCCGGCCGATCAGCGCCAAGATCGTGTTCGCCCGCCCCCGGCACCCAATCAACGATGTGCGTTGGCTCGATCTCGCCCACCCTTCAAGGCGGACAGACTCTTGGGAAAGCCGGCGACGCCCACCCTTGACGCCGGCCGGATTCTGCCCACGGCACCCACGGCAGTTGACCATCCACCCGGGCCCTGGCCTCGCCGACCGCAACCGTGACCATTGACCTCGCCAGGCTGCAGGGACAGCCGGAGTGTGTTGGCGGTGACGGAAGGATTTGAACCCTATTCAGCTACCTGGCCAGGAAACGGAAAACCGCTCGAGCTGCGCAAACACCTCACAGGGAGTTCACTCGAGTTAACGGTCACTGCGGCCAAATTGTGGCCAAACGGTGGCCGCTGAATAAATGCCGATGCACCTAACAACCGTCCGCACTGCGCCCCGTCCACTCAGCTGCCAAATCTCCCCCAGCAAAGCGCCTCGAAGTCGCCGCTTCACACTGCGCGACCAGCTCGCGAGGGATTGAACTTCCGGGCTGACCCTTGACACGCCGGAAACCTTACGCGACAACGACGTGCGCCCCCTCAAATCACAACCCACCCACGGGGTTGTCACACGAGCCCCTTTTCTTGTCGCCGGTGTGGATGTGTACCGCATGGGTACCCGGTTTCTTCGACAGTTGGTCCAGCAGACTCTCAAGTTGAGCCTTGTCGGTGTGCCAGTGCTGAACCGACTCGGGCTTCTGGGAGAGTTCGGCGAGGACGCGTTCGAATTTGCTGGGTTTCGAACCGTCCTTGTCGCGGGCCGTCTCTGATCGGTGCACCGTTGTCACGTTGACCGCGGGCGGCATTGCCTTGCCGAGTGCGCCGCCGACCGCGCTTGCCAGGATCATCTGACCAGTCAGGTCTTCGATGGCCTTTGCCGCGACCGCAGGGGCTGCGCCGGCACCGGTACCCTGCAATCCGGAGGCCACCAGCTTGACGGTGGGCGTGGCCGCCGCCCAGCTTGGCGGTACTGACAACCCACCCGTCAGACCAGCGCCGCCCAGCTGCGCTGAGACCACCGGGGCGGCTGCCGTCAGGTCCGTATTCAGCGCCGTCATCGATGCAGCCAATTGTGGCCCCGACGCCATAGACAACCCAACTGAGGATATCGCGCCTTGCATCCACAAAATGTCGAGGTTCATGCCGAACATGGTGTTGACCAGGCCGGAGGCTCCCACTAGCACAACTCTCCCGCCCGTATCCAGGAGATCCGCGGCGATCGACAACGGCGACGACGAACTCAACAGATCGAGCAGCGACGTTATCGCCGGCGAGAACGTCTGCGCCGAAGTCGCGGCGTTGCTCAGCGCTGACGGTGTCGTGGACATCAGGTCGGCCAGCTGTGAGAGGATCGGCTGCACCCCACCCGCTGACGCGCCGATCTCCTGAGCGGCCGAGATGGCTGGAGCCGCGGCGCCGCCCGGATTTGTCGTGGGGGGCGCGGCAGTGAACGGCGCCAACCGGGTGGCAACCGCGGACGACGCCGCATAGTCGTACATCGCAGCGGTGTCCTGAGCCCACATCTGCGCGTACTGCGCCTCGGCAGCCGTGATCGCCTGCGCGTTTTGGCCGAAGACGTCCGTCGCGATCAATGCCGCCAACTCGCTGCGGTTAGCTGCGATTACCGCCGGGGGCACCGTCGCAGCGAAGGCTGTCTGGTAGGCGTGGGCGGCCATCCTGGCCTGGACGGCGGCTTGCTCGGCTCGCGCAGCGGTGTCACGCAGCCACGCTGTATACGGACTGGCCGCGGCCGCCATCCGCACCGCCGAAGGGCCGCGCCATTGCGCTGACAGTGTCGACAGTGTGGACGCGTAAGAATTCGCCGCAGAGCGCAGCTCGGCGGCGAGAATATCCCACGCCGCCGCGGCCTGCGACATTGATCCGGACCCGGCGCCGGCGTAGATACGGCCGGAATTGATTTCCGGCGGCAACATCCCGTAATCCATCCCTACCCCTTCGGTCTAGGGTGTCCCGTTGCACCGTGCGGTCAAGGGTTATTCGTCGTCTTCGGTTATCAGGATGATGTTGATGGTCGCATCGTCTGCCGCCACAGCATCCGCGGTGCGCACTTTGCCGGCGGTGCCGGTGCCGGTGCCGGTGCCGGTGCCGACGATCGCCCGTCCGGCCAGGCCGGAGAGCGCCATGCCACCAAATAGGTTTCCTTCTTCGGCGGCAGTGACCGCTGCCACGGCCGCAGCCGGGTCCGACACCGGCACAAGCACGGCAGCCGGCTTGATTTCCGGGGCCGCCAGCACCCAACTGTGCGGCACCGACATGTTACTGACCAAAGCCGCGCGGCCCACACTGACTGACACTTGCGCCGGCGTCGCCGAGCTGGCCAGCACACCTCCGGAACCAAACACGCCCGGCGGGAGACCTAGCACGACCTTGTCGAACTTGCTGGCTACGTTCGCAAAGTTGACCCCGGTTTGGGTTACCGAGTAGAGCAACAGGCTTACAAGCTCGCCTTCCGGAAGCCCGGAAAACAAATCGATTGGCGATAGCGACCCGATGGTGACATTTACCAGCACGTCAACGAGCGAAGGCGGGGAGGCCGCCGCCGGCGCGGCGCCCACCGGGGCCGCCATGGTGTGCAGTAACTGGGGAACCGAGGACAACAGAGCCGGCAATGTTTGTGCCGGTGTCTGGGCGGCGCGGGTTACTGCTGCGGCCTGCGCAACCAGACCGCTGGGGTTGGTGGTCGGCGGCGGCTCGTCGAACGGAGTCACCGCGGATGCCGCCGAAGCAGAATTGGCGTAACCGTACATGGCCGCGGCGTCTTGCTCCCACATCTCGGCGTAATCGAGTTCGGTAGCCGCGATAGCTGGGGTGTTCTGCCCGAAAATATTGGTTGCCACCAGCGATGCCAATAAGCTGCGATTGGCCGCGACGGCCGACGGCGGCACGGTGGCGGCAAATGCAGCCTCGTAGGCGGCCACCGCGACGCGGGCTTGGGCTGCGGTTTGGCGCGCGCGGACGGCGCTGGTGTCGAGCCATGTCGTATACGACTGGGCCGCGGCGGCCATCGCCGCGAACGACGGGCCATGCCATCTGCTAGCCAACCCAGAAGTCATCGACGAGTAGGCGGCCGCCATGATCTCCAAATCTGCGGCCACACCGTCCCACGCGGCAGCGGCGGCCAACATTGGGGCTGACCCGGGACCCGTATACAAAAGACCAGAATTGATCTCTGGCGGCAATATCGCAAAATCGATTTGAAATCACCTCCCCCCCAAGACCATTCGAATTGTTGCGATAGTCTAACTCACAAGTTGACGGTAGCCGAGCCCGGCGCTACAGGTTGACCTTCGAAGGTTTGCCTGCCGAGGCCCGATGACCATGCCAAGTGACGCAGGGTTTCAAGTCCGATTCAGTCGCGCGACGACCTGGTGCAGCAGACACCACCCATGGTGGCGTTCGACCAGAAGACCTTCGACTACAACCTGTACGGCGACTACAACCTGTACGGCGAGCGCTGCGGCGGGCGGGTGGTCGACTGACCCTACGACGCCTACGACTGTGGAGCTCCGGCCGTCACCTACGTGCAGATGTACCGGCCCTGCCACTAACGGGTGGCCGACGGCGCTTTGGCGGTGGCGGAGGGATTTGAACCCTCGGACGGTGTTAGCCGTCACACGCTTTCGAGGCGTGCTCCTTAGGCCGCTCGGACACGCCACCGTCGAGCAGCTTACCGAACGGATGCCGCCTCACCCCAATCGCTGCCGGGCGAAGAACTCCTCCAGCGGCGCCGCGCACTCCTGAGCGAGCACACCGCCGCGCACTTCCGGGCGATGGTTGAGCCGGCGGTCGCGAACGACGTCCCACAGCGACCCGACCGCCCCCGTCTTGGGTTCCCACGCGCCGAACACCAGCCGCGCGACGCGGGCCAGCACCAGCGCACCCGCACACATCGTGCACGGTTCCACGGTGACCGCCAGCGTGGCGCCCTCCAGGCGCCACCCGTCGCCGAGCACGCGGGCCGCCGCCCGCAGCGCCAGGATTTCCGCGTGCGCGGTCGGATCGCCCAGGGCCTCCCTGGCGTTCACCGCGCGGGCGAGTTCGGTGCCGTCGGCGCCCACGACCACCGCGCCGATCGGCACGTCGCGGGGACCGGCGGTCGCCGAAGCCGCCAGCGCGGCGCGGATCAGGTCCTCGTCGGCGCCCGGCTCCGCCGCGCTTGCGGTCACCGACCGGGCCTGATGGCGGCGACCCGCCGCGCCCGGCTCCGCCGCGCTTGCGGTCACCGACCGAGGCGGTCGATCACCGACGAAAGCTGGTCGGCGAAACCCATCTCCCGGGCGATGCGGCCCAGTTGTTCGTCGGCGTACAGGTCGGACTCGTCGAGGATGACGCCCAGCACCGCCTCGGGCAGTCCGATGTCGGCCAGCAACGCCAGGTCGCCCTCCTCGAAGGGCTCGGCGTCCTCGAGGTCGTCGGGGTCCAGGTCCGCGTCCAGTTTGTCCAGGACCTCGGCGGCGATGTCGTAGTCCAGCGCGGCGGTGGCGTCCGACAGCAGCAGCCGGGTCCCCGACGGACCCGGCCGGAGGATGACGAAGAATTCGTCGTCGACGTCGAGGAGCCCGAACACCGCCCCCGCACTGCGCAGTTCCCGCAGCTCCGTCTCCGCTGACTTCAGGCTCGTCAGCGCCGTGGCCGACAGGGAATAGCACCGCCACTGGCCTTCTTCGCGCACGACGGCGATCCCGAACCCGTCCGGTGTGTCCGCGGACGGGCCCTTGGCCGAGGACCGTTGTGCTTCCATGGGCGCCTACGCTAGTCGTTGACCTGGCCTCTTGACCAGACGAACCCGGCCGCCGGCGGCACCGCCGCCCGGGTCTGTGCCAACCTTGGACTGTGGCGAGCCCTGTTTTGAAAACACCGGTGTGCGTGCTCGGCCTGGGGCTGATCGGCGGCTCGATCGTGCGGGCGGCCGCGGCGGCCGGCCGCGAGGTGTTCGGCTACAACCGGTCGGCGCAGGGCGCGCACGCTGCCGTCGCCGACGGCTTCGCCGCCAGCACCGACCTCGCCGAGACGCTGACCCACGCGGCGGACACCGGCGCGTTGATCGTGCTCGCGGTCCCGATGCCGGCGCTGGCGGGGATGCTGGCCCACGTCGCCGAGTTGGCGCCGGACTGCCCGCTGACCGATGTCACCAGCGTCAAAGGCGCGGTGCACGACGAGGTCGCTGCCGCCGGCCTGCTGCGGCGTTTCGTCGGCGGTCACCCGATGACGGGCACCGCGGACTCGGGGTGGGCGGCCGGCTACGCCGGGCTGTTCACCAGGGCGCCGTGGGTGGTCAGCGTCGACGACCACGTCGACCCCGGGGTGTGGTCGATGGTCACGGCCCTGGCGCTGGACTGCGGCGCGCTGGTGGTGCCGGCCCGATCCGACGAGCACGACGCCGCTGCGGCCGCCATCTCGCACCTGCCGCACCTGCTCGCCGAGGCGCTCGCCGTCACCGCCGGGGAGGTCCCGCTGGCCTTTGCCCTGGCCGCCGGTTCCTTCCGCGACGGCACCCGGGTCGCGGGCACCGCCCCGGACCTGGTGCGGGCCATGTGCGAGGGCAACGCCGGCCGGTTGCTGCCCACCCTCGACCACGCCGTCGAACTGCTCAGCCACGCCCGCGAGTCGCTGGCGAGCCACGGCTCGGTGGCCGGCCTCGTCGAGGCGGGCCACGCCGCGCGCACGCGTTACGACAGCTTCCCGCGCCACGACATCGTCGCCGTCGTCGTCGGCGCCGCGAACTGGCGCGAGGAGCTGGCCGCCGCCGGCCGGGCGGGCGGGGTGATCAGATCCGCTCTGCCAACCCGGGGTAGTTCAGGATGAAGCCGTCGTCGTCGACACTGACCGTGGTGTCGGCGACCGGGGAACGCAATTTGAGGCCGTCCAGGCTCCCGGTGCTGGTGTAGCTCACACCGGCCGCCGTGACGGACATGTCGGGGACGTTGACGTACACCACCGGCAACGTGACCGACTCCGCGCGTTCGTGCAGGCCGAGGCGCCGGATCGGCAGCGCGTTGAAGAACGGGCTGAACACCACGTCGACGTCGAGGGCGCCACTGTAGGCCGCGCGCCGGTCACCCTGGTGGTCGGTCACCAGCCACATGTTCTCCTCGTCGCGGGCGATGGCGAGCACGCGTTCCCGCTCGGCCAACGTGACGGTCATCCCGAGTCGCTTGGTGGCGCCCGTCTCGTCGGTCTGCACGTCGTAGTAGGCGCCGAAGGCCGGGCTGGTCGCCGTGGCCGCTGCCACGATGCGCCCGTTGGCCCGGATCCGCTTGCCGGACACCTGGATTCGCACCGATTCCATGCGCGGGACGTCTTGCGCGCGCCAGGTCAGCATGGCCTGCCACACGCGCCGGGCCGGATCTGGGGGGTCTGCGTTCACCCGTCTACGGTAAGACGTGGCCGCCGTCCGCGGCGCGCGACTCGGCAAGTGCGCGCGCCGGACGCCGGCGCACCGCCTCGACCGGGCCCTCGCGCAGCGGCGCCAGCGCCGCCACCAGCAACGCCCCCACCAGGACGGAATCGGCCGATCCGACCACGATTGGGTTCGGCCCGCGCGCCTGGGCGCCGAGCGGATCGGCGTTGCTGCACCGGGCGGCCACGCATGCCGTCGCCAGCCACACGGCCGCGCGGCTGCGGGCGTGTGGTTTCATTCC
This sequence comes from Mycobacterium helveticum, assembly GCF_007714205.1. Taxonomy (GTDB): domain Bacteria; phylum Actinomycetota; class Actinomycetes; order Mycobacteriales; family Mycobacteriaceae; genus Mycobacterium; species Mycobacterium helveticum. The sequence goes on along the minus strand of NZ_VMQU01000046.1, from coordinate 20,859 downwards.
GCGCCGGATGGGACGAGGATGTCACCATGAGCAGCCACACCCCGGCCTCCCCCGGCCAGCCGCCCCCCAAGCCCGCCAAGGCGTCCAGGCCCGACGCGACGCCCAAGGAACCGGCCATCGGGTTCACCCGCGCCGGCGCGCTGTGGTCGTCGCTCATCGCCGGCTTCCTGATCCTGATCGTGTTGCTGGTGTTCATCACCCAGAACACGGAGACGACGGCGTTCACGTTCCTGGGCTGGCACTGGCACCTGCCGCTCGGGGTGGCGATCCTGCTGGCGGCGGTGGTCGGCGGGCTGATCACCGTGGCCGTCGGCACCGCACGGATCCTGCAGCTGCGCCGCGCGGCCAAGAAGCACCACGCGGTGGCCGACCGGTAGGACCGCTAGCCGGGCAGCTTGGCGAGCTCCGCCAGGCCGCGCGAGATCAGCGGGGCCACCACCTCGGGCGTGTGCTCGGCAGCTTTCCCGTGCGCCTGCTCCGACATCCGCCTGCGGAAGTCGATGCCGGCGGCGATGATCGCGAGCTTGAAGTAGGCCAGCGCCATGTAGAACTCCCAGTGGGCCAGCGGCCATCCGGAGACCAGCGAGTAGCGGTCGGCCAGCTCGTCGGCCGTCGGCAACAGCGGTGAGGTCCAGGCGGCCTGCGCGTTGACGATCAGGTCCAGCGCGGGGTCGCGGTACACACACATCAGCGCGGCGTCGGACAGCGGGTCCCCCAGCGTGGAGAGCTCCCAGTCCACGACGGCCAGCACCCGGGTCGGGTCGTCGGCGTCCAGGATCGTGTTGTCGATGCGGTAGTCGCCGTGCACGATCGAGCTTCGACTCTGCTGCGGGATCGCGTCGCGCAAACCGGCAAGCAGCCGCTGCACGTCGGCGTCGCGGTGGTCGTCGGGCAGGCGCACCAGCTCCCACTGCGACCCCCAGCGGCGCACCTGGCGCTCCAGGTATCCGCTGGGTTTGCCGAAATCGCCGAGCCCCACCGCGTCGGGGTCGACGCCGTGCAGGTCGACCAGCACCCGGATCAGCGCGTTGACGCAGCCGTCGATGACGGTGTGGCTGAGGGCCTCGAGCTGGGCGCGCCGGCGCACCACCTGCCCGGCGACGTATTCGACGACCTGGAACGGCGCGCCCAGCACCGACTCGTCCTCGCACAGCGCGATCGCGCGCGCCACCGGAACCGGCGTGTCCCGCAGGGCGGCGACCACGCGGTACTCGCGGGCCATGTCGTGCGCCGACGGCGTGAGGCCGTGCAGCGGCGGGCGCCGCACCAGCCAGTCGGCCTTGTCGTCGTAGACCCGGTACGTCAGGTTGGAGCGGCCGCCAGAGATGAACTCCGCCCGCAGGTCGCCGTCGCGTTCGATGCCGAGCGAACGTAGATACCGGTCCAGCCCGGCCAGGTCGAGCCCCTCGGGTTGGTCAGCTGAAGTCACCGGAATTGTTTACCACCGCCGGTTGCGCGCTGTGTATCAGCTATGCGCTTCGTGCTGTCGTTGAGCCCGCGCCGGCCGCAGTCTCGATGCCGGACCGGGTGCCGTGCGCAGATTTCGGGGCAGCAGGTCCCAGACGTGCTCGACGGCGTTGACCGTAACCACCGTCGCCTGACCGGACCGGGAGAACAACAGGCGGGTCACCGAGGCGTAGTCGATGGGGAAGGACAGCAGCCGCGCCGTGCCCAGGATCTCGTGCAGCAGCACGTTGATCACCCCGCCGTGGCTGAACACCGCCACGGTGTCGTCGTGGCCGGCCGCCGCGACGAGGTCGGCGAGCCCGGCCCGCACCCGCGCGCGAAACGCGTCCTCGTCGACCGCGCTGGGCAGGTGCCCGGAGGCCATGCGCGCCCACTCCTCGGGCCGCTCCGCGCGGATCTGTTCGACGGGAATGTAGAGCGGAAGGTCGCGGTCGTATTCGGCGAACCGGTCGTCTATGTCGACCGGCAGTTCGCGGGCCGCCGCGACCGGCGCCGCGGTCTGCACCGCGCGGCGCTGGGGGCTGCTCACCACGCGGCCGACGGGGAACCTGGCCAGCGCCGTGGGCAGTCGCCCGACCTGCGCCAGACCCGCCTCCGACAGCTCGGGATCGGACCCCTCACCGGGTTCGCTGCGCAGAGGAAGGGCATGGCGGACCAGAAGCACCTGCATGCCCCCAAGCCTCGCATGCGACGGCGCCGCGCTTGCCCGGCGCTCGCCGCCCTTGCCCGGAGCTCGGAGAATGCTATTCTCCTGGCGGAGAGTGAGGTGTGCGATGGGCGCTGGCGGGGAGACCGGACCGGACGCGGGCGTTCTCGGCCGGTGGCTCGACGCCAACGGCGCCCCGGGCGGCGGCGAGCAACCATCGCTGGAGCAGCTCAAGGGCGGCTCGCAGAACACCCTCTACCTGATCGACCGCGGCGGGGAGCGCATGGTGCTGCGGATGCCCGGGGCCCGCGCCGACGCCGCCCGCGTCGACGGGCTGCTGCGGGAGATCCGCCTGGTGCGGGCCCTGGCCGGCACCGACGTTCCCCACGCGGCCCTGATCGCCGCCGACGACACCGGCACCATCCTGGGCATGCCCTTCTACGTGATGCGCGCGATCGACGGGTGGAGCCCGATGGACGGCGGCTGGCAGCCGCCGTTCGACGCCGACCTGGCGGCCCGCCGCGGGCTGGCGTTCGAACTCGTCGAGGGCGCCGCCAAGCTGGGGCGGGTGGACTGGCGCGCCCAGGGCCTCGAGGGTTTCGGCCGCCCCGACGGGTTCCACGAGCGGCAGGTCGACCGCTGGCTGGCCTTCCTCGACGCCTACCGGGTGCGCGAGCTTCCCGGCCTGGACGTGGCCGCGGACTGGCTGCGCCGCAACCGGCCCGCGCGGTACCGGCCGGGCATCATGCACGGCGACTACCAGTTCGCCAACGTGATGTTCGCGCACGGGGCGCCGGCCCGGCTGGCCGCGATCGTGGACTGGGAGATGACCACGGTCGGCGACCCGCTGCTCGACCTCGCCTGGGCGCTGCTGGGCTACGACGGCGAAAACCCCGGCGAAGAAGGGTTTTATCTGGACATGACGGGCATGCCGACGCGCAGCGAGCTGCTGGATCACTACGAGAAGATCAGCGGCCTGTCCACCGAGAACATCGACTACTACCTGGTGCTGGCCAACTGGAAGCTCGGCATCGTGCTGGAGAAGACGTATGCCGCCGGCGTGCGCACCGGGAAAGTCGATCCCCGGGTCCAGGACGCGTTCGGCGCGATGACCCCGAAGCTGATCGCCACCGCGGCCGGGCTGGCGCGTTCGCTACCCAGCAAGGTGGGCTGACATGGGTTATGCCGAGCAGCTTTTCGATCTCACCGACCGGGTGGTGCTGATCACCGGCGGGAGCCGCGGACTGGGCCGCGAGATGGCGTTCGCCGCGGCCCGCTGCGGCGCCGACGTGGTGATCGCCAGCCGCAACATGGACAACTGCGTCGCGGCCGCCGCGGAGGTCGAGGCCGCGACGGGGCGCTCCGCGATGCCCTACCAGGTGCACGTCGGGCGCTGGGACCAGCTCGACGGCCTGGTCGAGGCGACCTACGCGCGGTTCGGCAAGGTCGACACCCTGATCAACAACGCCGGCATGTCGCCGCTGTACGACAAGCTGACCGACGTCACCGAGAAGCTGTTCGACTCGGTGGTCAACCTCAACCTCAAGGGGCCCTTCCGGTTGTCGGCGCTGGTCGGCGAGAAGATGATGGCGGCCGGGCGCGGCTCGATCATCAACGTCAGCTCCACCGGCTCGCTGCGCCCCGGCGCCGACATCATCCCCTACGCCGCGGCCAAGGCCGGGCTCAACGCGATGACCGAGGGCCTGGCGCGGGCATTCGCGCCGACGGTGCGGGTCAACACCTTGATGGCGGGCCCGTTTCTCACCGACATCAGCAAGGCCTGGAACCTGGAGGCGGCCACGCACAACCCGTTCGGGCACCTCGCGCTGCAACGCGCCGGCGACCCGCCCGAGATCGTCGGTGCCGCACTGTTCCTGGCCTCCGACGCGTCCAGCTTCACCACCGGCTCGATCGTGCGGGCCGACGGCGGAATCCCGTGACGTGACGATCGCGAGCTCGGCGCAGCCGGGCGCAGCGGGTCGCCACCATTGAACCGATAGGAGCCTTGGATGCCTTGGGACTTCTCCACCGAACCGGAGTTCGAGAAGAAACTCGACTGGGTCCGCACGTTCGTGCGCGACGAGGTCGAACCCCTCGAGGTGCTCTTCGGAGGCTGCGAGTTCCTGCCGCTGAACCAGGAGCGCCGCCGGATCGTCGACCCACTCAAGCAGCAGGTCCGCGACAGCGGCTTGTGGGCACCGCATCTGGGCCCCGATCTCGGCGGGCAGGGGTTCGGCGCGGTCAAGCTGACACTGATCAACGAGATCCTGGGCCGCAGCCCGTGGGCGCCGATCGTGTTCGGCACGCAGGCACCCGACACGGGCAACGCCGAGATCATCGCCCGCTTCGGCACCCGGGAGCAGAAGGACCGCTACCTGTCCGGGCTGCTCTCCGGGGAGATCTTCTCGTGCTTTTCGATGACCGAACCGCAGGGCGGTTCCGACCCCCGCGTCTTCACCACCCGGGCCGTACGCGACGGGGATGGCTGGGTGATCACCGGGCGAAAGTACTTCTCCTCCAACGCGTCGGTCGCCTCGTTCTTCATCGTCGTCGCGATCACCGACCCCGACGTCCCGGTCCACCGCGGCGCGTCGACCTTCCTGATCCCGGCCGGCACCGAGGGGCTGCGGATCGAGGCCACCCACCACCTGGTCGGTGCGCTGCCCCACGAGGCCGGACATTCCCTGGTGCACTACGACGGGGTACGGGTGCCCGTGGACGCGCTGCTCGGGGAACCGGGGCAGGGCTTCATGATCCTGCAGGCGCGGCTGGCCGGAGGGCGGCTGCACCACGCGATGCGCTCGATCGGGGTGGCCCAGCGCGCGGTCGAGATGATGTCGAGACGCGCGAAAAGCCGTTTCACCCAAGGCAGTTCGCTGGCCGACAAGCAGCTGGTGCAGGCCTTCATCGCCGACTCCTACACCGAGCTGATGCCCTTCCGGCTGGCCGTGCTGCACGCCGCCTGGCTCATCGACACCGCCGGCGAGCATGCGGCCCGCCAGCAGATCGCCGCCTGCAAGATCCTGGCGTCACAGGTGCTGAAATCGATTGGCATGCGCGCGATCCAGGTGCACGGCGCACTGGGCACCACCGACCAGTTGCCGCTGGTCAACGTCCTGCTCGGCGGCGTGGTGCTCGGGCTGGCCGACGGACCGACCGAGGCCCACAAGGTCAACCTGGCCAAGATGCTGCTCAAGGGGTACGAGGCCGAAGACGCCGAGTGGCCCAGCGAGATGCGCGACGTCCGCCGCGAGGCCGCCCGCGCCAAATACGGGGACCTCGTTGACCGGTAGCCGGGTCACCGCGGCCGTCGAGCGGGCGCTCGACGAGAGGCAACGGGAGGCCACCGAGGAGGTCGAGCGCATCCTGGCCGCGGCGGTGCGGGTGATGGAGCGCGTCGCGCCCGAGCCGCCGCGCGTCAGCGACATCGTCGCCGAGGCCGGCTCGTCGAATAAGGCGTTCTACCGGTATTTCGCCGGCAAGGACGACCTCATCCTGGCCGTCATGGAACGCGGGGTGGCGATCGTCGTGTCCTACCTGCAGCACCAGATGGCCAAGGAGTCGCGGCCGCGCGACCAGGTCGCCCGCTGGATCGAGGGCACGCTCGCGCAGGTCGCCGATCCGCACCTGATCAGCATGAGCCGCGCGGCCGCCGGCCAGATGTCGGCGGCGACCAACCCGCGGGCGGCCGACCAGGAGATGATGCGGCCGTTGCGGGACCTGCTCGTGACACCCGTTGCCGCGCTGGGCAGCGCCGACGTGGACCGCGACGTCGACGCCGTGTTCAACTGCACGGCCGCCACCATGCGCCGGTACGTCGGTTCGGCCGACCGGCCGGGCCCCGACGACATCGCGCACGTGGTGCGGTTCTGCCTGCAGGGGCTGGGGGCCGGCTGATGCGCGCGGTCGTCTGCCGTTCCTACGGCGCACCCGAGGACCTGGTCGTCGACGAGCTGGCCGACCCGGTGCCCGGTCCCGGCCAGCTGGTGGTGCGGGTCCACGCCGCCGCGGTCAACTTTCCCGACGTCCTGCTGATCGCGGGGAGGTATCAGGTCAAGATCCCGGTCCCGTTCGTCCCGGGCAGCGAGCTGGCCGGCGAGGTGGTGGCCGTCGGCGCGGGCGCACCGTTCCGGCCGGGCCAGCGGGTCGCCGCCACCACGCCCACCGGGGCCTTCGCCGAGCAGGCCCTGCTCGACGCGGGGTCGGTGACGCCCATCCCCGACGGCGCCGACTTCGCCTCGGCGGCCGCGTTCGGCGTCACCTACCGCACCGCCTACCACGCCCTGCGCTCGATTGCCACTGTGCGCCATGGTGATTGGGTCGTGGTGCTGGGCGCGGCCGGCGGCGTGGGACTGGCGGCCGTCGATCTGGCGGTGGCCATGGGCGCCCGGGTGCTGGCGGCCGCGTCCCGCCCGGAGAAGCTCGCGCTGTGCCGGGAGCGGGGCGCCGAGGCGATCGTCGACTACGACTCCGAGGACCTCAAGTCGCGCATCCGCGCGCTGACCGGGGACGCCGCGCGCGTGGTGCTGGACCCCGTCGGCGGAGCGTATGCGGAGCCGGCACTGCGCGCCCTGGCCCGGGGCGGGACGTTCGTCACCCTCGGCTACGCCGCGGGGACCATCCCGTCCATCCCGCTCAACCTTGTCCTGCTCAAAGGCATCACGGTGTGCGGCATGGAGATCCGCACCTTCCTGGCCGACCGGCCGCACGACGCGGCGCGCGACATGCGCGAGCTGTCGCAGATGTTCGCGGCCGGCACGGTCGCGCCCCACATCGGCGCCCGGTTCCCGTTGCCCGAGGCCGCGGCGGCCCTGCGGCACGTGGCCGACCGCAGGGCGGTCGGCAAGGTCGTCATCGACGTCACGGCGTGACGATGTCGAAATTCGGGTCGGGCTCGTCGAGCACCGCCAGGAGGGCCCGCAGCGCTTCCCGGTCCCCCGACATCCGCAACCCCGGCGAGTCGAAGTCGCCCATCGCGACGGTCAGCAGGCGGAGCTTGCCGTCCACGTTCACGGTCACCGACGCGGTCGTCGGGTCGGCGGCGACCTTGCGGTGGACCAGCACGCCGTTGCGCAGCGTGAGCCGGTAGTTGACTACCGAATCGGCGAATTCGACGTCGACGGTGACGTCGAGTTCCCAGGCGCGCGGCCCGTCGACGCGGATGGCCAGGCCGTCGAAGATCTGCTCCGGGGTGAGCTGCGTCAGCAGCGACAGCGAGGTCGCAGTGGTGGCGGTGCCGAAGTTGCCGTCGCGCAATTCGGTTGCGCCGCTGAGGAAGAAGTTGCGCCAGGTCGCGTTCTCCGCGCCGTAGGCGAGCTGCTCGAGGGTATCGGCGTACAGCTCGCGGGCGGGGCCATGACTGCTGTCGGTGAACATCGCATGGTCGAGCAGCGTTGCCGCCCAACGGAAGTCACCGGATTCGAACGCCGTGGCGGCGAGCTCGACCACCCGGTCGATGCCGCCCATCGCCGCCACATAACGGGGTCCGATGGCCTCCGGGGGATGGGGCCACAGGCGGGCCGGGTTGCCGTCGAACCAGCCCATGTAGCGCTGGTAGACCGCCTTGACGTTGTGGCTGACCGACCCGTAGTAGCCGTGCGTGTGCCAGGCCCGCTCCAGCGCCGGCGGCATCCGGAACATCTCGGCGATTTCCACGCCGGTGTGGCCGCGGTTGACCAGCCGCAGCGTCTGGTCGTGCAGGTACGCATACAGATCGCGTTGCAGCGAGAGGAACTCGACGATCCCCTCGCTCCCCCAGGTCGGCCAGTGATGAGAGGCGAACACCACGTCGGCGCGCCCGGCGAAGGTGTCGATCGCCTCGGTGAGGTAGCCCGACCACGCGTGCGGGTCGCGCACCAGCGCACCGCGCAGGGTCAGCAGGTTGTGCAGGTTGTGGGTGGCGTTCTCGGCCATGCACAACGCGCGGAAACGCGGGAAATAGAAGTGCATCTCGGCTGGCGCCTCGGTGCCGGGCGCCATCTGGAACTCGATCTCCACACCGTCGAGGGTGTGCTTGTCGCCGGTGCGCCGGACGACCACCGTCGGGACGATGACGGCCACCTCGCCGGTGGACGGGGCCTGCCCGAGCCCGCAGCCCACCTGATCGCGGGGCCCGCGCGGCAGCAGGGTGCCGTACATGTAGGTGGCGCGCCGGGTCATCGCGGGGCCCGCGTAGACGTTCTCCTGCACCGCGTGTTCGATGAACCCCTCCGGGGCCAGCACCGCCACCGCGCCGGCGTCCACGTCGGCCTGCGAGGTCACGCCCAGGACGCCGCCGAAGTGGTCGACGTGGCTATGGGTGTAGATGACCGCGACGACGGGGCGCTCGCCGCCGCGGTGGGCGCGGTACAGTCCCAGCGCCGCTGCGGCCACCTCGGTGGACACCAGCGGATCGATGACGATGATCCCGGTGTCGCCCTCGACGAAGGTGATGTTGGACAGGTCGAGGCCGCGCACCTGGTAGATGCCCGGCACCACTTCGTAGAGGCCCTGTTTGGCGGCCAGGGTCGACTGCCGCCACAGGCTGGGGTGCACCGTCGCCGGCGCGGGGCCGCCCAGGAAGGCGTACGCGTCGTTGTCCCACACGACGCGGCCGTCGTCCGCCTTGATGACGCACGGGGACAGGGCCGCGATGAAGCCGCGATCGGCGTCGCGGAAATCCGTCGTGTCCTCGAAGGGCAGCACGTGTTCGCGATGCGCCGACTCGATGACCGCGGTGGGGGGTTTGTGATGCACGGCAACAGCCTGTCACGTCCAACGACGTGCTGCAGCTAGGCACCGCGTGGTAATCGCACGGTGAATTCGGTGCGACCGGGTGCGCTGTCCACCGTGATGGTCCCGTGATGCGCCCGGACGACCGCGGAGACGATCGCCAGACCCAGACCGGTGCTGCCGCCCTTGCGGGAGCGCGAGGAGTCACCCCGCGCGAAGCGCTCGAACACCTCCGATTGCAGCGTCGCCGGAATCCCGGGTCCGTCGTCGATGACCTGCATCACGGCGTGCCCGGGTTCCGTGCTCAGCCGCGCCGTCACGACGGTGCCGGCGCCGGTGTGGATGCGGGCGTTGGCGAGCAGATTCGTGACCACCTGGTGTAGCCGCGCCGCGTCGCCGGTGACGATCACCGGTTCCTCGGGCAGGTCCAGCTCCCACTGGTGGTCCGGCCCGGCGACGTGCGCATCGCTGACCGCGTCGACCGCCAGCCGCGACAGGTCCACCGGCTCGCGCTCCAGCGGGCGCCCGGAGTCCAGGCGCGCCAGCAACAGCAGGTCCTCGACGAGGCGCGTGATCCGCTCCGTTTCCGACGCCACCCGGCTCATCGCGTGGGCCACCGCCTCACGGTCGTCGCCCATGCGCTGCGTGAGTTCGGTGTAACCACGGATCGCCGCCAGCGGGGTGCGCAGCTCGTGGCTGGCGTCGGCGACGAACTGGCGCACGCGGGTCTCGCTGGCCTGGCGCGCCGACAACGCGGCGGCGATGTGGTCGAGCATCCGGTTGAGCGCCGAACCCAGCTGACCCACCTCGGTGTGGGGGTTGGCGTCGGGTTCGGGAACCCGCACCGGAAGCTCCACCTCACCGCGGTCCAACGGGATCTCGATGACCTCGCGCGCGGTCTGGGCGACGCGGCGCAGCGGCGCCAGCGCCCGCCGGATGATGACCGCCCCCGCGGTCGTGGCCGCGACGAGAGCGATCACCGTGACGATCCCGAGGATGACCAGCATGCGGATCATGGTGGCGTCGACGTTCGCCATCGACAGGCCCGTGACGATGATGTCGTCGGCGCTCCGGCTCGGCGCGGCCACCACGCGGTAGCGGCCGAGCCCGTCGAGGTCCAGCGTCACCGGCGCGCGGCTGTCGGCGATGCGCGCGAGTTGCGTCTGCGCCGCCGGGGTCACGGCGGCCCGGGTGCCGCTGGGCGTCAGGTAGCCGGCGTCGACGGTCCTGCCGCCGCTGACCACGGCGGCCACCATGCCGGCAGGCTGACCCGGCGCGTCGAGGAAGCGCGGACCGGGCCCCGGCCGTGGAACGAAGTGCGCGTGCCGCCAGCCCGGATGGGACGGCTCGGGGTACATCAGCGCCGAGCGGTAGGACGTCCCGGCGAGCTGACCGTCGAGCTGGGCCACGAGGTGGCGCAGCAGCGACAGCTCGGTCGCGGCGGTGATCCCGATGCACACCACCGCGAGCACCACGACCTGTCCGACCAGCAGCCGCAGCCGCAGCGACCAGACCCGCAGCGCGCCAGCCAACGGTCGCGACCCGCTGCGCCCGGCTTCGCCGCGCTTGCGATCGCTGCCAGCCAACGGTCGCGACCCGCTGCGCCCGGCTTCGCCGCGCTTGCGATCGCTGCTAGCGGGCCGGCTTGAGGACATAGCCCGCCCCGCGCAGCGTGTGGATCATGGGCTCGCGACCGTTGTCGATCTTCTTGCGCAGGTAGGAGATGTAGAGCTCCACGATGTTGGAGCGGCCGCCGAAGTCGTAGCTCCACACCCGGTCGAGGATCTGCGCCTTGCTCAGCACGCGCCTGGAGTTGCGCATCATGAAACGCAGCAGCTCGAACTCGGTGGAGGTCAACGCGATCGGCTCGCCGGCGCGGGTCACCTCGTGGCTGTCCTCGTCCAGCACAAGGTCGCCGACCACCAGTTGCGCGCCGCTGTCCAGCGTGGTCACCCCGGTGCGCCGCAGCAGCGCCCGCAGCCGCAGCACCACCTCTTCGATGCTGAACGGTTTGGTGACGTAGTCGTCGCCGCCCGCGGTCAGCCCGGCGATGCGGTCTTCCACCGCGTCCTTGGCGGTCAGCAGCAGCACCGGCAGCTGCGGATTCTCCTTCCGCAGCTTGCGCAGCACGTCCAGCCCGCTCATGTCGGGCAGCATCACGTCGAGGACGACCACATCGGGACGCTGGGCGCGCGCGGCCGCCATCGCCGACGACCCGTCGCCGGCGGTGGCGATGGTCCAGCCCTCGTAACGCAGTGCCATCGCAACCATCTCGGCGAGGACGGCCTCGTCGTCGACGACCAGCACGCTGATCGGGTTACCGTCGGCTCGGCACATGACCACCCGCTCTACCGAGGCCCGGGGCTGCGTCACGAGTTCCAGTATGCGCGGCGGGCTGAGCCGCCGCTGAGGCGTTGCTATGCGTGGGCTGTGAAACACAATCGCGTGACCGCTGAGCGGTCACGCGATTGTGTCCGGTCAATATTGTGCCCGGTGAATGTCTAGGTGGCTGGTGTTTTGAATGGCGAACAATCTTCCGCCACCAAAGATCGCGATTTTCGAGAGAGTGATTTGGTCGGCAGGTCGCCGAAAGTCGCTCAGCATCCGTTCTGGCGGTGCCGGTTTTTGCCCGATTCGACTCGGCGCGCGAAACTGCCCGTTCGACACCAGCCACCTAGTACCAGTTGCGTCTGCCCGCGACGGGGCGGCCCACCGAGCCCATGATCCACAGCACGGCACCGATCACCAGCGCGACGATGCCGAGCGTCCACAACAGGGGAATGCCGAACACAAACCCGAGAATCAGCAGAACCACACCTAAGACGATCATGTCAACTTCCTTCGGTTCAGCGTTGGTTGAGGTTTCAGGACACCGGCGTCGCCGGCATCGAACTGGGTTGGGGTATGTGGCAGTCTTTGACTTTCGGGTCGAGACCCGCGTAATTCAAAGGCCCCGCAAGGACGGTCAGAGCAACGTTGCCCGCCGTGACGCAGCTGGTGGACCCGCCCGTGAAGTAGCCGCGCTGCCACGTCGCGATCACTCCGATGACCAGCCACACCAAGACAATCGCGCCGACAATCCCGCGACCGCGCATGAGGGCCTCCACTGTGCTCGAGAGATCGGTTCACTACGCCCAGCAATACCCATTCGACGTATGTCCAAACCTCCCCCGCAGGGCCGGTGAGCCGGCCAGCGCGCCCCCGACAGTCCGGCGGGTCCCGCCGTGCCGGGGTGTCCTCAGCCCCTCTGTCGCTGCGCGGACACGAATAGCGTTGGCGGCATGGAGTCTTCGGCACCCTTCGGGATGCTGCGGCCGTATCGGGCCATCAACTCCGGGAAGGTCTGCGCCGACACGTCCCAGCCGTGCTCGCGTAGCCACCGGTCGACGGCGGTGCGTTCCTCGGCGTACCAGAGTTCGTCAAAGTCGGCGATCTCGGCATCGACCAGTCTGGCGGCGGCGGCGCGCATCCGCTGCATGTCCGCACGCTGACGCCGCACCCGTTCCGGGTCGGTGAACCCCTCGCCGGGCACGTTGGAGGCCAGCCAGCTGCCCGGGGCGCTGAGCTCGTGTATCCGTTCGAACAGCAGATCCTGGGCCTGGGCCGGCAGGTAACGGACCAGACCCTCGGCCGACCACACGCTCGGCTGCGACGGGTCGAATCCCTTCTCGCGCAGCGCCTTCGGCCAGTCCTGGCGCAGGTCCACCGGCACGTTCACCAGCTGCGCCGCCGGACGGGCGCCATGGCCGCGCAGCGTGTCGGACTTGAACTCCAGCACCTTGGGCTGATCCAGCTCGTACACCACCGTCCCGTCCGGCCACGGCAGCCGCCAGGTGCGCGCATCCAGGCCAGCCGCCAGAATCACCACCTGCCGGACCCCGGCGTCGGCCGCACCGAGGAAGAACCGATCGAAAAACGCTGTCCGCGTGGCCATGAAGTCGATCATCAGCTGAATGCGCGTCCGCATTTCGGGCTCGAGCTCGACGGCCTTGGCCAGCAGCGCGGGATCGGCGTAGATGCTCCAGATGCCCTCCCCCGCGGCGTCGACGAACACGCGCGCGAACGGATCGTTGATGAGCGGGTTGTCGCTTTCGGTCTCCGCGGCGCGGGCCGCGGCGACACCGAGCGCGGTGGCTCCCACGCTTTGGGTGATGTCCCAGGAATCGTTGTCGGTACGCGCCATCGCCAGTTCCCTTCCGAACCCGAAAGTCAAGTCAGTTCCGCGCACCATTGTCTCAGCCGCGGAGGGGTCGGGTGTGCCCGGCGCCGGTGGCCTACGCTCTTTCCCAGGGGGCCCACAGGTTGCAAAGGAGTGCCATGCCGACCACGCCGCAGGACACGCCTGTGGACCTCGATGCCGTGGCGGAATGGATGACGGGGCGGGGGCTGGGCGAGGGGCCCCTGAAGGACGTGTGCGCCGTCACCGGCGGAACCCAGAACGTCATGCTGCGGTTCACCCGGGCCGGGCGGCCCTACGTGCTGCGGCGCGGACCGCGGCATCTGCGCCCGCGCAGCAACAGCGTGATCCTGCGGGAGACGAAAGTGCTTGCTGCGCTTGCGGACTCCGACGTGCCACACCCGCATCTGATCGCCACATGCGACGACCCGGGCGTGCTCGGCGATGCGGTGTTCTACTTGATGGACCCCGTCGACGGGTTCAACGCCGGCGAAGGCCTGCCGCCGCTGCACGCCGGCGACGCCCGGGTGCGCTTCGGGATGGGACTGTCGATGGCCGACGCATTGGCCAAGCTGGGCGCCGTCGACCATGTCGCCGTCGGGCTCGCCGATTTCGGCAAACCGGCCGGCTTCCTGGAACGGCAGGTGCCGCGCTGGCTTTCGGAGCTGGACTCCTACCGGCAGTACGAGAACTACCCGGGTCCGCAGATCCCGGGCGTCGACCGGGTGGCGGCGTGGCTGGAGGACCACCGGCCGGCAACCTGGAAGCCCGGCATCATGCACGGCGACTACCACGCCGCCAACGTGATGTTCTCCCGCACCGGACCCGGGGTCGTCGCCATCGTCGACTGGGAGATGTGCACGATCGGCGACCCCCTGTTGGACCTGGGCTGGCTGCTGGCCACGTGGCGCCAGCCCGAGAGCTCCAGCGTGTTCGGTCACGCGCTGGACGGTCACGACGGGCTGGCCGGCACCGACGAGCTGGTCCGGCAGTACGCGGCCAACACGACTCGCGACCTGTCGCACATCACCTGGTACACCGTGCTGGCCTGCTTCAAGCTGGGCATCGTGATCGAGGGCACCCTGGCCCGGGCGTGTGCGGGCAAAGCCGAAAAGCAGGTCGGCGACCAGCTGCATGCGGCCACGGTCCACCTGTTCGAGCGTGCGCTGACGCTCATCGACGGTGAGGCCTGAAGCGCCGTGGACGTCGGGCGGTCGGTCGCACGCTCACTCGACCACTGGGAGCGGCGGCAGTGGAGCGCGGCCATGGTGCACGCCGGCAATGCGGTCGACGAGACGGCAGCCAAGCGCCACCCGCAGCTGGGCGTCGCGAGCCGGTTCAAGCGCACCCTCCGGGACTCGCTCGACCTTTTCCGGGTGATGGCGGCACCCGGGGTCGACTTCGGCCAGAGCCGCTTTCCCCTCGCGGTCCGATCGGACCTTCCGGACGGGCGCCCCGACATCGCCGACGTCCTCTACGGCATCCACCGCTGGAACCGCGGCCACCACGACGAACTGCCCAACGGCTACGAGCTGACCCCCCACGGGCCGCGCCCGACCCGGGTGCACATCTGGCGGGACGGCAAGGTCGAGCTTCCGGCGTCGGCGGTGATCGGCCTGCTGGCGGTCGCCGTGTTCGCGCCGGAGAACAAGGGCGAGGCGATCCCCGCCGGCTACCAACTCAGCTGGCACGACCAGGTCTTCCACATCGCCTTGTGGTGGGGCTGGCAGGACCACTTCCGCGAGATCGTCGGCGCCGAGCGGATCCCCCAGTCGACGCTGGACTTCGGCCCGGCCTGGAACGACTGGTCGCCGAAAGCCTTGTGACAAGCCTTGTGACAACGTGGTGACGGCCTCAGACTGACTCATATGCGCGATCGCGAGACGATCGACTCCGAACTGCGACTCATCGCCTTGGAGCGCCGGTCGAGTCGTGACCGGGGCGGTCCGTCGAGCCAGCGGGTCGACGAACTGCTCGACGAGCGGCTGGGCCACCGCCCGGTGGCGGCCACCGGCGCCGCCGCGGCCACCGGCGTCACCGCACCGACCCGCGCAGCCACACCGCGCCGACGCAGGAGTGGGCTGCGCCGCCTCGGCCCCCTGGCGGCGTTGCCGCTGTCCCTGATCGCCGTGGCCGGCGCGGTGGTGGTGATGTTCGCCGTCCGCAAACCGCCTCTCGCGCCGGAACCGACCGAAGTCCCGCCGTCGGCGGCGGCGCCCGCCCCGGCCGCGCCGCAGGCAGCCGTCCCGACGCCCGACATCGCCGGCAAGGCACTCACCGACGCGCTGAAGCAGCAGGGCGTGCCCGTTCCCAGCAACGACTACGTGGCCGCCCAGGGGCACGCGGTCTGCGAATTCCTGAAGAAGCAGCCCGACTTCGCCGCCGCCGTCCGCTTCGTGCAGCAGTCGTCGATCTGGGACGCCGATCAAAGCACCGCCGTCACCGCCGGCGCCATCGTCTCGTACTGCCCCCAGGTCCATCCCGCAAGCCCGGACACGATGCAGCCGAATCTGCAGAAAGCGCTGTCCGACCTGCAGGCCATCGAAGGCAAACTGCAAGGCATCCAAGGCGATCTGCACGGCATCGAGGGCGATCTGCCGGCCCTGCCGGGCCACGGGTGAGGCGGCGACCCGAAACCCGCGTCCCCCAGGCAGCGTCGTCGCGCTCCAGCCGGCTGAGCGCGCCCGAAGGGATTCGAACCCCCAACCTTCTGATCCGTAGTCAGAACAGCCCGCTTTCAGGCCGTTTCACGGTGTCCCGCCATATCCAGGCCAACCCGTCTCACCTGCGCAAACCGTCTTGCGATGTCCCGTCATGACGCGCGGCGTATCACGCCAGCTGTGACAAGGGCGCGACAACTTAGGCACCGGATTTATCGCCGACGACCTCTGGGTTATGCCTCTCCCCCGATCCTGCGGCCGCGTTTATCGCGGCACTCAATCGTCGTGCCCATGTCAACGAGCGGCCGGCGACACGCTAATCAGAAGCGGTTTCTGAATCGCTCGTAGCGGACCGCGCACCAATTGCGCCTGCTCGGCATCGCGCTACCCGCCACGGGCGCGCTCAGTCGACGGCGCCGGCGACCACCTCGACCGTGGCATTTATGTTACGCTTTCTGCATCCACGCCGCACAGCCGAGAGAGGTGACCGCCATGAACGACGTGTTCAACACGTTGCTTGAACTCGAGGGCCGCGACCCTGAGTTCGCCCGCGCGTACGCCGCAGAGTCGGCGCGGATCGAGGCGATCGACTCCATCATCAACGCGCTCGACGAAGCGCGCGGCGCGGAGAAACTGAGCAAGGCGGCGCTGGCCCGAGCGATCGGCTCCGACCCGAGCACTGTGCGGCGACTCCTGTCGTCTGAGTCGGTGAACCCGACACTCAGCACCATCGCCGAGGTCGCTGCGGCGCTGGGCATGAAGGTGACGCTCACACCGATGTCGGAGGACGAGCGCACCCGCATCACCGAACCCATGCGGGCCTGCGCCCAGCTCGCCCCCATCGCGGCGCGGATGTCGTCCACAGTGGCAAGCGACCTCGGGTTGCGTCCAAGGTACTCGTCGCCCAGTTCGCGCACCTCGGCGTAACGGGAGTCGGGCAGGGTCGTCCGGTACGGCTTCGCAGCGCCGTCGACCGTAAAAAACGATCAGTCGGCGTCTATCGACCGGATCGATGAGTGGGAACGCGATGCAACGAACCACGCAGACCACATGCCAACCTGGCCAACCTGTTGAAGCCGCCCCGGTATTGGCGCGACGCCTTCCGCCCGTCGTCGCGCAGGTCAGCCTGGATGCGTGGAGCGCCACGGACGCCGTCGGAGTCCGCATGGCACTTGGCGACCTTGCTGTCCAGCTCAGCGCGACGCCGCTGCCCTGCCAATTACACCCGTCGCGTCGAAACATTCTAAACACCAATCTAATTCAGATAGCGAGCGGCGAGGTGCAGTTGGGCTACCTACTCAAGGCCCAGGTGGGTTGCGTGACCGATGCGCTTAAGGGTTTGAAGTTCGGCTCAGACACGGCTCATCTCTCTTGACGCTGGCCGGGCCCCTTCCGGCGGTCACGTGTTGTCGCACAACTCGACTCTGATCGCCCGTTCCGGGCAGCCGGCCGCGCCCTGGATGGCGTTCTCCAACATGCTGTCGTCGACGTAGGGCTTGACGACGACGCAGTAGCCCTCGGCGTCGGGTTGACACACCTCTGGAGCATGGGAGTAGCACACGCCCCATCACAGGCAGCGATTTCGGTTGGAGACCATTCTTATCCGCGCGCTTTCGTCCGCCTCGGCCGCAGCGAAGCGGGCGCGCATGTCATGCTGTGTGTCGGGGGTGAGTCCCCGCTTGGTGATGAGGTTGACTGCGCGAGCGACCATCTCGGTGTTGGCGGCAGTCCGGAACACCAACGGGCAATCCCCGATGCCCACCCGAATACCCAGCCCACGGTCCAGTGCATGCTCCCTAAGCTCTTGACAGCGTTCGGCCGAGTTATTGGGCACCCAGCGGTCGGAGAAGAACAGCTTGATGTTCAATGGTTGCCGCAGGATCCCGATGCGGGTGGCCAGTATCACCCAGCGTAGGTCGACTGCGTTGAACACCGCGATGCTGGGGTGCCAGCCCCAGCTTGATGAACCGATCGTCGGCGGCGAAATCGACTGCTTTGAATTGGTTCTCGTCTTCTTGCCACAGGAATCGTTTGACGTGTTGAGCCGGGCCGAACGGCGCGACCAATAAACCGGTATCGGCTGGTGGATGCTCGGCCAGCGCCCAGATGCGATCGAAGCTTTCCTGATAGCCGGGGTAGGCCAGCGGATCGACTTCACGGGCCGGCGTGGCCACGATGGCGCGGGAGACCTCATCGTCGACCCAGGCTGGCCGACCATCGTCGTAGCGGGCATGGTAACGAACAACCCTGGCTCCGTGCTGGATGCAGTCCACCACGTCGCGAGCCGTCCCTTCAGCACCGTAGGGCACATTCGGGTTTTCGTCCTTGCTGACCTCCTCGTTGACCTCGACTTCGAGATACACCTTGCCGTCGCCGCGAAAACTCATTGCGTTACCACCCTTTCGCCGCAGGTGTCCACAACCGGCCTTTGACCCAAAAGCAGTCAAAGGCAGACGATCCAGCCGAGCGCCGCGACCCTTCACCGGCGTGCCCTCACCGGACAGCAGCCGGCCTTGGCGCGTGGTCTGCGGATCCATTCCTCGATGGTCATCCGGCCGCTCGCCCATCGTCGCCGTCACGTCGGAGGGTGACCGGACAGTAGAAGCACCCCCGCAACCACCAATGCGATGACCTTGACCACCTCCAGGCCGACGTACGCGTAGTGGCCGCGAGAGCGGGGCGCGTTCAGGCCGGCAAGGACCTTGTCGGAGCGTCGGTTCAAGAACGGTCGCACGGCGATTAACTGGGTGGCGAGCATGGCGAAGGCTGTCAGGAATGCCGCGACGACGCCTGCCGGCGGTGGGCTGACCATAATGACCGCTGCGACGACGGCGGCGAACATGACCTCGATACTGTTAAGCGCGCGGAAGACTAGGCGCCCGATCCCCAGACCGATCTGCCTCGTCACGTTGGGCGCGCGGAACTTCAACGGGGCTTCCAAAAACGAGATCGCGAGCACCATCCCCAGCCACACGAAGATGACGGCGACGGCTACCGGTGATCCACCGCTCACCGGGCAGCCCCTTCCAGCGTGAGGTGGGCCAGACACAGATCCGGTTCGACGAACGCGTCCAGTCGGTCGACGGCGACCGGCGACTCCCAGCTTTCCAGGGCCCCTTGCATGAGGCCCAGGTGGATCGGGCAGATGACGTTGGCCCGGGTCTCGGCGAGTTCGAGGAACGGGCAGTGCCGCAAGCCAATCTGCTGCTCCCCGCCGGATTCTCGGCGCTCGGACGCGAACCCGAGCTCATCGAGCACCCCGACGAGGCGATCGATCGATTCCTTTGCGCCCATCGTCTTGCCTTGTGGCGCCGGCGATTCCAACCGCCGCCCCCAGGCCCGGCCCGCGGCTAGCGCCTTGGCACGTGTGTCGCGGCCGGCGGCAAGGCTCATCGTGAGAATCTCGGCGAGCAGCCGGTAATGGCGCGGTCCACCGGGATCCATCTGCGGGATCGCACGAAACATCAGCGGTGGGCGCCCCGGTCCTCGGTGATCCGGCTCGACCTGCTCCACCTGGCCGTCGCTGACCAATGTGTCCAGATGGAAGCGGACGGTGTTGGGATGCACACCCAGTTCGGCGGCGAGGGCGGTGATGCTCATTGGGCCGGGCGCCGCCTTCAATACCCGCAGCACGCCACGACGTCGACTGGAGTGTTCCTCGGATGACCCGGCGATAGCGCTCACGCTCCGTTTGCATCCTGCTTGGGCAGACTGGCCACCAGTGGCGTGTCGACGCCGAGCGGGCCCATCTTGGCAGCCCCGCCCGGTGACCCCAGCGGCTCGTCGCGGCCTGGCAGGGTTTCGAAAAAGAATGCTGCGTTGTCCGCTTGATAGGGCTGCAGGTCCGGTGGCAGATCGTCTTCGTAGTAGATGGCCTGAACCGGGCAGACCGGCTCGCACGCTCCGCAGTCCACGCATTCGTCGGGATGGATGTAGAGCGCCCGGCCGCCCTCGTAGATGCAATCCACCGGGCACTCCTCCACGCAGGCCCGATCCATCACGTCAACACACGGCTTCCCGATCACATACGTCATGACGTAGAGTTTACACAAGGCGGTATTGTGAAAACTAAGGAGGGTGCGAGATCCGATGCCCGACAATCAATGCGACATCCCCCCATCCCGGGATGAAAGTAGTGGCGCTGGCGGGCACGTCGACTCGCCGGAAACCGCCCTGGTTACCGCCGCGCACGACGGCGGAAAGTTCCAGCCCAACAAGGACGGCCGCAACGGGGATCACGCTGTGGGCTATCGCGCGGAGCTGCTGCGTGCCGAGGACATCGTCGACCCGGAAACCTGGGCCGGCGGGCTGGAAGACAAGCGGGCGATTGCGCCGCGACTGCGGGTCGGTCGTGACAAGTGGTTCAACCTGCTGTGGCTGCTTCCCATTGGGTTCGCCCTGTTGGTCGCGGCGGTGGCGGTGGGCAAAGGCCTGCACAACATGCCGGCGGTGCAGGCCTTCATCCAGCGGTATCCCGGTACCCATGTGCCTTCCGGGGTCGTCGCGGGCATCCCGGCCTGGGTGGGCTGGACGCATTTTTTCAACCTGTTCTTGATGATGTTCATCATCCGCTCGGGCATGCAGATCCTGTGCGATCATCCGCGGCTGTACTTCAGTCGCAACGCCACGCCCGGCAAGGACGAGTGGCTGCGGGTGGCCAAGCCGGTGCCGGACGACCCGCTGTGGACGGCCAAGGACGATTCGGTTGGGCTGCCCGCTCAGTTGGGGTTGCCGGGGATTCGCCATTCCATCGGGCTGGCGCGCTGGTGGCATCTCGGTGTCGACGTCGTGTGGCTGCTCAACGGCGCGGTCTTCTACGTGCTGTTGTTCTCGACCGGGCAATGGCGTCACATCGTGCCGACCAGCTGGGATGTCTTTCCCAACGCCGCATCAGTTGCGATCCAATACCTGTCGCTGCACTGGCCGACCGACCACACCTGGGTGGCCTACAACTCACTGCAATTGATGGCTTACTTCACCACCGTCTTCATCGCCGCACCGCTTGCGGTCATCACCGGGCTCGGGATGTCGCCGGCGCTGTCGATGCGTCTCACCGTGATCAGCAAGCGATTGAGCATCCAGACCGCGCGGTCGCTGCATTTCCTGGTGCTGGTGTATTTCCGGCTCTATTGCCATGAATGTGGATGACCTCATGTGTGGTATGGGAGCTCGAGGGTGACCGGCCCGCAGACGAGCAT
>NZ_VMQU01000045.1 GCF_007714205.1 Mycobacterium helveticum | reverse complement strand
CGAGGCGGTAGGTGTTCGCGCGCGCGGAGATCGAAACAACGACGACGTTGACAAGACCGACCGGCTGCCGGGGTTTGACTCGTTCGAGCCCAGCAGGTGTCTGGTCCGGTTGCTGGCCTGGCCGGTTTCCGGCGCGCGACGGTGTGGGTCTTGGTGCCTGCGACGCTATTCTTGTTCCGGCAACCATCTCGTGACGGTTGCGCCAAGACGATTGAGCCCAGGGATACTGAGCCCAGGGATACTGAGCCCAGGGATACTGAGCGAAGGGATGACGGAGCTGACCGAGGACGCCGACGGGTTACCGTCGGGGTCGCTGAGCGCGCAGCAAGCCAGTGCCGATGCCGCTGACTTGCGGGCCGGGATCGACGAGCTGGCGGGTTTGGTGGCCGGCAGTCTGGGGTTGTCTGAGTTGCTGGCTGCGGTGTCGACGTTTGCGGTGCGCGCGATCCCGGGCGCCGACGGTGCCGGGGTGGCCTTGTTGCGGGTCGACCGGGTGGAAAACCTGGTGGAAGCGTTGGCCGCCAGTGCGCCGTTTGTCGCCGAGATCGACGAGATCCAGTACGTGACTCTCAAGGAGGGTCCGTGCATCACCGCGGCGCTGGAGCGGCGCACGGTGCGGTCCGGGTCGTTGGGCGGGGAAAAGATGTGGCCGCGGTTCGGCCCCCGGGTGGGCCGCCTGGGCGTGCACAGTGCGTTGTCGCTGCCGCTGCTGCTGTCGGGCCAGGCGATCGGGGCGATCAATGTCTACGCCCACGGCAAAGACGTCTTCGATGAGCACGCCGCCGAACTGGGGGAGTTGTTCGCCAAGCCCGCGGCGGTGGCGGTGCACAACGCCCAGGTCCTCGCGCATGCGTTGGCGCTGGCCGCCCAGTTGCAGACGGCGTTGTCGACGCGCCCGGTGATCGATCAGGCGATCGGCCTGATCCGGGGACGTAGCGGGCGCAGCGCCGAGGAGGCGTTCACTCAGCTGCGGGCGATCAGCCAGGCCGAACACCGCAAATTGGCCGACGTGGCCCAACACATTGTCGATGAAGCCGCGCGCCGCGCCCGCGCCCGACGCGACCCGACCTGAGCCCGAACCGCCATTCGATACCCGGCCGAACCGTCGCTGCGCGGTGGGACGCGCGTAGGTTGGATGGCGGGGAAACAGCAAGCGCGACGGGTCCTGGCTCGCGTCGCGGCTTCCCCACCGGGCAGGGCGACTCGCCCGTTCGGCACCGGCAGGCTCGATCGGCGCTCGGGAGCGTCCAGCGGAGCAGTCCTGTCATGGAGATCGGTGCGGCCCTGGCCGCCGATTTGGGCATCCTCACCGCCGCCCTGGATGAGCCCGGCGCCGATGTGCTGCACAGTCTGCACCAATTGGGTGTCGACGCCCAGGCGGCCGTGCCCAGCTATCTCGGGCTGAGCGTGACCGTCGACGGCAGTGATCCGCCGTTGACGTTCACCACCCTTGAGGACGGCGCGGCCGAGAATGTTCGCACCTCGCTTCGGCTGACGCTGCCCGGTATCGGTGACGGCCGCGCGGCACCATTGGTTGCGCTGATCCTCTACGCGGGCACGCCGGGAACGTTCGTCGACCTCGCCGCAGACCTGGCGTGGCTCACCGGCCGCCCGCCCAGCGACTTCGTACTCGATCAGCATCTCAGCCTCCCCGCCGGATCGGGCACGGGGACATATCTGCGCACGGCGTCGGTCATCAATCAGGCGATCGGTGTCCTCATCGGCCGCGGCTACACCCCGGGACAAGCCGATCGAGAACTGAACACCCGGGCGGGCGGCACGGGCATCGATCGACACACCGCGGCCCAATTGATCCTCGACACGCCCCCCGGCGAGGACCCGGCCGACACCGGGCACGCCGAACAGAAACCCAACATCGGCTAACCGCGCACGGCGGCGCGGCGGGCTGCCGAGACGGCGTGCACAAGTCGCTCATTCCCTCGTTAGCCGGAATTCGGAGGGTCGCCCAACTCCGCGTTCACCTTCACCCGAGCCCGCGCCCGTCGGTCTGTCGGCCACTTCGCCGGCGACCGGGCGAGAAACAAGCGAGCGAGAAACAACCGTGTCGGTGATACCGCGGGAATACCCGCCTGGCACCGAAGCGCCGAGCGGGCCGGACAGCGCCAAACCGGTTGGGCGCGAAGCTAAATGACGCCCTCCAACACTGGCCCCGGCAATCTTCCTCCCGGACATCCAAAGAGAGACCAGTGTCCCCTGCGACGACTTCGCCCGCCGTGACCACCGAACCAGCCGGTCTCGCTCTTCATCGGTGAGCACCAGCTCCGGGGGACACTGGCGAGCGCTCACGCCAGTTCCGAGTTCATCTGCCGCAGCGCGACGATGCGCGCCTGGAGCTGGTCGCGGGTGGCAGCTGCGATCGGCGGCCCGCCGCAGCGGCGGCGCAGCTCGTTGTGGATCCAGCCGTGCGGCTTGCCGGTGCGGTGATGGGTCAGCGACACCAGCGTGTTGAGCTCGCGGCGCAGTTCGCGGAGCTCCCCGTGCATCGACGGCACCGGCGCGGCGTGCGCGGCGTCCTGCTGGAGCCGGGCCCGCTTCTGGAGTTGCTCGTCCTGGCGTTGGTGCAGCAGGGCGCGCATCTGGTCGGCGTCGAGCAGCCCGGGGATGCCCAGGTAGTCGGCCTCCTCGTCGCTGCCGGCGGGGGTGGCGGTGCCGAACGACGACCCGTCGAAGATGACCTGGTCGAGTTCGGCGTCGGCGCCCAGGGAGGTGAAGCCGCGGTCCTCGTCGCTTTTCTCGGTCTGGGTGCGGGTGGCGGGGTCACCGTCGAGCGGGTCCTCGTCCGGGCGGTGCGGCTGGCCGAGCACGTGGTTGCGCTGGGCCTCCAGCTCGCTGGCCAGTTGCAGCAGGTTGGGCACCGACGGCAGGAAGATGCTGGCCGTTTCCCCGGGCCGCCGCGACCGCACGAACCTGCCGATTGCCTGCGCGAAGAACAGCGGTGTCGAGGCGCTGGTGGCGTAGATGCCCACCGCCAGCCGGGGCACGTCGACACCCTCGGAGACCATGCGCACCGCGACCAGCCACCCGCCCGTGCTCTCGGCGAACTCGGTGATGCGCCCCGACGATCCGGGGTCGTCGGACAGCACGACCGTGGGCCGCTCGGAGGTCATCCTCTCCAGCAACGCCGCGTAGGCGCGGGCCGCGGTCCGGTCGGAGGCGATGATCATGCCGCCGGCGTCGGGCACGTGCGTGCGCAGCTGACGCAGCCGCTGATCGGCCGCCGCGATCACCGCGGGCATCCATTCGCCGGCGGGGTCCAGCGCCGTGCGCCAGGCCCGCGCCGTCTGCTCGGCCGACAGCGGCTCGCCCAGCCGCGCCGCGTGCTCCTCGCCGGCGCTGTCGCGCCAGCGCGCCTCCCCGGAGTAGGCGAGGAACACCACCGGCCGGACCACCCCGTCGCCGAGCGCCTCGGCATAGCCGTAGGTGTGGTCGGCCCGCGAGCGCAGCACCCCGTCGGAGCCGGCTTCGTAGTCGACGAACGGGATGGGGCTGTCGTCGCTGCGGAACGGCGTCCCCGTCAGCGCCAGCCGCCGGGTCGCGTCGCCGAAGGCTTCGCGGATCGCGTCGCCCCAGGTCTTGGCGTCACCGCCGTGATGGATCTCGTCGAAGACGACCAGCGTCTTGCGCTGTTCGGTGCGCACCCGGTGCAGGGTCGGGTGCGCGGCGACCTGGGCGTAGGTCACGGTCACGCCGTGATACTCCGGCGAGGTCACCGGGCTGGTGTTGGAGAACCTCGGGTCCAGGGCGAGGCCGTGCAGCCCTGCGGCCCGCGCCCACTGGACCTTGAGGTGCTCGGTGGGTACCACGACGGTGATCTGGTCGACGGCGCGCTGGGCCAGCAGTTCGGCCGCCACCCGCAAGGCGAATGTCGTCTTGCCCGATCCGGGGGTCGCCACGGCCAGGAAATCGCGCGGCTGACCGGTCAGGTATTTCACCAGCGCCCTGCGTTGCCAGCCCCGTAACGGCCGACCGGGATCGTGCCCGGTCGCGGCGCGCGGTTCCGTGCTGACCGGTTGCAACGACATTTCCCCCCGTAGTCCCGTTATCCGATGCGGCCGGCCTGGTTGATTGGCGGACGTGAAATCTAGCACGGCAAGGCTTTTCGCCGCGGCAACGACTCGGGCCGGTGATGTGTCGCGGCGTCGCGCGTCGCACCCGCCGCGCCCGGCATCGCCGCGCTTGCGATGCCACTAGGCTGGTCGGGTGTTTGAATCGCTGTCTGACCGGTTGACCGGTGCGCTGGCGGGACTGCGCGGCAAGGGTCGACTGACCGACGCCGACATCGAGGCCACCACCCGCGAAATCCGGCTCGCGCTGCTGGAGGCCGACGTCTCGCTGCCCGTGGTGCGGGCGTTCGTCAACAGGATCAAGGAGCGCGCCCGGGGCGCCGAGGTGTCCGGCGCCCTGAACCCGGCGCAGCAGGTCGTCAAGATCGTCAACGACGAACTCGTCGGCATCCTCGGCGGCCAGACCCGCCAGCTGGCCTACGCCAAGACGCCGCCGACCGTCGTGATGCTCGCCGGCCTGCAGGGCGCCGGCAAGACGACGCTGGCCGGCAAGCTCGCGGCCTGGCTGCGCGGCCAGGGTCACACGCCGCTGCTGGTGGCCTGCGACCTGCAGCGCCCGGCCGCGGTGAACCAGCTCCAAGTCGTCGGACAGCGGGCCGGGGTGCCGGTGTTCGCGCCGCACCCGGGTGCCGGATCGCCGGATCCCGACGCCGGCCCCCCCGACCCCGTCGCCGTCGCGGCCGCCGGTCTCGCCGAGGCCCGCGCCAAGCACTTCGACGTCGTCATCGTCGACACCGCGGGACGGTTGGGCATCGACGACGAGCTGATGGCCCAGGCCGCGGCCATCCGCACCGCCGTCGACCCCGACGAGGTGCTGTTCGTCCTGGACGCGATGGTCGGGCAGGACGCCGTCACCACGGCCGAGGCGTTCCGCGAGGGTGTCGGTTTCACCGGCGTGGTGCTGACCAAGCTCGACGGCGACGCCCGTGGTGGTGCCGCGTTGTCGGTCCGCGAGGTGACCGGGGTGCCGATCCTCTTCGCCTCCACCGGCGAGAAGCTCGAGGACTTCGAGGTCTTCCACCCCGACCGGATGGCCGGCCGCATCCTGGGCATGGGCGACATGCTGAGCCTGATCGAACAGGCCGAACAGGTCTTCGACGCCGAGCAGGCCGAGGCGGCCGCCGCCAAGATCGGCACCGGCGAGCTGACGCTGGAGGACTTCCTGGAACAGATGCTGGCGATCCGCAAGATGGGTCCGATCGGCAACCTGCTGGGCATGCTGCCCGGCGCCGGCCAGATGAAAGACGCCCTGGCCGCCGTCGACGACAAGCAACTCGACCGGTTGCAGGCCATCATCCGCGGGATGACGCCGCAGGAGCGGGCGGAGCCGAAGATCATCAACGCCTCCCGGCGGTTGCGCATCGCCAACGGCTCGGGCGTGACGGTCTCCGAGGTCAACCAGCTCGTCGACCGCTTCTTCGAGGCCCGCAAGATGATGTCGTCCATGCTCGGCGGCATGGGCATGCCGGGCCTGGGGCGCAAGTCGGCGACGCGCAAGGCCAAGGGCGCTAAGGGCAAGGCCGGCAAGAAGGGCAAGAAGGGGGCGCGCGGCCCCACGCCGCCCAAGGCGACGAGCCCGTTCGGGGCGGGCATGCCGGGCATGCCGGCCGGATTCCCGGATCTGTCGCAGCTGCCCGACGGCCTCAACGAGCTGCCGCCCGGACTGGCCGACTTCGACCTGTCCAAGCTGAAGTTCCCGGGCAACCCGGGAAGAAAGTAGCCGTAGCGTGCGCATGCGCGTGCGAGGCCGGGGGCTGCCCGAGGAGGCCGAGGTCGAACTGTGGGTCGTCGACGGCCGGATCAGCACCGAACCGGTCGCCGGGGCTGACACCGTCTTTGACGGCGGCTGGATTCTGCCCGGGCTGGTGGACGCGCACTGCCACATCGGGCTCGGCAAGCACGGCGAGATCCCGCTCGACGAGGCGATCGCGCAGGCCGAGATCGAACGCGGGGCCGGGGCGCTGCTGTTGCGCGACTGCGGTTCGCCCACCGACACCCGCAGCCTCGACGACCGCGCCGACCTGCCCCGCATCATCAGGGCCGGCAGGCATCTGGCCCGGCCCAAGCGCTACATCGCCGGCTTCGCCGTCGAACTCGAGGACGAGTCGCAGCTGCCGGCGGCGGTCGCCGCGGAGGCCGGGCGCGGCGGCGGCTGGATCAAGCTGGTCGGCGACTGGATCGACCGCGGCAGCGGCGATCTCGCGCCGCTGTGGTCCGACGGCGTGCTCAAGGCCGCGATCGACGCCGCGCACGAGAACGGCGCCCGCGTCACCGCGCACGTCTTCAGCGAGGACGCGCTGCCGGGCCTGATCAATGCCGGCATCGACTGCATCGAGCACGGCACCGGCCTCACCGACGACAACATCGCCCTGATGCTCGAGCGCGGCACGGCGCTGGTGCCCACGCTGATCAACCTCGAGAACTTCCCCGGCATCGCCGATGCCGCGACGCGGTACCCGACCTACGCCGCGCACATGCGCGACCTGTATGCCCGCGGCTACCAGCGGATCGCCGCGGCGCGGGAGGCCGGGGTGCCGGTGTACGCGGGCACCGACGCGGGCGGCATGGTCGCTCACGGCCGGATCGGCGACGAGGTCGAGGCGCTCACGCGCATCGGCATGAGCCCGACCGAGGCGCTAGGCGCGGCATGCTGGCAGGCCCGCCGCTGGCTGGGCAGGCCCGGCCTCGGGCACGGGGCGCCCGCCGACCTGCTGTGCTACTCGCAAGACCCCCGGCTGGGGCCCGACGTGCTCGCCGCGCCGGAGCTGGTGATCCTGCGCGGCAACGTGTTTCGTGCCGGAGTTGACGCGGCGGCCGGGCGCGCGTCGCGTCCGGCGAGGGAATAGGGTCTGGAGATGGCGTTGCTCAGCGGCGCGACATTTGCCGGATACCTCGTGGCTCGGAGGCTGGGTTCCGGGGCGACCGGCACGGTGTACCTCGCCCAGGATCCGCGGTCGTCACGCTGGCAGGCGCTGAAGGTGCTGTCGCCGGAGTTGTCACGGGACGGCGAATTCCGCCGCCGGTTCCACGCCGAGACCCCGACCGCCTCGGGCCTGTATCACCCGCACATCGTGCGGGTGAACGACCGCGCCGAGTTCGAGGGACAGCTGTGGGTCGCGATGGACTACGTGGACGGCATCAACGCCGCGCAGCTGATGGCCGGCCGGTTTCCCGCGGTGTCCCCGGTCGGTGAGGCGCTCGCCGTGGTCAACGCCCTCGCCGAGGCGCTCGACTACGCGCACCAGCGCGGCCTGTTGCACCGCAACGTCAAGCCGGCCAACGTCTTTTTGACCGGCCGCGACGAGGGTGAACCACGAATCCTGTTGTCCGACTTCGGCATCGCCGGACCGTCGGCCTACGCGGCGCCCGAGCAGCTGCCGGGCTCCGACATCGACGGGCGCGCCGACCAGTACGCGCTGGCGGCCACGGCGTTTCACCTGCTGACCGGTGCGCCCCTGGCCGCCGGCGCGCCGCCGCGGCTCAGCGACCAGCGCCCGGAACTGGCCCGCCTCGACGGGGTGTTCGCCAGGGCGCTTGCCGTACGGGCCGCCGACCGGTTCGCGCGGTGCACCGATTTCGCCGACGCGGCCAACGAGCAAGCGGGCCTCGGCCCCGGCGACCGCGGACCCGAAGCGGTGCTGGTCGCCGACTATCCCGCGCACGCCTGGCCCGAGTCCGACGACGCATCCGGCGGCGTGCCGGCGGCCGACGCCGCGGGCGGTGCCAGGCCGGTGGCAGGGGCGTGGGGTGGGCGACCGGCCGGCTTCTCCGGCGGGGACCCGCCGGCCACGTCGCCCGCCCGCGCCACGTCGACGGTGCCGGCGCGGCGCGGGTTGCGCAAGGCCGTGCTGCGGGTCGTGGCGGTGGCGCTGGTCGCCGGACTGGTCGCGCTGGGCCTGGTGGTCGGGCGCAAGACCCAACCTGCCCCGGGTCAGGGCGTCGGCCGCACACCGTCCCCGTCGGCCGCGGCCGGTGGCACCCGGACCGCCGCGCCGCCGGTCCCGCTGGACGGCACGTACAGCCTCGACGTCGAACGCACGAAGCAGACCTACAACTACGTCGCCGACCCGCAACCCCCGGACGTGACCACCTGGTGGGCCTTCCGCTCGTCGTGCGAACCGCAGTCCTGCACCGCCACCGCCACCCGGCTCGACGACGCCCGGCACCTGCGCGCGCTTTCGCCCGGTGCGCCGCTGTTCCTGGCGTACGGGGACGGCCGGTGGCAGTCCTCGCCGGTCGACGTCCGGTTCCCGTGCATCGGCTCGGACGGATTGCGCCAGAAGCAGACCGCGACGCTGGTGCTCACCCTGCAACCACAGTCCCGCGGCGACTTCTCCGGCGAGGAGACCCTGACCGTGCAGACCAACGAGTGCGGCCAGCGGTCGGCGGTCATCCGCATCCCCGCGGTGGCCAGCCCGCACGGCGGGGTGCCGCCGGGGGTGACGGTGCCGGACCCGGCCGGTGTAGAGCCGGTGCCCTCGGGCACGCCCCATCCCTGAACGCCCCAACCCCGCCCGCAACGTCCCGCGCGGCGCGGCCACCTGCGCGGCAAGCTCGCCGCCGACCCCAGCATCCACCTGGGGTTCTCCGACGCCGGGGCGCACCTGCGCAACATGGCCTTCTCCAACTTCGCGCTGCGGCTGCTCAAGCGCACCCGGGACGCCGAGCGGGCCGGCGCGCCGTTCCTGTCCACCCTGCGCGCGGTGCACCGCCTCACCGGCGAGCCGGCGGAGTGGTTCGGCATCGACGCGGGCACGCTGCGCGAAGGCGACCGGGCGGATTTCGCGGTGATCGACCCGGACGGCCTGGACGAGTCGGTCGACGGCTACCACGAGGAGGCGGTGCCTGCTCGCGGTGCTAGAGCGACCCGATACCCGTCTCCGGGTTGAGCGCGAAACCCCAGTCCAGCAGGTTGGCGGCCTGATCCCAGTACGTCGGGCCGCCCTCGTGGACCAGCCCGTACATCATCGCGATCACCAGCCGCCGTCCACCGCGCGCGGCCGCGCCGACGAAGGTCTTGCGGGCCGCGTTGGTGAAGCCCGTCTTGCCGCCGATCGCCCCGGGGTAGCGCTGCAGCAGCTCGTCGCGGTTGACGATCGGGTGCTCGCCGTGATCGCCGGGGAACATCGCCGACGGCTCGGCGGTGATCTGGGCGAACACCGGGTTGGCCAGGGCGGCGCGGAAGAGGACGGCCAGGTCGTGCGCGGTCGACGCGCCGGACCCGCCGGGCCCGTCCAGGCCCGACGGCGTCGTTGCATGCGTGCTCGTCGCACCCAGGGACGCGGCCTTGGCGTTCATCGCGGCGACGGTGGCCTCGGGGCCGCCCATCAGGTGCGCCAGCGTGTTGGCCGCGTCGTTGCCCGACACCAGCAGGATCGCGTCGAGCAGCTGGCGCGCGGTGTAGCTGCGGCCCGGCTTGATGCCCACGCAGCTGCATTCGACGTCGGCGTCGGCGGCATCGGCGACCACGGTCGAGTCCAGGCCCACCTGGTCGAGGGCCACCAGCGCCAGCAGCACCTTGATGGTGCTCGCGGGCGGGTGCTGCACGTCCTGGTCGCGGCCGGCGAGCACCTCACCGCTGTCGAGGTCGGCCACGATCCAGGTCCGGGCGGGTCCGTCGGGAATCGGCACCGAGCCGACCGGCTGCATGCTGTCGGCCCGGGACGCCGGGGCGCCGAGCCCGCCGGCACCGACCGCGAGCGCCGCGGTGAGCGCGGCCATGAGCTTGCGCATGGGCGCACAGTGTAGCTTTCGGACCCCGTAGTAGCTTTCGGACCCGTAGTTCGGACCCGTAGCTTTCGGACCCGTAGCTTTCGGGCCCGACCGCCAATGCGCAGCGCGCATCTTCAGTACTCTCCGATGCATGCTGAGCCTGGCCGAAATCTCCGACCGCCTCGAGATCCAACAACTTCTGGTGGACTATTCCACCGCAATCGACCGGCGCCGGTTCGACGACCTGGATCACGTGTTCACCCCGGACGCCTACATCGACTACCGGGCGCTGGGCGGTATCGACGGCCACTATCCCGAGGTCAAGAAGTGGCTGTCGGAGGTGTTGCCGAACTTCCCGGTGTACGCCCACATGCTCGGCAACTTCTCGGTCCGCATCGACGGTGACAGCGCGTCGTCGCGGGTGATCTGCTTCAACCCCATGGTGCTGGGCGGCGAGAGCGACCAGGTGCTGTTCTGCGGGCTCTGGTACGACGACGAGTTCACCCGCACCCCCGAGGGCTGGCGGATGACGCGGCGGGTCGAGACGAAGGTCTTCCAGAAGGTGATGTGAGCCGGTCGGGCGAATTTCCGGTCGCGGCTCCGGCTCTGGCACAATGGGCGGCTGTCCCTCGTGCGACCCACCTCGACCGGGTGTTCGCGCGCGGGTCACACACGCGAGGCAAAACCGGATCCGGGCAACCCGCCCCGATCGCCGAATTGCAGCGTGACATCTACAGGAGCGCGTAACACATGGCTGTCAAGATCAAGCTCACCCGGCTCGGCAAGATCCGCAACCCCCAGTACCGCATCGCCGTCGCCGACGCCCGCACGCGGCGCGACGGCCGTTCGATCGAGGTCATCGGCCGCTACCACCCCAAGGAGGAGCCGAGCCTGATCGAGGTCGACTCCGAGCGCGCCCAGTACTGGCTGTCCGTGGGTGCCCAGCCCACCGAACCGGTCCTCAAGCTGCTGAAGATCACCGGCGACTGGCAGAAGTTCAAGGGTCTCCCGGGCGTCGAGGGCACGCTGAAGGTCAAGCCACCCAAGCCCAGCAAGCTCGAGCTGTTCAACGCCGCGCTGGCCGAGGCCGAGGGCGGTCCCACCACCGAGGCCGCCAAGCCGAAGAAGAAGGCGTCGACGTCAGGGGCCAAGAAGGCGGGCAAGGCCGAGGCCGCCGGTGATGGACCGGCCGAGGCGCCCGCGGAAGCCGGCAACGAGGGCGGCGAGCAGCCCGGGCCGGCCCAGCCCGCCGCGGAAAGCTGACCGGCGTGAGCACGGTCGTCGTCGACGCGGTCGAGCACCTGGTCCGCGGCATCGTCGACAACCCCGACGACGTCCGGGTGGACATGGTGACCAGCCGGCGCGGGCGCACTGTCGAGGTCCACGTCCATCCCGACGACCTGGGCAAGGTGATCGGTCGCGGCGGACGCACCGCGACCGCCCTGCGCACGCTGGTCGCCGGCATCGGCGGGCGGGGCATCCGCGTCGACGTCGTGGACACCGACCAGTAGCACCGCTGATGGAACTCCCTTGGAGTTGACCGTCGGGCGCGTGGTGAAAGCGCACGGCGTCGGCGGCGAGGTGGTCGTCGAGATTCGCACCGACGACCCCGCCGCCCGTTTCGCGCCGGGCGCCGCACTGCGGGCCAGGGACGTCCGCGGCGGTGGGCCGGAGCGCAGTTACGTCGTCGACAGCGCGCGCGAGCACGGCGGGCGCCTGCTGGTGCGGTTGGCCGGGGTCGGCGACCGGGACGCCGCCGACGCGTTGCGGGGGAGGTTGTTCGTCGTCGACTCCGCCGACCTGCCGCCGATCGACCCCATCGAGGAGCCGGACACCTACTACGACCACCAGCTCGAGGGCCTGCGGGTGCGCACGAGGGCGGGCGCCGACGTCGGCGTGGTCGCCGAGGTGCTGCACACCGCGGCCGGCGAGTTGCTGTCCGTGCGGCGGCCTGACGGCGGGGAGGTGCTGGTGCCGTTCGTCGGCGCGATCGTCACGTCGGTGTCGTTGCGGGACGGCGTCATCGAGATCGATCCGCCCGAGGGTCTCCTGGATCTGGCATGAGGATCGACGTCGTCACGATCTTCCCGGCCTGCCTGGACCCGCTGCGGCAGTCGTTGCCGGGCAAGGCGATCGAGTCGGGCGTGGTCGACCTGCGCGTGCACGACCTGCGGCGCTGGACGCACGACGTGCATCACTCGGTCGACGACGCGCCCTACGGCGGGGGTCCCGGGATGGTGATGAAGGCGCCGGTGTGGGGCGAGGCGCTGGACGAGATCTGTTCCGGGGAGACGCTGTTGGTCGTGCCCACTCCCGCCGGTGCGCTGTTCACGCAGGCCACGGCCCAGCGCTGGAGCGCCGAGGCGCACCTGGTGTTCGCCTGCGGCCGCTACGAGGGCATCGACCAGCGGGTCATCGAGGACGCCGCCCGCCGGATGCGGGTCGAGGAGGTCTCGATCGGCGACTACGTGCTGCCGGGCGGGGAATCGGCGGCGGTCGTGATGATCGAGGCGGTGCTGCGGCTTTTGGCCGGCGTCCTGGGCAACCCCGCGTCGCATCGCGACGACTCGCACTCGCCCGGCCTGGACCGGCTGCTGGAGGGGCCCGGGTACACCCGTCCGCCCAGCTGGCGGGGACTCGACGTCCCCGACGTGCTGCTGTCCGGGGACCACGCCCGGGTTGCCGCCTGGCGCCGGGAGGTCTCCCTGCGGCGCACCCGGGAACGCCGCCCCGACCTGTGCCCGCCCGGCGTCTAGTCGAGCGCGGGGCCGATGCGGCCGTCGGGGAACATCGTCTTGACCGCCCGGGTGATCGTGTCGCGGGCGGTGGCGTCGTCGGAGGGCTGCAGCGACTGGACCACCATGATGTAGCGGTGGTCGGCGCCGACCAGCCCGGTCGACAGGTGCATCCAGTCGCTGCCGATGCAGCACATCCAGCCCTGCTTGACGGCCACCGGTTCGGCGTAGAGGCCCTCCGGGATGCCGAACCGCTGCGGGTAGCCGTCGACGCCGTTGGGCGTGGACCGGTCCAGGTCGTCGACGATGATCTTCGCCCGTTCGGCGGGCAGCCCGCCGGACCCGTCGAGCAGCTTCTCGTAGTAGCGGATCAGGTCGGTCACCGAGCTGATCGTGTTCCACCAGCGCCCGTCGGGCGGCGGCGTGGTCGACGCCAGCCCGTACCGGCTCGCGACCTCGGTGATGATGGCGTTGCCCCCGTCCTGACCCCAGAACCGCTCGGCCGCGCCGTCGTCGGAGGACTGCAGCATCAGGTCCACGGCCTGGCGGTCGTCGGTGCTCAGCGCGGTCCCGCCCGCGGCTTCCCGCAGCAGCAGGTCGTCGGCGATGAAGAGCTTGGCCACCGATGCCGTCCCCGCGATCTGGCCGTTGCCGTTGGAGACCAGCCGGTTGGTGGCGCGATCCAGGACGGCGACCGACAGCGTGGCGCCGGCGGCGGCGGCGTCGTCGGTGGCCAGCTGCACGCGTGCCTGCAGCAGGCCGAAGTCGGCGCTGGTGGGCAGCGCCCGCTGCGGTGGGGGCGGCGCGACGGCCTCCGTGAACAGACCGGCGACCTGCTGCGGCGACGGGGACGAAACCGGTTTGGACGCGGGATGCAGGGGGGCGTCGAACACCTTCGCCTGCACCTGCGCCCGCAACTGGCCCACGCAGGCCGCGGCGACCACCAACGCGACCGCGGCGATGGCGGTCGGCAGCGTCAGGGATCGTCTGCGCATTCCGTCATATCTACCACTGACCTGCGCCGTTGGCCCGTCGCGCGGCACGGTGATTCCGTGTGATTTTCACTGCATGGACGGCGTCTGGCACAATTGACCAGTTGTCTCCGGCGGTCGTCGGTCGGCCGGGCCGCTTCCCGCCTGCTGCGAGACGAATTGGAACGCTGGAAAACCCATCGGCTCGGTGACCGCCGCGCGCCCGCGTGCGGGCCACCGTGAGCCGCGACTGCAAGGAAGTGTCTTTTCGCATGAACAGGCTGGACTTCGTCGACCAGGCGTCGCTACGCGACGACATCCCGGCCTTCGGCCCGGGCGACACCATCAACGTGCACGTCAAGGTCATCGAAGGCGCCAAGGAGCGCATCCAGGTGTTCAAGGGTGTGGTCATCCGCCGGCAGGGCGGGGGCGTCAGCGAGACCTTCACCGTGCGCAAGGAGAGCTACGGCGTCGGCGTCGAGCGCACGTTTCCGGTGCATTCGCCGAACATCGACCACATCGAGGTGGTGACGCGAGGCGATGTCCGCCGCGCCAAGCTGTACTACTTGCGTGAGCTCCGCGGCAAGAAGGCCAAGATCAAGGAGAAGCGCTGACCGGGCGCCGGCTCGGCGGTTCACCGGGGCACAAATCGGGCTGGCTACGCTGATCTCGTGACCGATAGCACGGACTCACCCGAGCCCCGGCCCGACGCCGGTCCCTCAGAGCCGAAGGTGTCCACCCGCGACCCCGGCGCGGCCGACGACGCGGCCGCCGCGACCGGCGAGGCGCCGGAAGCGGCGGAGCCCAAGCGCACCACGCGGTCCGCCGCGCGCGAGTTCGCGATTCTCGCGGTCATCGCGGTGGTGCTCTACTACGTCATGTTGACGTTCGTGGCGCGGCCCTACCTGATTCCGTCGGAGTCGATGGAGCCCACCCTGCACGGATGCCCCGGCTGTGTCGGCGACCGGATCATGGTGGACAAGGTGACCTACGACTTCGGCGTCCCGCGTCCCGGCGACGTCGTCGTCTTCAAGGGCCCGCCGGCCTGGAACGTCGGATACAAGTCGATCCGTTCCGACAACACCGCGCTGCGTTGGGCCCAGAACGCGCTGTCCTTCGTCGGATTCGTACCTCCCGACGAGAACGACCTGGTCAAGCGCGTCATCGCGGTCGGCGGTCAGACGGTGCAGTGCCGGGCCGACACGGGTTTGACGGTCAATGGCAAGCGGCTTTACGAGCCGTATCTGGACCCGGCCACCATGATGGCAAACCCGGCCGTCTACCCCTGCCTGGGCCCCGAGTTCGGGCCGGTCACCGTGCCCCCGGGGCGCCTGTGGGTGATGGGCGACAACCGGACGCACTCGGCGGACTCGCGCGCCCACTGCACGAGCACCCCGACCGACGCGCTGAAGGGCATTCTGTGCACCGGCGATCCGATGTCGGGCACGGTGCCGGTCTCCAACGTCATCGGCAAGGCCAGGTTCATCGTGTGGCCGCCGGGGCGTTGGGGCGTCGTGGATTCGGTGAACCCGCAGCAGAATCGGTAGCCGGGGCTTTGCGATGAGGGGGCCCTGGCCGCCGCGGACGGTGATCCGCAAGTCTGGGGGTCTGCGGACCTTGGAGTCCGCGCTGTACCGCAGCGGCCTGGGGCCGGTGGCCGGGGTCGACGAGGTGGGCCGCGGCGCGTGCGCGGGCCCGCTGGTGGTGGCGGCCTGTGTGCTCGGTCCGGGGAGGCTGGAAAGCCTTGCCGAGCTGGATGATTCGAAGAAACTGACCGAGAAGGTGCGGGAGCGGCTGTTTCCCCTGATCCGTCGTTACGCGCTGGCCTACCACGTGGTGTTCATCCCGTCGACCGAGGTGGACCGGCGCGGCGTGCACGTCGCCAACATCGAGGGCATGCGCCGCGCGGTGGCCGGTCTGGCGGTCCGGCCCGGCTATGTGCTGAGCGACGGTTTCCGGGTGCCCGGCCTGCCGATGCCCTCGCTGCCGGTGGTCGGTGGCGACGCTGCCGCGGCCTGCATCGCCGCGGCCAGCGTGCTGGCGAAAGTCAGCCGCGACCGGCTGATGGTCGCCCTGGACGCCGCCCACCCCGGCTACGGATTCGCCGACCACAAGGGCTACAGCACGCCCGCGCACAGCACGGCGCTGGCCCGGCTCGGCCCGTGCCCCGAACACCGCCATTCGTTCATCAACGTGCGGCGCGTGGCGACCGGCGCGCCGAGCCGGGTGGTGGCCGACTGCGATCCGGACCCTCCGGACGGCCGGGGCGCATACCGTTGAGGAAAGATGAGACCAGTGCGCAACGAGAAGGATTTCTGACCAGATGAGTGCAGAGGATCTCGAAAAGTACGAAACCGAGATGGAGCTCTCGCTGTACCGCGAATACAAGGACATCGTCGGTCAGTTCAGCTACGTCGTCGAAACCGAGCGGCGCTTCTACCTGGCCAACAGCGTGGAGATGGTGCCCCACAACGCCGACGGCGAGGTGTACTTCGAGCTGCGCCTGTCCGACGCGTGGGTGTGGGACATGTACCGGCCGGCGCGGTTCGTCAAGCAGGTGCGTGTCGTCACCTTCAAGGACGTCAACATCGAAGAGGTCGAAAAGCCCGAGTTGCGCCTGCCCGAATAGCCGGCCCGACCGGCATGGGGGACGATCCCGGCCTGATCCCGGCCTAATCCGCGTCGTCGAGGGGCAGGTGGCCCTTTCGCTCGATGACCGCCCGCGCCACGTCGGCGAGCTTGATGTTGAGGCCCTGCGAATGGCGGCGCAGCAGGTCGAATGCCTGGCTTTCGCTCATGTCGTGCAGCAACATCAACATGCCGACCGCTTTGCCGATCTCGCGGTTGCTGAGCAGCCCGCGCCGCAGGCTCGCGGCGTCGTCCCCCTTGGCCACGGCGTTGATGGCCACGCTGGCGAACGAGGCCAGCACCGCGGCCGCACCGGCCGACTCGGCGTCGAACAGGTTGGGGGTGTCGCTGAACAGGTTGAGCGCCGCGGCCTTGCGTTTGTCGATCAACAGGCGAAACCCCATGGCCCCGCGCACCGGCGTCTCCGCGACCAGGACGGCCGCCAGTTTGGGCCACAGCGACGGCGTGGTGAGGTCCGTGTCGATCTGCGGGGTCTCCTCTTCGATGGCGTCGATGCAGGGGCCGTCGCCGGTGCGCCGTTCGAGTTCGTCGACCGCGTATGCCAGCCGGTCGCTGGCGCCGACGGTGACGTAACGGCCGTTCTCCAGCAGCATCAGGCTGGCGTGGTCGCAGCCGCGCACCGTCAGGGTCGCGGCGACGCAGATGGCCGAGTACATCTCACCGGGGTCCGAGCCCTGATAGATGATCTCCGCCAGCGCCGAGAAGACCGTCGCCGGGTCGGCCTTCTCGCCCCCGGGCAGCGAGCCGGCGGCGTCGGTGTTCACGTCTTCAACCACGTTGTGCCTCCCTCACGGCGGTGTCCGAGCGTCATCCGGCCCGCCTCCTGGCCGTATGTTATCGGCCGGCGACGCGCCGCACCTGCCGTGCGCTGCAGTTGCCGGCCCGTCAGCGGGTCGCCGGGTCGCAGCTGGCGCTGCGGACGAGGCGCGCCGCGCCGCCAGCCTACGGCGCGGAGGCGGGAGTTTCGTCCGTAGTCGGCGTAACTTGCTGCGGTGCCGCCGGGGCCGCGGCGTCCGCGGCGATCTCGGGGGTGCCGTTCGTCCCGTCGCTGCCGGAATGGCTGCACGTCGGGCGCACGTCGGTGGCAAGGCCAAGTCGGCGGCGGGCCGGCGGCCCGTGCACTCCTCGGCGGAGGCCCCTGGCGGCGCTGTGACGCACGCCGACGCGCTACGCCCGGCGCGGGGTGCGCGGGCCGAGGTAGTTTGATCCCGTGGGTTTCAAGCGCGCGGCCGCGGCGCGCGGCGTCGTCGCCGACTACGACGAGCACGCGATAACCGTTACGGCGCGTAAACGTGAGGCGGCGGGCCTACGGGCGGTGCTGGTCTCCCTGCAGCGCGGCCTGGAGCAGATGGGTGCGCTGCGGACCGGAGCGGTGCTGGCCCGGCTGAATCAGCGCAAGGGATTCGACTGCCCCGGCTGCGCCTGGCCCGAGGAGCACGGCGGACGCAAACTGGCCGAATTTTGCGAGAACGGTGCCAAGGCCGTTGCCGAGGAGGCCACCAGGCGCACGGTCACGCCGGAATTCTTCGCCCGGCACTCGGTGGCAGAGCTGTCGGCAAAGCCCGAATACTGGCTGTCGCAACAGGGCCGCATCACCCACCCGATGGTGTTGAGGCCCGGCGATGATCACTACCGGCCGATCGGCTGGGACGCCGCCTACCGGCTGATCGCCGATCAGCTCAACGCGCTGGACAACCCGGATGCGGCGGTGTTCTACACGTCGGGCCGCACCAGCAACGAGGCCGCGTTCTGCTACCAGCTGATGGTCCGCTGCTTCGGCACGAACAACCTGCCCGACTGCTCGAACATGTGCCACGAGTCGTCGGGCTCGGCGCTGACCGAGTCGATCGGCATCGGGAAGGGGTCCGTCACCGTCGACGACGTCGAGCATGCCGACCTGATCGTCGTCGCAGGGCAAAACCCGGGCACCAACCACCCGCGCATGCTGTCGGTGCTGGAGAAGGCAAAGGCCAACGGCGCCAAGATTATTGCAATAAATCCGCTACCTGAGGCCGGCTTGATCCGGTTCAAGGACCCGCAGAAGCTGAACGGGCTTCTCGGGCATGGCATCCCGGTGGCCGACGAGTTCGTGCAGATCCGCATCGGCGGGGATATGGCGCTGTTCGCCGGGTTGGGACGGTTGCTGCTGGAGGCCGACCGGCGCGCCCCGGGCACCGTCGTCGATCGGGCATTCGTCGACCAACGCTGTTCGGGATTCGACGCGTACCGTCGCCGCACCCTCGACGTCGACATCGGCACCGTTCTCGCCGCCACCGGTGTCGAGCGGGCGCAACTGGAGCGTGTTGCCGCGATGTTGATGGCGTCGCAGCGCACCGTCATCTGCTGGGCCATGGGCTTGACCCAGCACAGCCACGCTGTCGCCACCATCGGCGAAGCCACCAATCTGTTGCTGCTGCGCGGCATGATCGGCATCCCGGGCGCAGGCGTGTGCCCCGTGCGCGGACACTCCAACGTGCAAGGTGACCGTACGATGGGCATCTGGGAGAAGATGCCCGAGGAGTTCCTGGCGGCGCTGGATCGTGAATTCGGCATCGCCACGCCCCGCCGGCCCGGCTACGACACCGTCGCGGCGATCCGTGCCATGCGTGACGGGCGGGCCACGGTGTTCATGGGGATGGGCGGCAATTTCGCGTCGGCCGCCCCCGATAGCGCCGTCACCGAGGCGGCTTTGCGCAGTTGCGCCCTGACCGTGCAGATTTCGACCAAACTCAACCGCAGCCACCTCGTGCACGGGGCCACGGCGCTGATCCTGCCCACGCTGGGCCGTACGGACCGCGACATCCGGAACGGGCGCAAACAGGTTGTCTCGGTTGAGGATTCGATGTCGATGGTGCATCTTTCGCGTGGCAGCTTGCATCCGCCGGGCGACCAAGTCCGCAGCGAGGTCGAGATCGTCTGCCGGTTGGCGCGCACCCTGCTGGGCGAGCAGCATCCGGTGCGGTGGGAGCGGCTCGCCGATGACTACGACACCATCCGCGACGCGATCGCGGCGGTGGTCCCCGGCTGCACCGACTACAACCGCAAGGTGCGCCGGCCGGACGGTTTCCAGCTTCCGCATCCACCGCGCGACTTACGCGAATTCCACACCAGCACGGGCAAAGCCAACTTCGCCATCAATCCGCTGCAATGGGTGCCGGTGCCGCCGGGCCGACTGGTGCTGCAAACACTGCGCAGTCACGACCAGTACAACACCACGATCTACGGGCTCGACGATCGCTATCGGGGGGTGAAGGGCGGGCGCCGCGTGGTGTTCGTGAACCCGGCCGACATCGAGGCGCTGGGCCTGAAGGCGGGTGAGCGCGTCGACCTGGTGTCGGAGTGGAACGATGCCGATGGCCGCCTGCAGGAGCGGCGCGCCAAGGACTTTCAGGTGATTTCCTATTCGACCCCGCCCGGCAATGCCGCGGCATATTATCCGGAAACGAATCCGCTTGTCCCACTTGATCACGTCGCTGCCAAGTCGAACACGCCGGTATCGAAAGCGATCGTCGTCAGGGTGGAGCCGGCCTCGTTCGCGGTGGCTCCCGGCGCCCGTGAAATGCCCTGGTGGGCCGGGTAACGGCGCGTCGGCGGGTGACGCGCTTCACCGCCGAGTCAACGACCACCCGGCCGGACACCCTGGTCGTCGAGGAGCCGTTGGAAATCCGGGTCAACGGCGCCGCGGTCACGGTGACGATGCGCACCCCCGGCGCGGACGTCGAACTCGCGCAGGGGTTCCTGCTCACCGAGGGGGTGATCGCGGGCCGCGGGGACGTGCTGAGCATCCGTTACTGCGGCGGCCGCGACGCCCGTGCCGACGCGGGCGCCAACAGCTACAACGTGCTCGAGGTGACGCTGGCGCCCGGCGTCGCGCCGCCCGACCTCGACGTCACCCGCAACTTCTACACGACGTCGTCGTGCGGGGTCTGCGGCAAGGCGTCCCTGGACGCGGTGCGGTTGAGCAGCCGGTTTGCCCCCGGCGCCGACGGCGCCACCGTCGCCGTGGCCACGCTGGCGGCCATGCCCCGCCGGCTACGCGCCGCGCAGAAAGTCTTCCACAGCACCGGCGGGCTGCACGCCGCGGCACTGTTCGGAGCGGACGGCGCGATGCTGGTGGTACGCGAGGACGTCGGCCGCCACAATGCGGTCGACAAGGTCATCGGCTGGGCGCTGGAGCGCGAGCGGGTGCCGCTGGAGGCGTCGGTGCTGCTGGTCAGCGGGCGCGCGTCCTTCGAGCTGACCCAGAAGGCCGTGATGGCCGGGATCCCCGTGCTGGCCGCGGTGTCCGCGCCGTCGTCGCTGGCGGTCTCGCTGGCCGAGGAATCCGGGGTCACCCTCGTCGCGTTCCTGCGCGGGGAGTCGATGAACGTCTACACCCGCGCCGACCGGATCACCCGGGGCGTGTCCTAGCCTGCGGCCCACCCGGTTGTGGATACGCACGCGACTGGGGATAACCGGCGGTCGGACCCGCGATTTGCGGCCGGCCGCCACACATCCTGTCGGGACGGCCGCGCAGGGTGGCCGGTGTGACGACGGACAAGACGATGACCCGGATCGAGCTGGGCGCGATGGGCGAGGCGCTCGCCGTGGACCACCTGACCCGGTTGGGATTTCGGATCGTGGACCGCAACTGGCGGTGCCGCTACGGCGAACTCGACGTGATCGCCGCCGACGAGGCTACCCGTACGGTGGTGTTCGTCGAGGTGAAAACGCGCACCGGCGACGGCTACGGCGGGCTGCCGTACGCGGTCACCCCGCGCAAAGTCGGGCGGCTGCGCCGGCTCGCCGGGCTGTGGCTGGCCGGGCAGGACGCGCGCTGGGCCGCCGTGCGCATCGACGTGATCGGTGTACGGGCCCGGCCTGGGAATTCAGGCCGCACCCCCGAGATCACCCACCTGCGGGGGATCGGCTGATGTCGCTGGGACGGGCGTTCGCGGTCGCCGTGCGCGGGCTGGACGGGGAGATCGTGGAGATCGAGGCCGACATCACCTCCGGCCTGCCGGGCGTGCACCTGGTGGGGCTGCCCGACGCCGCGCTGCAGGAGTCCCGCGACCGGGTGCGGGCGGCGGTCACCAACTGCGGCAACAGCTGGCCCATGGCCCGCCTCACGCTCGCGCTGTCGCCGGCGACGCTGCCCAAGATGGGCTCGGTCTACGACATCGCCCTGGCGGCCGCGGTGCTCTCGGCGCAGCGGAAAACCCCGTGGGAGCTCCTGGAAAAGACGGTCCTGCTGGGCGAGCTGTCGCTGGACGGGCGGGTCCGGCCGGTGCGCGGGGTGCTGCCGGCGGTGCTCGCCGCCAAGCGCGAGGGCTGGCCGGTGGTCGTGGTCCCGGTGGACAACCTGGCCGAGGCCAGCCTGGTCGACGGCATCGACGTCTGGGGCGTGCGCACCCTGGGGCAGCTGCAGAGTTGGCTGTCCGGGTCCGCCCGCCTGAGCGAACGGGTCGGGACGGCCAGCACGGATTCGGCGCCGTCGGCCGACCTCGCCGACGTGGTGGGCCAGGCGCAGGCGCGGTTCGCGGTGGAGGTCGCGGCCGCCGGCGCGCATCATCTGATGCTGACCGGGCCGCCGGGGGTCGGGAAAACGATGCTGGCGCAACGTCTTCCGGGGTTGCTGCCGCCGCTGTCGGACAACGAGTCGCTGGAGGTCACCGCGATCCACTCGGTGGCCGGCCTGCTGTCGTCGGACACGCCCCTGATCAGCA
This sequence comes from Mycobacterium helveticum, assembly GCF_007714205.1. GTDB lineage: Bacteria > Actinomycetota > Actinomycetes > Mycobacteriales > Mycobacteriaceae > Mycobacterium > Mycobacterium helveticum. The sequence goes on along the minus strand of NZ_VMQU01000045.1, from coordinate 17,299 downwards.
GGCCACCCTTCGTGGCGCCGCATCACAGCTCCAGCGTCGCGGCGCTGGTCGGCGGCGGCTCGGGGATGGCCCGCCCGGGCGCCGTCAGCCGCGCCCATCGCGGGGTGCTGTTCCTCGACGAATGCGCCGAGGTCAGCGTGGCCGCGCTGGAGTCGCTGCGGACCCCGTTGGAGGATGGGCAGATCCGGCTGGCCCGCCGCGACGGGGTGGCCTGCTACCCGGCCCGCTTCCAGCTGGTGCTGGCCGCCAACCCGTGCCCGTGCGCGCCGGCTGATCCGCAGGACTGCATCTGCGCGGCGGCGACCAAGCGGCGCTACCTGGGAAAGCTGTCCGGCCCGCTGCTGGACCGGGTGGACCTGCGGGTGCAGATGAACCCGGTACGGGCGGGAGCGTTCTCGGTCGCCGACGGAGAATCCACCGACCGGGTCCGCCGGCGGGTGGCGCTGGCCCGTGAGGCGGCCGCCGCGCGGTGGCGGCCCCACGGGTTCCGCACCAACGCCGAGGTCAGCGGGCCGCTACTGCGGCGCAGGTTCCGCCTCGGCAACGCCGCCATGGAGCCGCTGCGCAGCGCCCTGGACCGCGGGTTGCTCAGCATCCGCGGTGTGGACCGCACACTGCGGGTCGCATGGAGCCTGGCCGACCTGGCCGGCCGGGACCTGCCCGGGCTCGACGAAGTCGCCGCCGCGCTCAGCTTCCGGCAGATGGGGGCGCGGCGATGACCACACCGGTCGACGAGCCCACGGCCCTGGCCTGGGCCTACCTGTCACGGGTGGCCGAGCCGCCCTGCCCGCAACTGGCCGCCCTGGTGCACTCCGTCGGCCCGGTGGAAGCCGCCGACCGGGTCCGGCGCGGGCTGGTCGGCGAGGACCTGGCGCGGCACACCGCGGCGCGCCGGGAAATCGACCGGGCCGCGGCCGATCTCGAGCTGCTCGCCGCCCGGGGTGGGCGACTGGTCACGCCCGGCACCGACGAGTGGCCGCTGCTGGCCTTCGCGGCATTCGGCGCCCGACCCGGGGCGCGGCCGGGCGCGAGCCCGCCGATGGTGCTGTGGGCACAGGGCCCGGCACGCCTCGACGAGGTGAGCGAACGTGCCGCCGCCGTGGTCGGGACCCGGGCCTCGACCGCGTACGGCGAGCAGGTGACGGCCGACCTGGCCGCGGGCCTGACCGAACGTGAGGTCGCGGTGGTCTCCGGCGGCGCCTACGGCATCGACGGCGCGGCGCACCGCGCGGCGCTCAACGGCGACGGGATCACGGTGGCCGTCCTGGCCGGCGGCCTGGACGTCCCCTACCCGGCCGGCCATTCGGCGCTGCTGCACCGCATCGGCCGGCACGGTCTGTTGTTCAGCGAGTACCCGCCCGGGGTCCGGCCCGCCCGGTACCGGTTCCTGACCCGCAACCGCCTGGTCGCCGCGGTCACGGGTGCGGTCGTGGTGGTCGAGGCGGGGCTGCGCAGCGGGGCGGCGAACACGGCCGCCTGGGCGCGGGCCCTGGGCCGGGTCGTGGCCGCGGTGCCCGGGCCCGTGACCTCGTCGGCGTCGGCGGGTTGTCACGTGCTGCTGCGCCACGGCGCGCAGCTGGTCACCCGGCCCGACGACATCGTCGAGCTCGTCGGCCGCATCGGCGAGTTGGCACCCGAGCAGCCGCGACCGGCGACGGCACTCGACGGGCTCAGCCAGGCGCAGCGTCAGGTGTACGAGGCACTGCCGGGGCGCGGCGCCGCCACTCTCGAGGAGATCGCGGTGGCGTCGGGGCTGGCGGCCGAGCAGGTGCTGGGGCCGCTGGCGATCCTCGAGGTGGCCGGGCTGGTGCAGCGCGCCGAGGGGCGCTGGAAAGTGGTCCGCTCGAACGCCGCCGGAGCTGGGCGGACGCCCCGGCTCGTATAGTCGTCACAGGCCGGTTCTGGACGGGAGGACACGTGGCGGGTCGACCTCTGCAACCCTTTGAAGTCGTCGGTAGGCAACAGCTGGCACCACACCTGATTCGGGTGCTGCTGGGCAGCGACGAGTTCGGCACCTTCGTGCCCAACAGGTTCACCGACACCTACGTCAAGATGGTCTTCGTCGCGGACGACGTCGACTTGGCCGCGCTGCCTCGGCCGTTGACGCTGGACAGCTTCGCCGACCTGCCCCCCGAGCGCAAACCCGCGGTGCGGACCATGACGGTGCGCCGCGTCGACGCGGCGAACCGTCAGATCGCGGTCGACATCGTCGTGCACGGCGAGCACGGGGTGGCCGGCCCCTGGGCGGCCGCGGCCCAGCCGGGCCAGCCGGTGTACCTGATGGGCCCCGGTGGCGCCTACACCCCCGACCCGGCCGCCGACTGGCATCTGCTGGCCGGAGACGAGTCCGCGCTGCCGGCCATCGCCGCCGCGCTGGAAGCGCTGCCCGCCGACGCGGTCGGCAAGGCGTTCATCGAGGTGGCCAATCCCGAGGACGAGATCCCGTTGACCGCACCGGACTCCGTCGAGGTGCACTGGGTCTACCGCGGCGGTCGCGCCGATCTGGTGCCCGAAGACCGCGCCGGCGACCATGCGCCGCTGATCGAGGCGGTCACCACCACCCCGTGGCTACCGGGGCAGGTTCACGTGTTCATCCACGGCGAGGCGCAGGCCGTCATGCACAACCTGCGGCCCTACATCCGCAACGAGCGCGGTGTGGACGCGCGCTGGGGGTCGTCGATCTCGGGCTACTGGCGGCGCGGCCGCACCGAGGAGAGCTTCCGGCAGTGGAAGAAGGAGCTGGCCCAGAAGGAGCTGGCCCAGAAGGAGCTGGCCCAGAAGGAGCTGGCCCAGAAGGAGCTGGCCCAGAAGGAAGCGGAGGCCCGGGCGGCGGTTCGGTAGGACCGGACGCTCAACTCCCGCGCCGGCTGGCATTCTCATCGCATGCCACATTTCGGGGACTACCAGAACGAGATCTACCTACAGGGCCTGGCCGGGGTTGTGCCGTCCCTGCCGATGGCCTTCGCCGAGCTCGAGGCCAAGGCCGCGACGGCGCTGCCGCCGTCGGTGTGGTCCTACGTCGCCGGGGGAGCGGGCAACGAACGCACGCAGCGGGCCAACTGCGAGGCGTTCGACCGGTGGGGTCTGGTCCCGCGCATGTTCGTCGGCGCCAGGGAGCGCGACCTGACCGTCGAGTTGTTCGGGATGACGCTGCCGACCCCGGTCTTCATGGCGCCGATCGGCGTCATCGGCCTGTGTGCCCAGGACGGGCACGGCGACCTGGCCACCGCCCGCGCGGCCGCGCGCACCGGCGTGCCCATGGTGGCCTCCACGCTGTCGGTCGACCCGATGGAAGACGTCGCCGCCGCCCTCGGCGACACCCCCGGGTTCTTCCAGCTGTACACGCCGACCGACCGGGAGCTGGCCGCCAGCCTGGTGCGGCGCGCCGAGGCCGCCGGCTTCAAGGGCATCGTCGTCACCCTCGACACCTGGGTCACCGGCTGGCGCCCGCGCGACCTGAGCACCTCGAACTTCCCGCAGCTGCGCGGCCATTGCCTGGCCAACTACACCAGCGACCCCGTCTTCCGGGCCGGCCTCCCGCGCCCTCCGGAGGAGGACCCCCAGGGCGCGGTGCTGCGCTGGATTCAGCTGTTCGCGAACGCGTTGACCTGGGACGACCTCGCCTGGCTGCGCTCGTTGACCGACCTTCCGCTGCTCCTGAAGGGCATCTGCCATCCCGACGACGCCCGCCGCGCCAGGGACGGTGGCGTCGACGGCATCTACTGCTCCAACCACGGCGGACGCCAGGCCAACGGCGGCCTGCCCGCACTGGACTCCCTGCGCGAGGTCGTCGAGGCGGCCGACGGGCTGCCGGTGTTGTTCGACTCGGGGGTCCGCAGCGGCGCCGACGTCGTCAAGGCGCTCGCCCTGGGCGCGACGGCGGTGGGCGTCGGCCGGCCCTACGCCTACGGCCTGGCGCTCGGCGGTGCCGACGGGATCGTGCACGTGCTGCGCATGATGTTGGCCGAGGCCGACCTGATCATGGCCGTGGACGGATATCCGGCACTGAAAGATCTCACGCCGGACACGCTGCGGCGCGTCGACTGAGCGCGGCCGCGTCCTGTCTGCGAGCGTGGAACAGTGCCGGATAGCGAACCCATCCTCGAGGAGTTCGACGAGTACCTGGCGCTGCAGTGCGGCCGGTCGGCGCACACCCGCCGCGCCTATCTGGGTGACCTGCGCTCGCTGCTGGCGTTCTGCGACGGGCGCGGGGTCGGCCTGGACGGGCTGAGCCTGCCGGTGCTGCGGTCGTGGCTGGCAGCGGCGGCCGGCGCGGGTGCGGCCCGCACGACACTGGCCCGTCGCACCTCGGCGGTCAAGGCGTTCAGCGCCTGGGCGGCGCGGCGCGGCCTGCTCGACGGGGATCCGGCCGCCCGGCTGCAGGTACCCAAGGCGCACCGGGCGCTGCCGGCGGTGCTGCGCCAGGATCAGGCAGCCGATGCCATGGCCGCCGCGAAATCCGGCGCGCAGCAAGGCGACCCGCTGGCGTTGCGGGACCGGCTGATCGTCGAGTTGCTGTATGCGACCGGGATCCGGGTGAGCGAGCTGTGCGGCCTGGACATCGACGACGTGGACACCCGGCACCGGCTGGTGCGTGTCCTGGGCAAGGGCAACAAGCAGCGCACCGTGCCGTTCGGGCTGCCGGCGGCCGACGCGCTCGGCGCGTGGCTGGCGGGCGGGCGCCCCGCCCTGGCGACCGCCGAGTCGGGTCCGGCGCTGCTGCTGGGCGCCCGCGGCCGGCGGCTCGACGTGCGCCAGGCCCGCACCGTCGTGCACCAGACCGTCGCCGCGGTCGACGGCGCACCCGACATGGGCCCGCACGGGCTGCGGCACAGCGCGGCCACGCATCTGCTCGAAGGGGGAGCCGACCTGCGGGTGGTGCAGGAACTGCTCGGGCATTCCAGCCTGGCGACCACCCAGCTCTACACCCACGTCGCGGTGTCGCGGCTGCGGGCGGTGCACGACCAGGCCCATCCGCGGGCCTAGCTTCACCGCGTCTGCTCGCCAGAGCGGCTCACCCGCCCAGCGGCTTGAGCCGCACCGGCGTGGACCTCAACAGGCCCAGCGGGTCGACGTAGCGGGCGCCCGACGCCGGTCCCCACATCGCACCCCAGTGCAGGCACGCCGCGGCCCGGCAGCCGGTGTGACCGGTCGCCAACGAGCCGATCACCGTGGCGGCCGTCACCGCCTGACCGGCGCGCACCGCCGCCCGGACGGGCTCGTAGCTGGTCCGCAATCCGCCGGGATGGGCCAGCGACACGACCGGCCGCCCGGCCAGCGACCCGGCGAACACCACGGTCGCGGCGCCCGCGGCGTACACCGGCTGGCCGGGTTTGCCGGCCAGATCGACGCCCCGATGCCCGGGCCGCCAGTCCGGGGACGGGGCGTCGAATCCGCGGGTGACGGCCGGGGCCGGCCGCAACGGCCAGTCCAGCCGAACGTCGTCGGCCACCGCCGGCGCCGCACCGACCCAGGTCAGGCACAGCATCAGCCGCCAAACCCGTCGCATCGGCTCAGTTCATCGCCGCCCCGGCGCCGCCACCACTCAGGGCGGCCGGTGCTGTGGAAAAACCACCCCCCGAGTCGGTGTAAACTCCAGGTCGCAGCTCGCTTGCGGGCTGACTTCGCGCGTCTGCAGCGCGACTCCCGTTGCACCAGGAGATCGCACCGCATGCCGGGCGGTCCCGACCGGGTTTTCCCGGGCGGGTCCGGCACGCAGCAGACGCCAGGGCCCGGCATCACCCGATGCCGGGCGGCAACCGACACACGTAAGGCACATCCATGGCCGTAGTCACCATGAAGCAGCTGCTGGACAGCGGCACCCACTTCGGGCATCAGACCCGTCGCTGGAACCCCAAGATGAAGCGGTTCATCTTCACCGACCGCAACGGCATCTACATCATCGACCTGCAGCAGACGCTGACCTTCATCGACAAGGCCTACGAGTTCGTCAAGGAGACCGTTGCCCACGGCGGCACGGTGCTGTTCGTCGGCACCAAGAAGCAGGCACAGGAATCCGTCGCGGCCGAGGCCATCCGCGTCGGCATGCCCTATGTGAATCAGCGGTGGCTGGGCGGCATGCTGACCAACTTCTCCACCGTGCACAAGCGGCTGCAGCGACTCAAGGAGCTCGAGGCGATGGAGCAGACCGGGGGCTTCGAGGGCCGCACCAAGAAGGAAATCCTGATGCTGACCCGCGAGAAGAACAAGCTCGAGCGCAGCCTCGGCGGTATCCGCGACATGGCCAAGGTGCCCTCGGCGATCTGGGTCGTCGACACCAACAAGGAGCACATCGCCGTCGGCGAGGCCCGCAAGCTGGGCATCCCGGTGATCGCCATCCTGGACACCAACTGCGACCCCGACGAGGTCGACTACCCGATCCCGGGCAACGACGACGCGATCCGCTCGGCCGCGCTGCTGACCAAGGTGATCGCCTCCGCGGTCGCCGAGGGCCTGCAGGCCCGCGCCGGCGTGGGCCGCGGCGACGGCAAGCCCGAGGTCGAGGCCGCCGAGCCGCTCGCCGAATGGGAGCAGGAGCTGCTGGCCTCCGCAACGGCGACAGCCACGGCAACCGCTGGTGCCGATGCCGCCACCGCTTTCGGCAACGAAGCCGCCGCGGGCGCAACCGAACCAACCACTGACTCCTCATAGGAAGGCCAATATGGCGAACTTCACCGCTGCCGACGTCAAGCGGCTTCGGGAACTCACCGGCGCCGGGATGCTGGACTGCAAGAACGCGCTGGCCGAAAGCGACGGCGACTTCGACAAGGCCGTCGAGGCGCTGCGCATCAAGGGCGCCAAGGATGTCGGCAAGCGTGCCGAGCGGGCCACGGCCGAAGGCCTGGTCGCGGCCAAGGGCGGCGCGCTCGTCGAGCTGAACTCGGAAACCGACTTCGTCGCCAAGAACGCCGAGTTCCAGGCGCTGGCCGACCAGGTCGTCGACGCCGCGCTGGCCGCCCAGGCCACCGACGTCGAGGCGCTCAAGGCCGCCAAGATCGGTGCGACGACCGTCGAGCAGGCCATCGCCGACCTGTCGGCCAAGATCGGCGAGAAGCTCGAACTGCGCCGCGTGCAGTTCTTCGGCGGCAACGTCGAGACCTACCTGCACAAGCGGGCCGCCGATCTGCCGCCCGCGGTCGGTGTGCTGGTCGAGTTCACCGGTGAGAACCAGGACGCGGCGCATGCCGTCGCGCTGCAGATCGCCGCGCTCAAGGCGCGCTACCTGTCGCGCGACGACGTGCCCGAGGACGTCGTGGCCAGCGAGCGCCGCATCGCCGAGGAGACCGCCAAGGCGGAGGGCAAGCCGGAGCAGGCGCTGCCCAAGATCGTCGAGGGCCGGCTGAACGGCTTCTTCAAGGACGCGGTGCTGCTCGAGCAGCCGTCGGTGTCCGACAACAAGAAGACCGTGAAGGCCCTGCTCGACGAGGCCGGCGTGACGGTGACGCGATTCGTCCGCTTCGAGGTGGGCCAGGCCTAGGCTGCGTACATGCGCCGCGTCCACGCCTTCGGTGACGACGCCCTCGGCGAACTCGACGCGGTCGGCCTGGCCGACGCCCTGCGTGCGGGCCGGGTCGGCCGGGCCGAGGTGATCGAGGCGGCCATCGCCCGCACCGAGGCCGTCGACCCGGTGCTCAACGGCCTGGCGTACGCGACGTTCCAGCAGGCCCGGGCGGCCGCCGCAGACGCGGTGGGCGACGGTTTTTTCGGCGGGGTTCCGACGTTCATCAAGGACAACGTCGACGTCGCCGGGCAGCCGACGATGCACGGCACCGACGCGTGGACGCCCTGGAACGCCGTCGGCAACAGCGAGTTCACCGACCTGTACCTGGCCACCGGGCTGACAGCGGTGGGCAAGACGCAGTTGTCGGAGTTCGGCTTCAGCGCCTCGGCCGAACACCCCCGGCTGGGGCCGGTCCGCAACCCGTGGGACACCGACTACAGCGCCGGCGCGTCGTCGTCGGGATCGAGTGCGTTCGTCGCCGCCGGTGTGGTGCCGATCGCGCACGCCAACGACGGCGGCGGTTCGATCCGAATTCCGGCCGCCTGCAACGGGATTGTGGGGCTCAAGCCGTCGCGGGGACGGCTGCCGCTGGACCCGACGCTGCGGCGGCTGCCGGTGGGCATCGTCACCAACGGGGTGGTGACCCGCTCGGTGCGTGACACCGCGGCCTTCTACCGGGAGGCGGAGCGCACCTGGCGCAATCACAAGCTGGCGCCGGTCGGCGATGTCACCGGCCCCGGTCGCCAGCGGCTGCGGATCGCCGTGCTGACCCGTTCGGTACGCCGGGAGTGCAGTCCCGAGATGCGGGAGCTGACGCTGAAGGCGGCCGGGCTCCTCGAGGGGCTGGGCCACCGCGTCGAACACCTCGACGAGCCGCCCGTGCCGGCCAGTTTCGTCGACGATTTCGTGCTGTACTGGGGCTCGCTGGCGTTGGCGCAGGTACGTACCGGGCGGCGGATGTTCGGCAGGACGTTCGACCGCGACCGCCTCGACAGCCTGACGCTGGGCCTGGAGCGACACAGCCGCCGCAACCTGCACCGCCTTCCGCTGGCCATCGCGCGCCTGCGCAGGCTGCGGAGACGCACCGCGGAATTCTTCGGCACCTACGACGCGGTGCTCACACCGACCCTGGCCGATCACACTCCCCGCATCGGTCACCTGGCTCCCACCGACTACCACCAGCTCATCGACCGCCTGATCGACTGGGTGGCGTTCACCCCGGTGCAGAACGTCACCGGCGAACCGGCGATCTCCCTGCCGTTGGCCCAGTCGGCCGACGGTATGCCCGTGGGCATGATGCTGTCGGCGGACACGGGGCAGGAAGCGCTGCTGCTGGAGCTGGCCTACGAGATCGAAGAGGCCCGGCCCTGGGCGCGCATCCAGTCCGGCGGAACATCGGCCTAGGCGCAACCGATTTCGCCGCATCCGGTTCGTCGTCGGGCACGTTTTGCCGTGGCCCGGTGACCTTGCGCGCCCCGGTTTGCACCCAACTCCTCGACGATGGGGCTCTGCGAGCCGATGCGCTTGGCCGATTCGGCGCAACCCGGCTCAGTATGCGAGCGCCGTGCCGCAGCCCGCTGCGCGTCCCCCAGCCGCTTTCGCCGTGTGCGCCAGGCCCGGAAGCGAGCGTCTCTGGCTGGCCTGGATTTTTCGCGGGGTGGCGTCGTGTCTGGGTGTCGATAGGCCAAAGTGCCTGTCCTGCAACACATTATGGGACTTCTCTAGGGTTCCATATGTCGAGCGGAAGGCACTTCGCAAGTGAAGAGTATCGCGGTGGCGCGGCGGGTGAAAGTATCGGCGGACGGTCGCGAGGTGGTGTCGCGCGCCGGGATGGGCTTGGTGCGGGAGCTGGCCGATCGTAGGGGGTTGTCCGCCCAGGTCACGGCGGTTTTGGCCGATACCTACAAGGGGCCGTGGGTGCACGCCCCGGGGGCGGTGTTTGCCGATCTGGCCGCGGCGGTGGCCGACGGCGCGGACTGTGTGGACGGGGTCGGGCAGCTGTGTGGGGATCGCGAGCACGTGTTCGGGGCCAAAGCCTCGACGCCAAAGCCTCGACGCCAAAGCCTCGACAACGACGATGTGGCGGCTGGTCGATGAGCGCATCGATGCCGTCCACCTGCCGAAGGTGCGCGCCGCCCGCGCGGCGGCCGGAGCCGCAGCCTGGGCGGCTGGGGCCGCGCCACCGGCGGGGGCGCCGCGGTACATCGATATCGACGCCACCCGGGTCATCGACCATTCCGACAACAAGGCCGACGCGGCGCCGACCTGGAAGAAGTCCTTCGGTCATCATCCGTTGCCGGCGTTTCTGGATCGTCCGGAGATTGCCGGAGGCGAACCGTTGGCCGGGCTGCTACGCAACGGCAACGCCGGGTCCAACACCGCGGCCGACCACATCACGGTGGTGGAGCAATCGTTAGCCTCGCTGCCGGCCGGTTGGCGTCCGGACCGAAACGATCCCACCGCGCCCACCGTCGTGGTGCGTTCAGACTCGGCCGGAGCCACCCATGCCTTCGCCACCGCCTGCCGCGAGCGTGGGGTCGGGTTCTCCTTCGGAGTTTCCCGTCGACGCCCGAGTCCAAGACGCCGTGGACACCCTCAACCCACGGTGATGGCTGGTACCCGGCGATCGACACCGCTGGCGGGATCCGGGACGGGGCGTGGGTGGCCGAGGCCACCGACCTGGTCGCCCTGGACACCTGGCCGGCCTGGAACTGCGGCATCGCCAACGCGCCCGCGTCGAAGACCGCATCCGGCAAGCCGAAGCCGCCGGGCTGGGCAACCTGCCCTGCCACAGCTTCGACGCCAACGCCGCCTGGCTCGAAATCGCCCTGGCAGCAGCCGATCTGGTGGCCTGGGCCAAACTCATCGGATTCACCGAAACCCCGCAGTTGGCTCGCTGCGAGATCGCCGCATTCCGCTACCGCGTGCTCCACGTCGCGGCCCGCATCACCCGCGCGGCCCGCCAAACACGGCTACGCATCGACGCGACCTGGCGCTGGGCGCACGCCATCGCCACCGCCTGGCACCGAGTCCGAGCCGCCTTTCCCTGACTCTTGAGCACACCAGCCCCGACAACCACGAAAGACCCTCGGCCCCCTCGGAAAGCCCGTCCACCCCGGCGACACGGGACAGCCAAACACGTCCTCAGGCCCAAAACAGATGGCGCTCAGCGACTTTCGCGGTATCGCGCCACCAAACCCCACCGTCGCGAAAAATCGACGCTAGTCCGACCCGAGTTTCTCGAGCATCCGTTTGAACTCGCGCCGCTGAGCCTCGGTCAGCTTCGACAGGATGCGGGCGTCGGCGGCGCGCACCGCGGCCTCGGCGCGCTTGAGCAGCATGCGGCCCTGGCCGGTCAGCGTGGCCGGCAGCGCGCGCCCCGACGAGACCGAAGCCGGGCGTGTTGCCGCGCCGACGCTTTCCAGTTTGCGCAGCACGGAGTTCATCGCCTGCGGCGTGACGTTGGTGTGCCGGGACAACTCGGCGCTGGACAACCCGGGCGACGTCGACAGGAGACGCAGGCAAACGAATTCGGGCAGCGTCAGCCCCAGCGGGCCCAAGGCCGCCGAAACCTCCGGGCGCAGGACGGCACCGACCCGGTAGAGCAGATAACCCAGCGGAGCGTCTTGCGCCTGAACCATGTCAACGATATTGACATATTCTTTCCGGCGAAGCCGACGACACGCGTTTCCGCGCCCCGATTGCGGGTAGAGGACGTGCATGACGGCGAGGCTGTTCCGGGACCGTGACGACCCGACGGCCCGTGCGTCGCCGCGCGGGGAAGCCCCGGCTGCATGGTGTTCGCCGCAGCCGGCGGTGGGTGCCGCGCAACCCCGTGGTCGCCGGTCTCGCCGAACGGCTGCGCACGTGCGACGTCGCCCACCCGGCCGGGTTGTCTCGACCCTGCCCTCGAAATGGTCCTGCCTCAAGCATGTCCAGCGATTCCCGCATTTCGAGCATTTCGAGCGCCGACGCGGCTGGGCCACCGGGCGGTGGGCCGCGCGGGCAACCGAGCAGCGCATCGCGCACCCGCCGATGCCCGATAGACCCACTGGAGAGACGACGAAGTGAAGTGGCCGGAATTCTGCGAACCGGGGCAAAGACTGCGGATCGGCGCGGGGAGCCGGACCTGCTCGGTGCCCGCTGCGACGCCCTGCTCGCCGGCCGGCGGGGCCGGCCGGCCCATCCCGAACCGCGCCGGTCCGAAGTCGATCTGCACATGCACCGGCCTGGCTTGCCCGCGAGGTTCGCCGCTACGGCGTGCATTCGATGGTGCATGTGTCGATCGACGGGGCCTTCTCGGCACCACAGGTGGAGGCGATCGCGCTCGACGAGGACGGGCTTCGCTCGCCGAAGCAGATCTCGCCTGGCGCGGCTGATGGCGGCGAAGCAGGAGCGGAGCCGACGACAACGAGGATGGAGACAACGATGAGCAGGATTCGCTGGATGCTTCGACTGACGGTCGCCGGGATTGCGGCGGCGGCGATACCGGGACTGGCCGGGGTGAGCGGGGTTGCGGCGCCGGCGCGCGCGGCGGCGCCGGAATTCCTGAAAGTGCCGTCGCCCTCGATGGGGCACGACATCACGATCGAGTTCCAGCAGGGCGGCGCGCCGGCGGTGTACCTGCTGGACGGGTTGCGCGCCCAGGACGACCGCAGCGGTTGGGACATCAACACCAACGCTTTCGGCGACTACGCCGGCTCGGGCATCTCGGTGGTCATGCCGGTCGGCGGGCGGTCCAGCTTCTACACCGACTGGTACGGGCCGGCCAACAACAGCGACGGCCCTCCCCAGACCTACAAGTGGGAGACCTTCCTGACCAGCGAGTTGCCCGGCTACCTGGCGAGCAGGGGCGTCCGCAGAACCGGTAATGCCGTCGTCGGGATCTCCATGTCGGGCTCCTCGGCCCTGATCCTGGCGGCCTACCACCCCCGGCAGTTCACCTATGCCGGCTCGCTGTCGGCCTACCTGACACCCTCGAGCGGTTCGGGGCCGATGTACATCGGGATGGCAATGGGCAACGAGGGCGGATTCAACCCCCAGGACATGTGGGGACCGGATGGCGGACCCGGTTGGCAGCGTAACGATCCCACCGTCCAGGTCGGCAGGTTGGTCGCCAACAACACGCGGCTGTGGGTCTACAGCGGTAACGGGACGGCCTCGGACATCGGCGAGGGGAGCATCCCGGGCACCGTCATCGAGCAGGTGGTGATGGACAGCAACGTGGCCTTCAAGAATGCCTACCTCGGTGCGGGCGGCCACAACGCGACGTTCAACATCGACCAGAACGGCGTGCACAGTTGGGGATACTGGGGCGCCCAGTTGTCGGCCATGAAGCCGGACATGCAGCACACGCTCGGTGCCGGCGGGGCGTCCGGATAACCGTTTCCGGGACCGATCCCCGTCGCGGGCGACTACCGCGGAGGAGATCAGCAGCGCGTGTGCCACCGGGGGACGACGCGCTGACTGTACCGAAGGTTCGACGACGGCCCTGTGCGCCGCCATGTGTCGCGATTGCCGCCCGAGACATGTTGCTGTGCAACAGTTTCCTTCGCGTCTTCCTCGGCGTCGACGAAGTCGGCGGCCAGTCGGCTGACCTGGTCGAGCGCGTCCTGCTGGGTGGTGCCCAACGAGGTCAACGTCGGGATTTCCAGGCAGCGCGCAAAATACTTCCGGTACGTGGGAGACCACACGACGCGGTAGGTGTAGCGCTCGATCATCATAGGAAGCTCCTCGGTCGGTATCGGTTCGTCGCCGGTCGGCGGCCGGTGTGCCGTTCGCCTGCGAATTGACCCACTCTGAGACGGGGAATCACCTGGACGTACGGGTGGCGTCTGCTCCAGCACCCGGTGCGGAATGCGGCTGAGCCGGTTATTCGCCGTCGATGGCGCCGGTCATTTCATTTCAGCCTGGGGCCGACCCTACCCGACGAATCCGGCCGCCCGGCCCGAATTACGCTGCCGTGACCGGACTCACACCCCGCAAGCCGGCTGCCCGGCACGTCCCAGTGGCAGGTTCTGCCCGAACGACTCCACGCTCTCCGCGGCCATGATCGAGGGGATGAGCGGGGTCCGTCTCGGTCCCGGCGCCGCAGCTGTTGACCCGAATCCCCGTGTCGCCCGGCAGCTGTACGAGGCTGGCCGCGAAGTTGGCGATCGCGGCCCCGGTCGCCGCGTACGGCGCCAGGTTCGGGTTGGAGTTCTCGGAGTACACCGAGGAGCTGCCGATGATCGACGGCGTGTGCGCCGGCCGACGGGGCCGGCCGCGGCGCCGGTGGTTGTGGTATGCGTGTTGCGGAAGTGGCGCAGTTGTGTTGCCGCGCAAAGCAGTTTCGGGCTGTCAGTCCAGGTCGGGCGGGCCACCGCGACGCATGCGCGGTAGCGGCGAGTTTGAAATATCGGCCGAGAGGCTATGGAACCTTGCAAGACCCCTAACAAGACCCCGTACAAGACCAATGTGCGGTTGTCGCCTCAGCGCGACTGTTCGACACGAAAGGAATTGAACATGAAGTTCACCACTTCCGCTGCAACTACCGCTGCAAAAACTGCAGTTGCTGCCGGTGCGATCGCAGCGGCAAGCGTCTTCACCGCCGCGACGGCATCCGCCGCGCCGCCAACCGTCCAGGGATTCGGCACCAGCGAAAAGCTCGTCGACGGGCCGCTGGTCACCGCGTACAGCGTGAACAACCTGCACGCGACCAACACCGTCATTCCCGGATACACCCCGAAAGGCAAGCTGTACCAGGCAGATATCACCGCCACGGCTGACGGCGGGACCGTGACCCCGTTGGTCTCGGACTTCAACGCCCGATCGGCCGACGGCCAGACCTACCGGGTGATCGACAATGTTCCCACCCCCAACGGCCTCAGCCCCGCTCCGATCTTGCAGGGCCAGCAGTCGAGCGGGAGGTTGTACTTCGACGTGACCGGACAGCCGCCGAACGGCGTCGTGTACAACGACGGGGTGCAGGACGTCCTCATCTGGACGAGCAACGTCTGACCGCCCACCCCGGCTGACAAACCTCCCCGCGTCGCGTCCGACACGGGGAGGTTTGTCAGCGGTTCATTTCGTTGCTTCCGCGGCTCCGCCCCGGTGGCGACGCTTCGGACAGGACCGCCCGCTGCACGGCACCGCCCGCGACGCGTTCACGGCGATCTGCGGCGACGGCCTGTCGAAGGCGCTGCGGCTCGACATCCTGTTGTGGCTCAAGGCTTTCCCGCTCGCGGTGTCGCTGCCGTGGGGGATAGTGCCGGCGTGCGCTGCCCCTGTTCGCCTGAGGCGACTGCCTGAGGGGCCTGAGGGGATCGCCGAGGTCGGCGAAAGGTGTTGCGGCACAGTGGCCTACGGAACCCGCTCAACCACGGTCCGCGTCCGGGCCGGCCGACGGCCGCGGCGCGGATGCCGGGTCGCCGACGATCCATTGCGGTCGCGGCGGAGTCGCCGCCATGTAGCCCACCCCGCGGACGGTCTCGATCATCGATTTGTGTGCGGCTCCGAGCTTGGCGCGCAGCCGCCGCACGTGGACGTCGACCGTGCGGACACGGCCGGTGCTGTCATAGCCCCACACCTCGTGCTGCAGCCGGGTGCGGGTGAATGCGCGGCCGGCGTGCTGCACCAGGAAGCTCAACAATTTGAACTCGGTGAGCGTCAGGTGCAGGTCCATGCCGGCCAGCGAGCCCGTGCAGCTGGCCGGGTGCAGCACCAGGTCGCCGAACTTCAGCGCGCCGTCCAGTGCGCTGCGGCGGCGCGCGATGGCCAGCCGGAGCCGGGCCTGCAGCTCGTCGGCCTCCGCCGCGGGCGGCATCACGTCGTCGAAATGCCAGTCGATGTCGATCCCCGCGAAGTCCGCGGGCGCCACGATGGCCACCACCGCGATCGCCGGCGCGGCGGCCGTCAGCCGGCGGCAGACGGTTCGGGCCGTCGCGGGGTCGGTGCGCGCGTCGATGATCGCGACGTCGGCGGAACCGGGATGCCCGTCGGCGTGGTCGGCAAGGGGCGCGCGCCGCAGCCGGCGTGCAAACGACTTCAGCGTCGGCAACGCCGATTCGAAATCGTCCTCGTCGGTGACCAGTAGAACGTCCAACGACATCTCCCAAACCGGGTTTGCCACGGAGGCACCTCGCGCGGAGATGTCTGCCGGCGCGGCGCGGATTACCCGCTCGCCGGGAGAATTATGCCAACTCTTCCGCCTTTGCGGACCCCGAATCGTCCCCGGTCGGGGTGTCCCCGGGAAAAGTTTGCTCCCGAACTCACTAACCCCGGCGCCCGAACCGATGAGCCCGGCCCGTCGGTTCGGGCCGGGCTCATCGTCGCGACAAGCTACTGGTTGGACTTCTGGCGCTCTTCGGCCGCCCTGGCGCTGCCGCGGGCCGCCTCGGCCTCGGCTTCCTTCTTCGCCGCGTTGCGCTGTGCCTCGGCCTTGTCCTGCTGGGCCTGGCCCTCGCGGGTGAGGTCGTCCTGGCCCGTCACCGCCCCGACGGCCTCCTTGGCCTTACCTTTGACGTCCTCGACGACGCCCTTCACGGCTTCCGCGGGTCCGGAGTTGTTGGTGTCCGCCATGAATCAGCTCCTCCTCAGTGGCGTACGTGGAAACGAGCGGTTCCGCTCCTTGCCGATTCGGTGAACGATTCGGCAACACAGCAGCTAGCGGCCCTAATTCTCAAGGCCGGTCGTTTCCTGCTGCGCCCTGGCCTATTCCCGTGCCGCGGCGCGACCAAACATCCGCGGCGGGCCGGCGCGGCCCCGCCCGCGCGTCCTTTGCCGGTAATCCACCCCGGCCACGCCGGGGTGTGCTGCGATGAGGCAGGATGTGGAAGGCCGTTCCGGAGGAGTTCGCCCGGGATGGCGCTCTCATGCGAGGAGTCTGATGACGGAGCCGACGGAAGGCGTCAACGGCGCACCGGCGAGTCGAGCCAAATATTCACGGGTGTTGCTCAAGCTCGGCGGCGAGATGTTCGGCGGCGGCCAGGTCGGCCTGGATCCCGACGTGGTGGCCCGGGTGGCCCGCCAGATCGCCGAGGTGGTGCGCACCGGCGTCCAGGTCGCCGTGGTGATAGGCGGCGGGAACTTCTTCCGGGGCGCCCAACTTCAGCAGCGCGGCATGGAGCGCACCCGGTCGGACTACATGGGGATGCTCGGCACCGTCATGAACAGCCTTGCGCTGCAGGATTTCCTGGAGAAGGAGGGCATCGTCACAAGGGTCCAGACCGCGATCACCATGGGCCAGGTGGCCGAGCCCTACCTCCCGTTGCGGGCCGTCCGTCACCTGGAGAAGGGCCGGGTGGTCATCTTCGGCGCCGGCATGGGCCTGCCGTACTTCTCCACCGACACCACGGCGGCCCAGCGGGCGCTGGAGATCGGCGCCGACGTCGTCCTGATGGCCAAGGCGGTGGACGGCGTGTTCACCGAGGACCCCCGGGTGAATCCCGAGGCGGAGATGCTGACCGTGATCACCCATCGCGAAGTGATCGACCGAGGGTTGCGGGTGGCCGATACCACCGCGTTCAGCCTGTGCATGGACAATGGCATGCCGATCCTGGTGTTCAACCTGCTGACCAATGGCAATATCGCCCGCGCGGTCGCTGGTGAGAAGATCGGAACGCTGGTCACCACCTGAAGGGGACGACGTGATGATCGACGCTGGCGACGATGCAGAGCGCAGCGATGAGGAGGAGCGGCGCAGATGATCGACGCTGGCGACGATGCAGAGCGCAGCGATGACGAGGAGCGGCGCAGATGATCGACGCTGGCGACGATGCAGAGCGCAGCGATGAGGAGGAGCGGCGCAGATGATCGACG